>CAYXYD010000150.1:0-6565 GCA_964469205.1 uncultured Sphaerochaeta sp. | reverse complement strand
GTCCAGTAAGAGAAATATTTGAATGTTACTTGACATGTGAAGTATTTGTGTTAGACTTTTAACAGTATGAAATCGGTTTCAGAGGAGGCTAATTCTCCGGATATTAACCATACCGGTAAGAAGATTAGTTGAGAATGGTTTCATGAGCCACAGTTGTGGTGAGAATATTAAGGAGGATGTATGATGAAAAAGATCGTGGTATTGGCTTTGGTTGTGATGTTTATTTCAACCTTTGGTGTGTTTGCTGCTGGTGCACAGGAAACAGCAGGTCCTAAGTTGATGGTTATTGTTACTCCTGATAAGGATAACACCTTCTTTACTGCTGAAGCAGATACGGCAAAGGCTGTAGCCGAATCTTTGGGGTACAGGACTTTGCTTGCAGTACATGGTGATGATCCGATGAAAGAAAGTGATATCATCGACTCCGCCATTTCCAGCAAGGCAGTAGCAATCATCATTGATGTTGCTAACTCTGATGCTTCTCCCAACAACCTGAAAAGGGCTAAAAATGCTGGAATCCCAGTATTCCTCATGGATAGAGAGATCAACACCACAGGTATCGCAGAAGCACAGTTTATTTCCAACAACTTCCAAGGTGCAACACTCGGTGCTGAGCATTTTGTAGGACTTATGAAGGAAAAAGGCAACTATATTGAGCTGGTTGGTAAAGAGTCAGATACCAATGCTGGTGTCCGTTCAAAGGGCTTCCATAGCATAATTGATCAGTATCCTGGCATGAAGATGGTTGCACGTGAGACTGCAAACTGGGATCAGAATGAAGCGTATGCCAAGGTTGAGTCAATTCTTCAGTCCAATCCGAAGGTAAATGGAATTATTTGTGGAAATGATACCATGGCTCTTGGTGCACAGGCTGCTATTGATTCAGCTGGAAGAAGCGACATTTTTGTTCAGGGTTTTGATGGTAACGATGATGTTCTCGATTCAATCATGATGGGTAAGATTGATGGTACTTCGATGCAGCCAAATGCTCTCAATGCTGAGATGGCTGTCAAGACTGCAGACAAATTCATCAAGACTGGGTCTACCGGTTTGACTGAAGAGAAAGTGCTCAACGGTTGTTTCTTGATTACTCCTGATAATGCTAATCAGTGGAGAGGTTTCACGAAGAAATAATTGAATTGGGAATAATGGATTTATTGGGGAGCCGTAGTGAGCAATTGTTTTGGTTACGGCTCCCTTTTATTCGAATTGATACGAAGTAATTTTGATGCTGTGGAGTTATCCCATGAAGAATATCAAATACGTTACAAGTTGTTTTGCTCTCCTGTTATTTGTTCTGCTTGCTTGTTCCTTGTTTTCTTGTACCGTGCGCAAATTGAGCGATATCGAGTCAAAGACATCTAGCTCAGTTGATTCAGCCTACGACTTTTCAGCTTGGACAAAAAGTGGCAGTTCATTTAATCCAAAAGAGTATGTAGAAAAAAATTGGGATTCGAAGATTATTCCCCTATTCTTAGAAAACTCGATAGATGCTGTTACCGTTATTTCTTCCCTGAGAGTTGATGGTGCGGATACTGCTTTAGCAACCTATGGGGTAAAAAAAGACGATGGCACAAGGATGCAGGGGTTTAAGGTTACAGCAGAGGCTACGGTAACCGAGTATGATGACTCTTCCCGCAACGGCTTGATCATGGTTGATTTCGCTCCTGAGGATGGGGTTTCTGACGCCCTACTGCAGGTAGGGCCGGTCATCAAAAAGACCGCAATTCGAGATACCTTGGAATGCGTTAGTTTTACAGATGCAGGAAACCAGTTGTTCTTTGCTGAGCTTTCGGATGAATTGAATAAAACGATGAGAATGAAAACAATTGATCCTTTGGACTTGACTACTATCACAGGTAAGAAGATCAAGTTCTATGGTGCCATGAAGATAAACGATGGGGAAACAGATTTTTCCACGATAGTAATCACCCCTGTGCTGATTGAAATACTTGATGGTAACCAACTTTGAATAGGGAGATAGGAATGGATAAGCACAATGATATCCTGTTGATGGAAGCCAAAAACATCAGCAAGGTTTACCCAGGGACAAAAGCACTGAACAGCGTTGATTTTCAGATTTACAAGGGGAAGGTAAATGTGCTGATCGGTGAAAATGGTGCCGGAAAATCCACATTGATGAAAATTGTTGCAGGTATTCAGAAGCCTACGGAAGGGAAGATGATTCTCTATGATGAGATGGAAAACGGTGAAGAGGTTACTTTTTCCTCAACCCGTGAGGCTTCACGCAAAGGGATCGAGATAGTTCATCAGGAATTGAATCTTTTTGGTGACATGAGTGTTGCCGAGAACATCTTCATGAATAGGGAGATCAAGAAATTTGCATCCTTATATATTGATCATGCTGCCCAAGAGGTCAAGGCTTCAGAGATTCTGATGCGGCTCAAGCAAGATATTGACCCCAAGACACTTGTTCGTGACCTCAGGTTAGGGAAACGCCAAATTGTCGAGATTGCAAAAACCTTGGTTGAGGATCCGAAAATCCTGATTATGGATGAACCTACTTCTTCTCTGAGCATTCAGGAAGTAGACATCCTGTTCAATATGATTAGGGAACTGAAGGCGCAGGGCGTGGCAATCGTGTATATCTCCCACAGGCTGGAGGAACTTAAACAGATTGGTGATTATATCACCATCCTCCGTGATTCCAAGTTGGTGCACACCGGTCTTATTACTGACCTGACAATCAAGCAGATCGTAGCCCTTATGATAGGCCGTGATCAGAAGAATTTCTTTGCGGGCAGTTCCCATAAGACAGGGAAAGAGATTTTGGTAGCTAAGGATATCACCCTTCCAAGGCTTGGAGGGGGATTTACCCTCCAAAAAGTATCCTTTTCCTTGCATGAAGGGGAGATCCTAGGTATTTATGGGCTTATGGGTGCTGGGCGTACGGAGTTGCTCGAATGTCTTATGGGACTGAATGACAAGATGGATGGTGATATTCTCCTTGAAGGAAGTTCCATCGTTGCAAAGGACACCAGAAGTCGCATTGAACGGGGTATGATCCTTATCCCTGAGGAGCGTCAAAGGGAAGGTCTGTTCCTGAACTTATCAGTGAAAAGCAATATCTCCATGGCAAGTTTGCTCCAGTATGTTGTTTCAAAAGTACATGTGAAACAAGAAAAGGAAGATCTTGGCGTGGACTCCATGATCGATGAGATGTCCATCAAGGTTGCCAATAAGAATCTGACAGTCAATGCCCTTAGTGGTGGTAACCAACAAAAAGTAGTCATTGGCAAGTGTCTTCTGACCAAACCCAAGGTATTGCTGATGGATGAACCTACCCGTGGGATTGATATTGGGGCGAAGTCAGACGTATTCCAGATTATGGGTGGAATGGCTGAAAAGGGTTTGGGAGTGATTTTTGTTTCCTCGGAGATGGACGAAGTCTGTTCCATGTCTGATAGGCTTGTTGTCATGGCAAAGGGTGTGGTTACGGGGATATTTACGAGATCTGAGATTTCCGAAGAGAAGATCAGAAAAGCGTCTGAAATCGGACATAGTTTGATTGTTACTGCGTAAAGTAATGGAGGAAGGACTTCAATGGTTATTACAAATATGAAAGAAAAGAAATCTACCATGTCTTTGGGGATGTTGGCGCTGAAAATGCGCACTGTGATCGCTCTTATTCTTGTAGTCTTGGTGTTCTCAGTTTTGGTTCCCAATTTCTTGACCATCAACAACCTCATTATGATGGTGAAGCACTCAGCAATATGGGCTATTCTGGCTATTGGTGTTGCCTATGTGATCATAGGTGGTGGCATCGACCTTTCGGTTGGGTCAATAGCTGGGTTTTGTGGAATGATAGCTGGTGGGCTTATTGTTGAAGGGTTGCGCTTGCCAATGTTCGATATGGTAATATATTTCAAGATTCCGCTGCTAATACCAATCATTCTTTTGATAGGAGTTGGGTTGGGTGCTATCAATGGTCTACTGGTGACCAAGCTGAATGTTGCCCCGTTCATTGCCACCTTGGGCATGCTATACATGGCAAGAGGGTTTGCTATGCTTCGTTCTGGAGGAAAAACCTTTCCCAATCTTGTAGGAAATTCTGAGTTGGGCAATACAGGATATACCCTTTTGGGATCTGGCAATTTCTTAGGTATCCCCTTCATAATCTGGATTGCAATCGTGCTGGCAATTATCGCAACCTATGTCTCAAAACATACTCCGTTGGGTAGGTATGTGTATGCAGTAGGGGGAAATGAGGATGCTGCTGTCCTTTCAGGCATCAGAGTAAATAGGATTAAGATGGGAACGTATATGTTCTCAGGTTTTTCTGCTGCCATGGTCGGTCTTATACTCTCCTCACAACTTGCAGCAAGCCATCCGGCAACTGGTGAAAGTTATGAGCTTACGGCAATAGCTGCGGTTGTTCTTGGTGGAACTTCTCTTAGTGGTGGTCGTGGCACAATTCTGGGAACCATTGTAGGAGCCCTCATCCTAGGTGTTTTGAATGATGGTCTGGTAATGGTTGGAGTCTCTTCTTTCTGGCAGATAGCAATCAAGGGAATGGTAGTGATCGTAGCTGTTGTAATTGATCAGTTCCAGTTGAAAAAACAGGATGAGATGGCTCTGAAACTGCAGAAAGAGGCATAATCAAGAATACTTGAAGGTGAGGATTTGTATCTATGAAAAAAGATTGTATCCAGTGTGTTGGTTTTGATTGTGGAAACTCATCCATTCGTACGGTTATCGGCAGGTATGATGGTTCTTCCATTGAAATGGAATTGGTACAGAAAGAGCCTAATGGGGCAGTTACCGTCAATGGAGTGCATTATTGGGATATTCTTAACATATTCAATATCATGCAAAATGGACTCAAAAAAGCAGTAGAGACGTATGGACATATAGATTCTGTTGGAATAACTACCTGGGGAATTGACTTTGGACTGCTTGGTTCTTCTGGTCACCTGTTAAATAATCCTTTCTGCTATCGCAATGAGTTTGGCTTGAAAGGAATGGAGTCTGTCGATGAAAGCACTCGGCAACGTTTGTTTGAACTGACAGGGATTCAGAACCATCCGATGAACTCACTCTATCAGCTGGTGGGAATCCGAAAACTTGTTCCCGAGTATTACTCTTTTGCAAAGGATCTGCTGCTTGTTCCCGATCTGCTTACCTACATGTTTACTGGTCAAAAGGGGACTGAGAGCACGATTGCAAGTACGAGTCAGCTGCTGGATATGAGGACACAGCAGTACAGTCAGGAAGTGTTGGACCTCATGGGATTGGAGCGAACGATGTTCCATCCTGTGGTGCCTCATGGGCAAGTCCGTGGTCTGATGCTTCCTTCTATCGCTGAAAAGCTCAATATCCCTTCAATACCATTTATCTCAGTACCCTCACATGATACTGCCTCCGCTGTCGTGTCAGTGCCTGCGACCAGTGATCAGTTTGTCTTCATCAGTTCAGGTACCTGGTCTTTGATTGGAACAGAACTGCCAGGTCCAATCATCAATGCAAAGGTGTTTGAACATAGTTTTGCTAACGAGGGAGGGGCCTTAGGTAGCATTACCTTGCTCAAGAACTCTGCAGGAATGCATATTATTAAGAACGTCAAGGATGAGATGTGTACTGCTCAGGGCAAATCTTACTCTTGGGATGAATTGTTGGATATGGCAGAGCAAGCAGGGGTCTCTGTATCACTGTATGACCCCAACAATACAAAGCTGTTCAATCCTGATAAGATTATTGAAGCTATACAGGAGTTGAGCGGAGAGTCAGAGATATCTCGAGTTTTAGCTTCTTCTTACATCTCTCTTGCTTGCAGCTACAGAGAAGCCATTGAGTCCCTGGAAGAGATTACCACCAGTGTGTTTGAGCAGGTTCATATCATTGGGGGCGGAAGTCGTAATGGGTATCTGAATCAGCTTGCTGCAAACATTTCAGGAAAGGTAATCATTGCCGGACCAGAGGAGGCCACCTCTCTTGGAGTAATCGCCATGCAGATTCTACATCATGATCCTTCACAATCCTTGTCTAGCATTAGGCGGATGATCTCCAAATCATTTCATCCCAAAACGTATCATCCAGATGAAAAGTTCCCCTCAGAGGCATTGTATGTACAATATCTCTCAAAAAAAGATCTTGGAAATAGTCTGAGTTGATAAGAAGAGAGTAGATGAAGGAACGTGGATAAAAGAGATTTGAAAAAAGAAATTTGATGGGATTGGGATCTGCTAGCAAACAGAACCCAATTCTTGTCTATGAGCAACACCTGTTCCTAGAACCTCATGATCCCCCATCTGTCTACCACCTCAAAGCCCAGCCTCTTGTATATGGCTTCGGCCCTTGGGTTGTCAAAGAAAAGACAGAGGAACTCAAGGCCGCCTTCAAAACAGAAAGAACAGAGCTGACTCACCAAGGTGGATGCATACCCACGATTGCGATACTCGGGAAGCGTCGCTACCCCTACGATCATGGTCCCACAGGTTGTGGTGGCTGTGGTGTAAACACTTGATAGTAGCTTGCTACCCTCAAACAGGCCAAAGCCAACACCGCCCTGTTCAAGGTTGTTGGTTATCTCAGCAAGTTTCTCTTT
>CAYXYD010000149.1:0-6580 GCA_964469205.1 uncultured Sphaerochaeta sp. | reverse complement strand
TGAGATGATGATGCGACTGACTCCCATAGCCATGATTTCTTCAACCGACAGTTCGTCGTTTCTGATTACCCTGATCGAGTTGTCCATTATACCTATGGCCTGATAGAGGTTGTAGGAGAAGCTGTCGTAGTTGTCTATCAATAGGGTCATGCTAAACCTCCTGAGGCTTCCTCAATGGCGTTGGTTACCGCTCTTGCCTTGTTTGCACACTCTTGCCACTCGTTCTCACTGACGCTGTCGGCAACAATGCCGGCTCCGCTTCGCACGAAGACCTTGCCGTTTTTTTTGTAAGCGATACGGATGGCGATGCAGGTATCCATGTTTCCACTAAACCCAAGGTAACCGATGGCCCCTCCATAAATACCGCGTTTGTTGTTTTCCAGCTCATTGATGATCTGGCAGGCTCGAATCTTGGGTGCTCCGCTGAGGGTTCCTGCTGGCAGTACGGCCTTGATGGCGTCCAAGGCATCATAGCCTTCTTTCAGGACTCCCCTAACGGTTGACCCCAGATGCATCACATGGCTGAAACGCTCCACCGAGAGGTATTTTTCGACCTCTACGGTTCCGAACTCACTGATTCGTCCTAAATCGTTTCTGCCTAGGTCTACCAGCATGTTGTGTTCTGCCAGTTCTTTTTCGTCAGAGAGCAAGGCCTGTTCGTTTGCCAAGTCCTCTGCTTCGTCCTTTCCTCTTGGACGGGTTCCGGCTAAAGGAAAAGTGTGCAGTATACGATCCTGCAAATTGACCAACGTCTCAGGGGAAGCTCCTGCGATCTCCACGTCACATCCACTGAAATAGAACATGTAGGGAGAGGGATTGGTAGTTCGTAAGAGTCGGTAGGTGTCCAGCAGGCTCCCTAGAAAAGGTGCTTGCAGACGGTTTGAGAGCACTACCTGGAATATGTCGCCTTCATAGATGTACCGCTTTGCTGTTTCAACCATGCTGCAGTACTGGTTTTCGTCAAACAGATATTCCAAGGGTCCCAGTAGTTCCCCTCCAACGTGTACCACGGGTTTTTGATCGATGATAAGTTCTTGCAATACAGCAAGCTGTCTTTGGGCTTTCTCGTATTCTTTTTCGATATTCTCCAAGCGGATATTGGCAATGAGGATGATTTTCTGTCTATAATTGTCAAAACAGATGACTTGGTCGAAGAGCATGAGGTCGACATCCTTGAACTGCTCGCTGTCCAAGGCATCAAGCTGTAAGGTAGGCTCACTGTATTTGATGAAGTCGTAGGAGAAGTACCCGACCAATCCCCCGGTGAACGGAGGGAGAGAGGGCAGGACAATACCCCGGTTCTTCAAGAGAAGGTCTCTGATGACTTCTTGAGGAGCTTTCATGAGTTCTTCAACTTGACCCTGGCTGTCCGTTAGGGTTACCTGATGGTCGATACAGGTGATTTCCAGGATTGGATTGTATCCTAAAAAGGTATAGCGTCCCCATTTCTGACGATCGTCAACACTTTCGAGCAAGTAGCAATGCGTGCTAGCCTGTTTTAGTTTTTCGAGGACCGTTATGGGTGTATGCCGGTCGCTGAGAAGTTCGAAAGTGAGGGGAATGAGGTCTCCTTCTTCTTTTTTCGCTAGATCCTTGACCTCTTGGAGGGTTACGTTGTATTGCATAGGCTCTCCTTTATATTTCTATTGATAGAAACGTTTTCTATAAAAAAACTACTATTTGTTGGCCGCTACCTTCATCCTTTCCACGAACCTTGCAACCGGTTGTACACACTGCTGGCCATGTTTTGCAATGAGGCGTACTATGGCTGAGCCTACGATGATTCCATCAGCAAAGGCTGCAAAATGCTCAGCTTGTTTTTCGTTGGAAATGCCAAAGCCGATGGCGCAAGGAGTGGAAGAGACTTGCTTTGCAGCTTGTACCATTTCCTTTACGGTATCGTCGATTGTATCTCTGGTACCGGTCACTCCAAGGGAGGAAACGCAGTAGAGAAAACCTTCGCTGTGGGAAGCTACTTTTTCAATTCTTTGTTTGCTGGTAGGGGCTATCATGCTGATCAAGGAAATGCCGTAAGCTTTGCAGGTACCTTCCAGTTCATCCTGTTCCTCGAAAGGCATATCGGGAACAATTATGCCGTCAATGCCAACCTCTTTACAGGAAGAGAGGAATCGTTCTTTTCCGTACGTGAAAATTGGATTTATGTAGGTCATGAAGACCAAGGGAATGGTGGTTTCTGCACGCACTTCCTTAACCAGGTCAAACAGTTTGTCGGTGGTGGTAGCCGAAGCGATGGCCCGCACATCAGCTTCCTGTATGACTGGACCTTCGGCAATGGGGTCGGAGAAAGGTATCCCGAGTTCAATCAGATCGGCACCATGGGCAGCCATTGCGAGGATCAAGGCCTTTGTAGTAGCAAGATCAGGGTCGCCACAGGTTATGAAGGGAATGAAGGCTTTTCCTTGGTTGAAGGCGGAGGCGATGCGGTCATTCATATAGGGTTTCTCCCTTGTAGCGGGCGATGGCCGCCACATCTTTGTCCCCTCTTCCTGAGAGGTTGATGACGATGATCTTGTCCTTAGCAAGAGTCGGGGCAAGTTTTTGTGCATATGCAATGGCATGGGCACTTTCGATGGCAGGTATGATGCCTTCTTGTTTTGAAAGATACTCAAAGGCGTCTACCGCTTCATCATCGGTGATTGCTACATAGGTTGCTCGTTTACTTGCATACAGGTTTGCATGTTCCGGTCCGATTCCCGGATAGTCGAGGCCTGCACTGATTGAATAGACCTCTGCTATCTGGCCGAACAAATCCTGGCAGAAATAGCTTTTCATCCCGTGGAAAATACCCTCTGTTCCCTTGGCAAGGGTTGCTGCATTCTGTTCAGTATCTAGGCCTTTGCCTGCAGCTTCACATCCGATGAGTTGAACACTCTTATCCTCAATGAAGTCATAGAACAACCCCATGGCATTCGACCCTCCACCGACACAGGCCAAAAGATAATCGGGTAGGCGTCCTTCCTTTTTGAGTATCTGGGTCCTGACTTCTTCTCCTATTATCTTCTGAAAGTCACGGACCATGGTAGGAAAGGGATGTGGACCCATGACCGAACCAAGAACATAATGGGTATCTTCAATACGCCCTGTCCATTCCCTCATGGTTTCATTCACTGCATCCTTGAGAGTCATGGTTCCACTGGTTACCGGATGCACCTTGGCGCCCAACAGGCGCATGCGATACACGTTGAGGGCTTGTCGGTCACAGTCTACCTTTCCCATGAAAACCTCACACTCAAGTCCCATAAGAGCCGCAACTGTAGCTGTGGCAACCCCATGCTGTCCAGCCCCGGTTTCGGCAATGACTCGCCTCTTCCCCATTTTCTTTGCCAACAGGCATTGTCCCAGCACGTTGTTGATCTTATGTGAACCAGTATGGTTGAGGTCTTCACGTTTGAGGTAAATCTTGGCTCCCCCCAAATCATCAGTCATCTTTTCTGCATAGGTGAGCAAGGAAGGGCGACCTGCATACTCACAATAGAGCTTTTTCAGTTCTGCCTTGAAAGAAGGATCATCCTTATAGTGGTTGTAGGCCTCTTCAAGTTCGATCACTGCGTTCATGAGGGTTTCAGGAATGTACTGTCCACCAAAGTGTCCGAATCGTCCGACTTTCATGTGATCCTCCGTTGGAAATGAGCATATATGTTTCTATGAATAGAATCAATATCTATGCAAACATTTTCTTTGGAATTTGCATTACCTATAGCTTCCGAGCACTTTCGTACCACAGCTCCACATAGGTATGTCGTTCCATCAAATCAGATGGGAGGACATCCTTTCCAGCTCATTTCCAAACCATCTCCCTCCCCTATTCCAGAGGTTCCAACTCAGTTTCTCGCTTTTCGTGTAAAACAGGACAAATAAAACTTCTATAATTATACCCGAACAGATATATGTATATATGAATACATTGAAATTATACCCAAAAGGGTATATATAACATTCAAACAATATGTATTATACCTGATAAGATATAATTATATATAAATTCATTGTAATCATACCCAAACGGGTATATAGTCATGGTATGAACAAGCAAAAAGAAAATCCTATTGGCAATTATATACAGCGAGAACGTAAAAAGGCGGCCTTGACCCAACCAGAATTTGCTCTCCGCTCTGGCTTGGGGTTGCGCTTCATCCGTGACCTGGAACAAGGGAAACCTACAGTGCGTCTGGATAAGGTAAACCAAGCCTTGGCTATGTTTGGAAGTATGGCTGTTCCCGGCAAGAAACCAAGAGAAGGAGAGAACGAATGAATGAGGGAGTGCTAAAAGCAAAGATTTATTATGATGGAGAAATGGCAGGAATCTTAGAGGAGACTGATCATGGCTACACCTTCACCTATGATCGGGACTATCTTGCTAAACCCAAAGCTCAGAGCATAAGTTTGACTATGCCTTTGCAGGAGAAGCCCTACCATAAGACTACTTTTTTCCCGTTTTTTGATGGCCTGATCCCCGAGGGATGGCTCCTCTCACTAACCCTGAAAAACTGGAAACTTGACGCTCGTGACCGGATGGGCCTTCTCTTAGTTTCCTGCCGTGATTGCATAGGGGCCGTATCAGTGGAGGCCTTAGTATGAAGCAGTGTCTGTTTTGTGGAAAACCTATTGAAGAAACACCCCAGAAGGGTCAGTGGCACCGGCTCTGTAGCAAAAAGTTTTTTGGTACAGACATTCCTCCTTTGGTTTTTTTATCAAAGCATAACCTAGAATCGATAGCCTCAAAAGCAATTGGTGAAGGAATAACACTGCCGGGAGTCCAAAAGAAGCTACCATTGACTCTAGTAACAGAAAAAGGGCAACATCCACGTCTGACTATTGGTGACACTCAAGCACAAACCAGTTACATCCTAAAGCTCCAATCACCAGAGTATGCTCAGCTTCCTGAGGCTGAGGACCTGGTCATGCGCATGGCAGATGCTGCCACTATCACTACAGTTCCCCATGCTTTGCTCTACCTGGAAAATGGTACGTTGGCTTACATTACCAAACGAATCGACCGAAAGGGGAAAAGGCGAATCGCTATGGAAGATTTTTGCCAGCTTTCGGAAAAAATGACCGAAGACAAGTACAAGGGCTCCTACGAGATGTGCGCAAAACTTCTTCAGAAATGGTCAAGTCGGCCTCTTCTTGATGTGACAAACTTCTACTACCTACTGCTCTTCTCTTTTGTCACAGGGAATTCTGATATGCATCTGAAGAATTTTTCTCTCATTGCAGAATCCTCTGAAAGCCATATACTGGCCCCTGCGTACGACATCCTCCCTGCCAACCTCATCTTGGAGGAAGACAAAGAGGAGATGGCCCTTACCCTTTGTGGGAAAAAGGCGAAGTTGCAATATACAACATTCCTCCAACTAGGGGAGCATCTAGGCTTATCAGAATTAGTTGTCCATAACCTTATCAAGAAGCTCAAGGGCTTGGAGCCAACCTTTATGGAGACTATTGCAACAAGCTTTGTATCAGAGGGGATGAAAACACGTATGAGACAGCTGGTTTCTGAAAGGCTTCAAAGGCTAAGTCCTCAGTAAGCCAAGATCTCCTGCCTAAATCCTTGTTTCACAAGGATGCGCCCATAGCTAGAGAGGCCCTTGGCACACAGCAGCAGCAGCAGGTCTACTCCTCTAACTTCTGCAATTTTCTACGCTCGCCACAAATATTACATGCTATACTCAGAGCCACATATATAATATTTGTCATCAGCTGATCAAACTATTTACCGAAGAGACTTGTTAGTTTCTTCACTCCAGATACAACAACCAAGGAAGCAAGACATGGCGCAAGACCTACGGATAATTACAACAGGCGGGACCTTTGACAAGCAGTATGATGCGATAAGCGGCGAGCTGACCTTCAGGGAGTCCCAACTTCCAAGACTGTTACAACAGTCGAGATGCACCCTGACGGTGCACCTCGAGGGGCCCCTTGCCGTAGACAGTCTCTACATGACTGAAGAGCAGCGCATCGAGGTAGCACACGCCTGTCTGCATAGTTCAGAAGAAAAAATTGTCATAGTCCATGGAACTGATACCATGTGCAACACTGCTAAAGTGGCGGCTGAAATCCTTGGGAAGGATAACCGCCATACGGTGGTATTCACCGGTGCCATGATACCCTTTTCACTGGAATCCAGTGATGCCGTCTTCAATCTGGGCTGTGCCGTCACGGCAGTACAGATACTCCCTCCTGGTGTCTATATCACCATGAGTGGGAAGATCTTTACGTGGGACAATTGCAGGAAAAACAAGGAAAAAGGTATTTTTGAAACAGGTTAGCAGGAAAAATTAGATCATATCATATATCTAATATTTTATAATATAAACATTAAATCAAATACAGAACCCTTCATTCTCCCTTAGATCATAGATGCCATTGGGCCTGGATCCCACCATGCCCTAAGGACATAGTCAATGTGAAACCATCTTTCTTAATCAAGTCATGCATTAGGAGTCTCGTCGTTACTTAAGTAGTCAAAATTCACAAAGGTCAGGTCCATAACTTCCCTATAGGTAAAAGCATCATCCCTAACACAGTACGTGGAAACGTTTGCTTGGTTGATATG
>CAYXYD010000148.1:757-6615 GCA_964469205.1 uncultured Sphaerochaeta sp. | reverse complement strand
CAAGACATAAGAAAAATTGCTTACCACAGAATGTTAAAACTGCTTGACATTACCAATAATGGAATGAATATTGTGCAAATCTCAGCCCTGCTGGGGCATAGCAATATTGAAACAACTATGGTCTATCTTGATATTAACCTTGAAATGAAAGCCAGTGCACTTAAAAAAGTAGAGGATGAGACAATTTCTAAAATCCCAAAGAAATGGAAGTACAAGAGCAGTCTTGCCGAAAGTTGTGGGATAAAGCCAATCATAATGAAAAACATCTAGCTATAGATGCCAAATAATATCCAAACCTTTGGAATTGCAACTCCTTGTCCTACGTGAGTTACATCAGAAGGTTTGGAATGATAATAAGTTTGGATACCTCATCAATTCCTTACGTAAGGAATTGATAAGGACTACCCGTGCAATGCACCTATACATGAACGGGATGCCTTTGGAGAATGTAGCCAAATTTCTTGGGCATGCTGATTCTTCAAGCATTGCACATTACGCCACTGCCAACCTTGCTATGATCACAGCTGCAGTGGAGAAGGCTAATCCCAATGTGGTTGGGGCAAGCAAGGACTGGGAGGATCCTGATATTCTCAAACGTCTGATGGGACTATAGGCAAAAAGATTTTGCCGAATCCTCAATGGTAACTCTAGGCAAGAAAGAGAGTACTGCCAGGTATCGGCAAAATTAATTTATCGTTGAAATTTTTCTTTTGCCGAATTCGGCAAAAGAAAAACAACAGAACCCAGTGTAAGGGTGGATGCCTTATCCCCGACCTGAAGAGACGGGGTTTTACGGCATATTGGATAAACCCACACGGCTACTCAAAACAAGAGCGGCTATGCGGGTTACATTGAGACTAGCTTTCAGTCATGCGATGTGATCAATAGGGGCTGGTAATGTACTGCTCCAACTCCACGATCTGGAAATCGCGTTCATCCAAGGAGAGCTTTACCACATCTCCGATGGAGATCACACCAACAAGCTTTTCACCATCAACAACAGGCAAGTGCCTGAAATGACCGGCTGTCATCAGCTGGAGACAGTCATCCAAGCCTTGGGAAGGATTGACATGCGTTACCGCTGTGGTCATAACCTCACGGACAGGAAGGGATGCGGTATTAAGATGTTCGAGCTTGCGTGAGAAATGGCGAATGATATCACGCTCGGAGAGAATACCCTTGATGTTATTCTCCTCATCGACAACCAGCAGAGCTCCAATCTTATGCTCGGTCAACTTCAATAGGGCATGGGAGAGAGAATCTTCAGACCTGATGCTAAAAACTTTGCTTCCTTTCTCATCCAAAATAGATTGAACATTAGCCATATACTACCTCCATTTTTGTAGTTACGAGAAAACCTCATACATAAGGGTAGCCCACCAAACCCCAAAGCGCAAGAAAATATCACTCATTGAATATAAAGATTCACCTTTTGCCTATAAACACTCAGATGGCATATATTCAAAACTATACAATTGCCCAGAGCCCTACTATGATTAGGATATGTGCCAGGGCCTAAGCTGCCATCTACTGCATCGATGGATACTTGATCACAAGTGATTGTATCTACTGCTGTGACTTCTTGTTGGAATGCAAATATAGGGAAAAATCCTAGCAAACTAATTGCCATTAACAAGCTTTTAGGATATATATAGGCCATCTGTACGTGGATAAGGATTGTATCGCATGAATATCGTACTCTATGGAGGAACAGCGATCCTGCTCGCTCTCTCCTTTCAGAAAGACAGGGATAAAAGCATGAAGGCCCTCAAGAAGGCTTGGAGGGCATTTGAAAACATCCTTCCCCAGTTTTTGGTCGTCATACTTGTGGTGAGCCTGTTGCTCTCCCTTTTGGACCATGACATGATCTTGCGCATCATCGGATCCGAATCGGGGTGGTTTGGTGTCGTACTGGCCTCCCTAGTAGGAGCTGTCACCCTTATCCCAGGCTTTGTGGCCTTCCCCACTGCAGCACTGTTGCTGCAAGGAGGGGCTGGCTATATGCAGATAGCAGCCTTTGTCTCCTCTCTGATGATGGTGGGCATTGTGACTCTTCCTGTTGAGATGCGCTACTTTGGCAAGCGCCTTGCCATTATGCGAAACGTCTTGGCTTTCTCTTTCTCGTTTGTTGTGGCTTTTGTAATTGGAACTGCCGTGGAGACCCTGCTATGAAAGTATTCCTAGCACGCTACAAAGCGTTTTTCATCGTACTTGCCCTGTTGGTCCTCTATGGCTCCTTCAACTGGGAAGTGGGGCAGAAGGTGGTCGAGACCACCATCTTCCAACTGAGGGAGATGGTTCTGGTCATTCCTCCCTTCTTCATCTTGTTAGGGCTGTTGGATGTTTGGGTATCCAAGGAGACTATGGTAAAGTTCATGGGTGATAAGTCCGGCCTCAAGGGGATACTGCTTGCCCTATTCATAGGATCAGCTGCAACAGGCCCGCTCTACGGAGCCTTTCCTGTGGCGGCGGTATTCATGAAGAAGGGGGTGAAGTTCACCAACATCCTCATCTTCCTAGGCGCCTGGTCGACTACGAAGATCCCGATGTTTCTCTTTGAGGTTGCATCCCTCGGGGCAGTCTTTGCAGTCACAAGACTTTTGATCGACATCCCAGGAATCATCATCATAGCGTACCTGCTCTCAGCGCTGATGCCAAAAGCTCAGGTCGAGGCCATCTACGAACGAGCCGAATACCTGTAAAGGGATTAGTCGACAAGGACCGAAAGATCCGAGAGGCGTGCGAGATCGAGGATCCGTATGGTCTTCGCCCCCACGCTCTCGATAATGCCATCCTCTTCCAGCTGTGCCATCTTACGGCTGAGGGTCTCCCTAGCCAGTCCCAGATAGTTTGCCAACCCTTCCCTACTCAGAGGTAGCGTTATCTCCAGGTACTCACCACTTTTCTTCCCGTAAGTATCCTTGAAACCCTCAATGTCATCCATTACATGCATGACAAGTACAGCTACGAGCGCATAGAGATGGCTTTGCATGACGAAAGCATCCTCAGGACCATGGCAGGGGGTATCGCAGGCCTTAGTGTTGTTGCCGACAGCCTGTCGGCTATCAAGTACGCCAAGGTAAAGCCCATCTACGATGAGAACAATCTGGCTGTGGACTTTGAGATCGAGGGGGACTTCCCCACGTTCGGCAATAACGACGACCGTGTCGACGATATTGCAGTGGAAGTGGTGAAGATGTTCATCACCAAGATGCGTAGCCACCACACCTACCGCAACAGCGTCCCTACCCTGTCGGTGCTGACCATCACCAGCAACGTGGTCTATGGGAAGAAGACAGGATCGACACCCGATGGAAGAAAGAAGGGTGAACCATTTGCCCCAGGTGCTAACCCGATGCATGGACGTGATACCAAAGATTGTGTGGCAAGCATGAAGAGTGTTGCCAAGATCCCCTACGACTATGCCCAGGATGGCATTTCCTACACCTTCTCCATCATCCCAGACACCCTGGGTAAGGACAGGGAGATGCAGAAGGCGAACCTAGTCACCCTTATGGACGGCTACTTCGCAGAAAGCGGGCACCACATCAACGTCAATGTCATGGAGAAAAGCACGCTCCTCGATGCCATGGACCACCCCGAGAAGTATCCGCAGCTGACCATCCGTGTCAGTGGCTATACAGTAAACTTCATCAAGCTGACTCGTGAGCAGCAACTTGATGTCATCCACAGAACTTTCCATGACAAAATGTAAGGAGGATAGTATGAGCATACAAGGAACAGTACATTCGGTAGAGACCTTTGGCACCCTTGATGGACCTGGAGTGAGGTATGTGCTTTTTCTCCAAGGCTGTTCATTGAGATGCCGTTACTGTCACAACCCCGACACCTGGTCTATGAAGGGAAAAACGTGACCGATAGCGAGCGTGTGGTGAAGGAGATACTCTCCTACCGCTCGTTCATCGCCAAGGGCGGGGTCACTCTCAGTGGAGGCGAGCCCCTCAAGCAACCGGCCTTCGCACTGGACATCATACAGCGATGTAAGGACGAGGGACTGCACACCGCCATCGATACCTCAGGCAGTGTTCCCCTTGAATTTGCCAAAGCGGTCATAGATGAGGTGGACCTTGTCATGCTGGACATAAAGAGCCTCGATGACAAGCAGAGCTTCAGCCTGACAGGGATGGGCAACGCCAATACCCTGGCTACCTTGGAGTACTGCGAAAGCATTGGCAAGAAGGTATGGCTGCGTCATGTCCTGGTTCCAGGATGGACCCTGGACAAGACACGCTTAGAGAATCTAGCTTCCTACCTCAAGGGGTTCTCCTGTATCGAGGTGGTCGAGCTGTTGCCCTACCACAGCATGGGCCAGTACAAGTGGGAGCAGCTCAAACTGGATTATTCCCTCAAGGAGGTCAAGGAGCCAGGTTCCAAGGAGTTGGCTATGGCCCAAGAGGTGTTTGAGAAGGAAGGCCTGAAGGTTCTGATGAGTGGAATTGCCAAGACAAAGGAGACTAAGGTCGGTTGATGGGAGACCAAGGCTATTTCCCTATCCACTGTTTGGATAGGGAGTTGTCTGAGCAAATGGATTTACCTATGCATTAACGCCTCAAGGGTTTCCATGCGGATCAATTGAAGGTCTTTGCGCCTTTTCCAAAAGTAGCAAAAAGACAAGATCAAATCAGAGGTGAAAGTATTACCCGGTGAGACTCCCCATAACTCCAACTACATGCTATTGTTGCCATAAGATAAGGCTAGGTGTGGTGTAATGGGCAAAGAGCGTAAACTTGGTGGTTGGGTACATGGTATGTTGTTTTTAATCACCGTGAGTTGGGGATTTAACAATATAGTTTTAAAAATTGGATTTCAGTATCTTACTGCTCCACAATTTAGCGGCGTACGAATGTTGATAGCCCTCCCTTTTATGATTTATTTTGCCTTTTGGATGCCTGGACAGGTTCGTTTTACAAAGAGGGATTTTTGGGGAATTGCAGCGATTGGCTGCGTAGGGTTAGGATTATTCCAGATTTTGTTTCCTATCGGTATTGATGAGACATCAGCATCACTTGGCGGTATCCTGATGGCTACCATGCCAATTCATGTAGTGATTCTTTCGTTGATTTTCCGATTAGAAAGACCCGGAGTGAAATCCATAGTAGGAGTCCTGCTTACCATAGGAGGACTTATTCTGATTACTTTAGCTTCCCACCAACCTGAAGCTGCAACACAAACGACGCTAAAGGGTATTATTTTTATAATTGTGGCTGAATTTGGATATGCCATCAATACCACCTTTTTACGCCCGTATATGAAGCGATATCCACCACTGCAGGTAACTGGATTAGCAATGGCTGTATCTGTTTGTATCTATCTCGTAGTTTATTTCTCAGATATGAGGAGCATAGTTCCCTCTGAAACCAATCCTATAGTTTGGCTCTGTACCATATATTCAGGACTCATTGCATTCCTGTTGGCTAATATTTTATGGAACTATGCCGTAAAACATATCGGTAGCACTAAAGTTTCTGTGTATGGGAATATGCCACCGGTAATTGTTGTCATTCTAAGTGCAATAATATTCCATGATGTATTGAACCTCATGCAGATGGTTGGGGCTGTAATTATATTGGCTGGTGTAGTATTAGTGCAATTGCGTAAAGCAGCTTCTCCCAAACGCCCAAAAGCGCAAAGTGTGCCGTTTGAAAAGTCACAACCCAAAATCAACGCTTAGCTTCTCTAGATTTGCATATACAACCGTGAAAACCTTTATGCAGAAACATTCTAATTGTCTTCTGGCAACTCGCATGAAAAACTCCTTTCCATACTACCATAGGGAGCTTTCCTTCCTTACATGAAGGACGAATACACGACAATACATAGCTAGAAAAATACATAAG
>CAYXYD010000148.1:0-747 GCA_964469205.1 uncultured Sphaerochaeta sp. | reverse complement strand
AAGGCTGTATAAGGAAGAAGGCCGATTCAACACTCTTGTGTTGAGCCGGCCTTCCCTTATTTCTCTTTCTCTTTCAGTTTTTCTTTCAGTGTCATTACCAATATCAGTTTTAGCTCTTAGAACTGCCTATTTCACTAACGAATCTGATACAGATCTTCATTCTATACCTTAGCGCCTGCCTCGAGGCCCACTTTGGACTACCTGTCTGCCTTGGCCTGAGCTCTGAAAGCTTGCCTGTCTGCCTTGCATCCCTTGACCTGGATTCTGAAAGCTTGCCTGTCTATTTTGCTCCATTGGAACAGGCTGTCTAAAGTTGCCCTGCCCTGCTCTTTCATACAGGGAAGCACTCTGATTCTGTCTCTCTCCCTGGCCAGCCCACAGGGGAAGGCCTGCTACTGTGCGGAAAGAGTATCGATTCTCACCGGTTGCAACTGTTACAGCCGAGATATCAGTGTCAAGCACAAAACCTCTGACTACAGCTTCTGAGCCTTCCTCGAGATCTATACCCCTGGGATAGATGACCTCATAGTTTCCCAGATGCAAGGCATACTCATTATCGGTAGTGGTGAGATACCACTCGCCATCCTCTTCGGCGAGCGTACCCGATACAATACCCAATTGTCCTAAGCGGACAAAGTCGCTTCCATTCAGATCACTATTCGAAGAGGCGAATACCCCTACCGACACCATCACGAGAAGTATGGCTACCATACTGATGTTTCTTTTGTTCATTGAAGACCTCCAGTC
>CAYXYD010000147.1:0-6659 GCA_964469205.1 uncultured Sphaerochaeta sp. | reverse complement strand
AATCTTCTCTCTTCTGATCTTTCTCTTCTACTCAGCCTCAACAGGCGTGCTATGCGCCTCATCTTCAGCAAAGCTCTCCTGACTCAGCTGGGCAAAGGAACTTTTACCCACATCACCATACAGAAGCAACTGATCAAGGTACTCAATGGCTGCCCGTATTTTAGAGCGTAGCAGATACCCGCCACTTTCAACCTTGATAAACATCGACTCCAGATGGACATCCGGCTTCCAGTCATAGGCCTTGCCGTGGAAGTGGATGATCTTCTCCAGAACTTCGGTGATCTCCTCTTCGCTCAAAGGCTCAAGCTGTGGAGCATCTATGATGGCCTCCAGCACGCTCTTCATCGGCTCCTCATCCTCAGGATAGACCTCAGAAAGGTTCTGGAACTCCTTCTTCGCCTCTATGACATCCTCCACGTAGGAGGAAGTGAAGGCGAACAGCGAAAAGGTCGATTCCAGTTGCTTTGGAGGAAATAGAAAATGTGCCATATTTTTATAGGCCTTCAATCTTGTCTTCTTTCCCAATCTTCCTACCAACTCCGACTCATCAAATAGGATGACCCAGCCTTTGTAGCCAAGCTGTTTGAACAGATGACTTAGGAAGGCCACATAGTCCTGAGAGTGCTTTGTCTTGGCAAAGTTCACATTGAAGGTGACCTTCTCGCTGAAAATACGGCGATAGATCTTCTTTATCTGCAAGTTGGCGATAAAGTCGCCCTCCAGATCAGTCTGAAGAAGGAACTGCTCATCCTGGTCATCAGTGTTCACCAAAGACTTCAAGAGATAGTAGAGCCTGTCGGTCTCCAACTGTGTAGCGGCAAACAGCAACAGGTCACTGGTAAGCTTTGCATTGGGGGTAAGACGAGAAAGCTCTTGGGCAAACCCTGGCTGTAGCCGGTTGGGCAAATAGGTATTGCTGACCAGCTTCTGATAAACCAAGTAGAGCTTGTCCAGGGGTGTCTCCTTGCTCAGCGAGAGCATGGAGACGACCATGTTATTCTTGTGTGCAAGATTGAAGACCGTATTCAGCAGATGGGTCTTACCCTCACCATACTTGCCGCTGATTATCATGCCTTCACTGGTTTCATCAGAGACCACAGAATCGAGGCGTGTGACGATGTCCTCTAACATTTCGGGTCGAGCCTCACTGAAACACTGTCCGACCGCCCTGGAGGGAATACCCGAGCGTAGGGCCTCTATCATATGCCTGGCTTCAAAATCAAAGCTCATACTTCGCCTCCTTCATCTGTCTCTTCTTGAAAACCCAAGGTAGCCTGCCCCACAAGGCGAGGCAGGGAGATGCCTCCCATCTTCGCCTGCCTGATAAGCTGTGCTGCCCTCTCTTCATCAAGGACAGTAGCCATCACATCGACATGAGATACCACTTCAGCTAGGCGCCTGGACATCTCCACCAGCAGGGCTGGGGAGTACTCCTGGTCCGCTACCTGGTCCAGGTCCACAATATCGGCGAACTTGTTGATGCGGCTTCCAATGATCTCATTCTGGATACGCATCCACAGTGCCTGATAAGACTTCAAACCGGCATTGTCATTATCCAGCAGTTCCCTACCAAACGAAAAGACAAACATGATGTTCCTGAAGTTGTCGATGTCATCTATCAGCTGACGGATGCTTTCGTAGGTGTCCTCTCGCCTCATCTTTGTGTAGTGCATCGGGTTCAGGCCCGACTTGTCCACCAACACCTCAAGGTTATCTATGGTAACCAACAAGCCTGAGTACCCGCTGAGGGTGACTACTTCAGACAGGGACCGCAGCATATTGCGTGCATTGTACTTGGTTATCTTGCTGGGAGCCAAACCCAAGGGCCTCAGGGTAGTCACCCTGATCTTCTTGTCCCCCTGCATCCAAGAGAGCAACAAGTCCTTGTTCTGCTCCTCCAGGGAGGGGTGTCCTAGCATCCCTCCACAGATGAGGCTGCAGGCAAGGGCAAAGTTATTGTCGAGGTGGGGGTTGTCCAGGAACATCTGCTTCAACAGGAAGCGTATCTCCCTGCGGTTAAGGGCATCGGCCATAGCGTTCTGCCCAAGCAGGTCGATGAAAGTCATCCCCTCAGGAATATCCTGTGGCGAGAAGCCCATCTTTTCCACTATCTTGTCGCTACATCGCTGTAGCAGGCCAAGGATATCGCTTTGGCGCAAGATCTCCAGATAAACCTCACGAAAGTCATTTAGCCAGATATTCTTTGCTGAGAAGGAGACCGAAACATACCCTTCCCTCTTGGCAAGGGAAGAGACGAGGTTGAGGGTGTGGGTCTTCCCACTCCCTCTCTGCCCTGTCAAAAACTTGATCTTACTTCCGCCCTCCTTAAGGAATTCACGGAAGTAACGATCACGCCAGAAGTCAGTGATAAACTGAATACCCACGGTGAGGGCATTGAGCATCTCTTCGCTTTGGGGAACATCCCCAAAGGAGAGTTGCGCAATGGTTGTTGGGATCTTAGGGTTTTCACCAAGTGTTTCGGTCATGCAGCACCTCGTTTACGATATATTCTCTTAGAAGAAGCGAATAGTAGCAAGGAACTCCTCGCGGCCATTCCTATCCAAGATACGTATTGCCTTCTTTCCATCCCTGCTGGTACCCCATTGGATCTTACGTTCCCCCTTGAGTTCAACAGAAGGGCCAGCATGATAAAGCCTGGCAAGGTCAAAGGCAAAGCTCTGCATGTCATAGTCCTTGCGGAAGCGGCTCATGGGAACCATATAATTGTAGAGCTTCTGCAAGTACTGGTCGGTCCCTGGATTCTTCTTCAGGTCAGCAAGGGCAAGATCATATGCAGAGGCGAGTTCAGCAGCAAACCTGTTAGCATTGAAGGAAGCCTTCAAGAGCTTCTCCTGCCCTTTCTTCACCACCTGCACAAGGGTGTAGGGACGAAGACAGGAAACCTTCTTGCGGTCGAGGTAGATTTCCAGGTTCGGATCAATGCGAAGCTTGTTGGGGAACATCTCAAAGACGGGGAAGTCACCCTTCACGTCAATGCCATTCTCTTCACATTGGGCAAGAAGCTGTTCGGCAAAGTCACCGCTCTCGATATATTCTCGTTGATCGAAGCTGGCGACCAAGCTCGCGATCTGATCGAGTAGCTCTGTAACCTCTTCACTGGCACGCTTCATAGAAGCGGTATCAGTGATACATTTGTTAATGTCCCCACCTTCCATCTCTTTGGCAATGGCCTTCTGTAGCTTTACTACTAGTTTGGTCTTATCTTTCAAGCTTTTTTCCAGGTTCTGGTACTGGATAAACAGATTTTCGTAGTTCATGGGATCTCCCTTAGGTTGTGTATGCGATCGACGAAATAGTAAGACATGATACAAGGTATTTCAAGAGTGTTAGAAGAAATACATCCACTTCCTGCAAACAAAAAGGAAAAGATTCAACAGGTTTTCACACTCTGAACCCCTAACCTATCTAAACTTCAAACAAACCCGCCCCTTTCCTTTCTGGCTATTGGCTCTTCTTTGTGATACCTTCACCGTAGTACAAGAAAACAAAGGAGCCTTGAGCGATGAAACTGAACCTCTACCCTTGGCAAGAAGAGTGCCTGGATGCTTGGAAAGAGAACCAAAGCAGGGGCATTATCCAAGTGGTAACAGGAGGGGGAAAGACCATCCTCGCCCTTGCTGCAGCCCAGAGGCTACAACAAAGGCTCAAAGGCAGGCTTCAGGTAAAGATCATCGTCCCCAAGCAATTCATGGTAGCCCAATGGACAGCAAGTCTGCTCACCCACAAAGAGACCTTTGGTATTGAGAAGAAGGATATAGGAAACTACTCCGGTCTCAACAAGGACAACCCGAACAAGCGCTATATGATCTACGTAGTCAATTCAGCGAGGTATAAGCTCTCCATCCATATTGCAGAGAACCTCAAGAAAGAGGAGCCGGTACTCATCATAGCTGATGAGTGCCACCATTACGCAAGTGCTGAGAACAAAAAGATATTTGACTTCATGAGCCTCCTCGATCCTAAGAAGCCACAGCAGTACTACTCGCTAGGACTATCAGCAACACCACAGACAGAGGGCTTCACCAACATCCTGGTCCCTGCCTTAGGTCCCCTATTCTACTCCTATGGCTTTTCTGAGGCTATCAAGGCCAAGGTAATCAATAGATGTGTGCTGTTTAACCTGGGGCTCTATCTGAATGATGAAGAATCTGCAGAGTATGAATTGCTAACAGGAAAAATAGGGCAGAGCATAAAGATGGCGATAAAAACGTATCCCATACTCTCCGAAGTTCCCGCCCACAGATTCATACCTACCCTCGTCCAGCTAGCAAAGAAAGCTGGAGGCGAGGGCGCAAAAATGTTGCTTTCGCTGTTCTATAAACGCAGGGCTCTTGTCTATGAAACAGAAACACGGGTACTTGCTGCCATAGCCTTGGTAGCAAGGCTAGGCAACAAGGCAAAGATCATCATCTTCGGAGAACGTATCAGCCAGACTGACCTGCTTTTCTTTGCCCTGAACAAAGAGTACCCCAACAGGGTTGCTCGGTATCATAGCGAGATGGGCGAGGTTGCAAGAAAGCATGCTATCGAGCGCTACCGGGATGGGGAGGTACGGATACTGGTATCGTGCAAAGCTCTCGACGAGGGCTTTGACATTCCTTCTGCAGATGTGGGCATTGTCCTTTCTTCCACCTCAATGCAACGACAGAGGATCCAGAGGTTGGGACGCATCCTGCGTCGCTCCTCTGATAAGGGGATCTCAAACCTCTTCTATTTCTACATGGAATATACAGTGGAGGACAGTGGTTTGCTTGAACATGGCATTGAGGGTGTGGATGAGTTCATGATCAATTACAATACCTACAGCAATACATTCACCAACCCCTCGTATGATCCCTATGCCCAAGAGGTATTGGACAAGCTTACAAACAGGGCCCAGACAGACCTTCTTGCAACAACAGAGCACTTCCTTGACCTTGGCAGGGTCCGTACAGACTGGCTGGATAGTGAGGAGCTCCTGGAAGAAAAGATCAAGAGAGCCAGAGGCAAGGATGAAAAGAACTACTGGATTTGTATGAGAGAAGTGGCTAGGGAGAGGAAGAGGATGGATAGCCTGCCAAAGAAACGCTCAATACCTGAGAACTCTTTGCATACCTTAGACCCCCTCGAACTTAAGTAAAATGTATATATAATTGACAATTTATACTAATAAAGCTAATATTATTAGTATTATGACAAACAATAGTCAATCTTTCAGCCAAAACAGTCTCAATCTCTTCTTTGAACGCAATCCAGTATTCACTCTTGAAGAACTGGATACCTTCCTAACGACCCATCGGACAGGAAACGCCAATACCAGAAACTCCCTTCTCTCCTACTACAAAAATCAAGGGAGAGTCCTATCCATACGACGGAGCTTGTTTGCAACGATACCCCGTCTGTACATTGGTGCACACTACCAGCTAGACCCTTTCCTGTTGGCATCCAAACTTGCCCCTAATGCCATCTTGTCCCATCACACAGCTTTGGAATTCCATGGGAAGGCTTATAGCCTGACAAGTAAGATTACCTATACCTCTTCAACAAAATCGATTCCCTTCAACTTCCAGGGAATGGCGTATCAACGAGTGGGAATCTCTCCAAAGTTATCAGAAAAGCAAGCCTCTGATTTCGGAATCGTAACAGTTAATCGACTAGGCATCGATGTTGCAGTGACAGGACTGGAAAGAACCATGGTGGATGTATTGTCCCGTCCAGATATCTCAGGCAGCTGGGAGGAGATCTGGCGGTCCCTGGAAGCTATAGAATTCTTTGATCTTGATCTTGTATTGAAATACCTGTTCCTATTGGACAATAACACAACATTCGCTAAGGTTGGCTTCTATCTGGAACAGCATAAGAATGCCTTGATGGTCGATGAAGCATTTTTGCAGAAGCTCGAGAAGCAAAAGCCTAAGAGTCCCCACTACATAGAGAGAGGGAACAGAAAAGACGGTACCCTCCAGAAGCGCTGGAACCTAATGGTTCCAAAAGCCTTGATACAACAATCTTGGGGAGATGTGTTATAATTGCTTTATATAATAAGCCTAATCTGTCCAACATATTGGACTTCAAGGCGATAAAGCTCAATCAGGGAAGCAATTTGCTTTTTATGTAAATTACTAATTCAGGAAAACCAACAGGGGAAACACTATGCTCTCATACTTTACAATCGAGAACTTCAAGTCAATCCAGCATCTGACGCTCGATTTCAGCTTTGCAGAAGCCAAGGCTCCTCAGGGATACAAAGATATGGCGATGATGCCCTTTCCTGCAAGAGAAGGGATTACCTAGGGTTGTCCCCTGCCTTGCCCTGTATGGAGCCAACGGATCAGGAAAATCAACTGTTGTTGAAGCGTTTCTCCTATTCACAAGCATCATTGCCAGAGGCCTTCCTGGGCATCTCTACAAGCCAAACAGGCTTGCGATAACAATACCTGAAGCCACTTCTTTCGAACTAGGGTTCTTCTTTAGAGGGGGCACCTACCAATATTGTCTTGCCTACGATCAGAAGGGGCTTGTGACAGAAAGACTGGTTGCCAATGCGACAGAGGTCTTCTCATACACTGGATCCGAGCATTCTTTCAATGCGATCGCTACAAACATCTATACACCAGAGAAGCTCGAGGAAATCTTTAGCGTTCAAGCAAACCATCAAC
>CAYXYD010000146.1:0-6717 GCA_964469205.1 uncultured Sphaerochaeta sp. | reverse complement strand
AAATGAACGTGCATAGTGAAAATGCAATGCCTGCCGCCTCTGATATCAGGATTTTTCTTCATAAATTTCTGGTACCGATAAAGGCAGATAATGTTTAAGACGGAGCATGTGATTTGTGGTAAAATAGAAAAATAAGTTTTGGGAAAGGAGAATTCCAGATGACCAATGAGCATGGCGAAGTGATAATCTACCAATCTGACGATGGCTTGGCTCAGATAGATGTAAAGTTTCAGGATGAGACTGTATGGCTTACCCAGCAGCAATTGGTTGATTTATATCGAACGAGCAAGGCGAATGTAAGTGAGCATATCAAGCATATCTTCGAAGAAGGCGAATTGGATGAGCCTTCAGTGGTTCGGAAATTCCGAACCACTGCCACTGATGGGAAGAACTATAATATTTCCTATTATAACTTGGATATGATTATTTCCCTTGGCTATCGAATCAAGTCTTCAATAGCTACAAGTTTCAGGCGTTGGACCACAGAGCGCTTGAAGGAATATTTGATAAAAGGCTTCACAATGGACGATGAGCGCCTTAAGAACCTAGGAGGTGGCAATTACTGGAAGGAGCTTCTTGACCGCATAAAAGACATCCGCTCTTCTGAGAAGATCCTTTACAGGCAGGTTCTGAATCTTTATGCAACAAGCGTGGATTATGATTCCAGGAGCGAACAGTCCATCAAGTTCTTCAAGATTGTGCAGAATAAGCTTCATTTTGCTGCTCATGGCTATACGGCTGCAGAAATCATTTTTTCAAGGGCAGATGCAGATAAGCCATTCATGGGTTTGACTTCTTTTTCTGGAGAGCAACCGACTCAGAAGGACATCGGTGTTGCCAAGAACTATCTGGAAGAAAGGGAATTGAAGGTGCTAAACAACTTGGTATCCGGTTACTTTGACTTTGCAGAAATCCAAGCTATCGAGCATGTTCCTATGCACATGAGTGATTACATACAGCAGCTTGACAGTATTCTTTCATCCAGCAAGAGAAAGATTCTTGAGGATCCTGGGACAATCAGCCATGAAGAGGCAATTGTCAAGGCGACTGAAGTATACAGGAAATATCATGTTAAGACCCTATCTCCAATAGAGCAAGCTTATTTAGACAGCATCAAAGCTTTGGAAAAAAAGGCTAAGCTGAAAGCCAAGAAGTAACTAGCGGGTGGGCAGTATTCTTATCAAAAACTGTAATTGCAAAGACCCTTCTTCTGGATGTGGATTCTGGAAGTCTTATATCTGGTAACCGATTTCCACAAAACCCCTCAGGAGTAGCCTAGGATGGCATTTTTCGATCTGAATGTGGAAATCTTACGTGGTACCTATACTTGTTCCTTTGGGATATCAAGAGGCACCAAGAGATCACCCCGCTTCCCTTGTGGTCCTTCTCTTGTTTGGTAGCTTTTTTGGTTGGGTACAAGCATTTGCAATCTCCCCTATCCCACAGTATGCTTATCAGGAGGGAGGACAACCTTGATGGATACTGAGTCAAAGCTAATCATCGAAGCTCTTATGCAGGAGAATCTTGCCCTCAAGGCTCTCCTGCTTAAGAGCGGGATAGTCTTTTCAGAGTCGGATAAAACCAAGAATGTTCAAGGGGGCTCTGAAAAGCCAGAAGCGCTACTGCCAGAGGAAAATACTGGTCATAACCCCGTAAAAAACGACACTTCCAGTAAAACAAGAATAAAACCACCAACCCCTTTAGATGACAAAAGCCCTCTGGTTTCCCAGAAGGCTTTATCATCGAATAGGGTATTGAGCGCTGAAGAGAGGATTGCTGTCTTCTCTTCGCTATTTAGAGGTCGGAACATGTATGCCAGACGTTGGCAGTCAGCTAAGACAGGAAAGGCAGGGTACTCCCCTGCTTGTACGTATGAGGGTGTCTATGGGGTCTGTGATAAGAGAAAGACCAAATGCGCTGATTGCAAGTATCGTGATCTGATACCTCTTACCAATTCTGTGTTGAAAGAACACCTACTGGGGAACATTACCCTAGGAGTCTATCCCCTCCTTGATGACAACACGTGCTATTTCCTAGCCTGTGACTTTGACAAGGAAAGTTGGCTCTCTGATGCAAGGGGATATGTTGCCACCTGTAGGGAGCTAGGCATACCTGCCTATACAGAGGTTTCCCGTTCCGGTAATGGAGCCCATGCCTGGTTCTTCTTCTCAGAAGCTGTGCTTGCCAAAGAGGCAAGACAGTTGGGTGCAAGGATTATCAGCCTTACGTGTGATCGTATACGACAGCTGTCGCTTACCAGCTATGACCGTTTCTTTCCCAATCAGGATACCTTACCCTCAGGAGGGTTTGGGAATCTGATAGCCCTTCCTCTGCAGAAGGTTCCTAGAAGCCAAGGCAGGAGTGTCTTTGTTGATGATCACGATCGTGCCTATACGAATCAGTGGGAGTTGCTCAGTGGTGTGGAGAGGTTGGATGCTGAACAAGTAAGGGCATTGTTGGAGAAGACCAAAGGCTCTGATCTTTCTCTTGATCTCTCACCCAGTGAATTGTCATCTGATAACCCTTTGGAGAGTAAACCATGGGAAAACATTCCTAAGGATGATCAGAGGCTTACGTGTCCTCTTCCTTCCCAGCTGACAGTGGTTATCGCCAATATGCTCTTCATTGAAAAGAGCAAGCTTCCACAACAGTTGTTAAATCGTCTCATCAGGTTAGCAGCTTTTCAGAACCCTGAGTTCTATAAGGCCCAGGCTATGCGTTTTTCGGTCTGGGACAAGCCAAGGTTTATATCTTGTGCTGAGAACTACGAGCAGTACATAGGACTTCCCAGAGGTTGCCTAGAGGCTGTACAGCAGCTTCTAGAGGATAATGGAATACCCAGTGTCATTGATGATAAGAGAGGCTCTGGTGAGGCTATAGGGGTTTCCTTTACTGGGGTGTTACGTCCTGAACAGGAAGAGGCCCTCAAGGCTATGCTTAGTTATGATAATGGGATTTTGCATGCTCCCACGGCTTCTGGCAAAACCGTGATCGCTGCTGCTATGATAGCAGAGAGGAAGGTAAGCACGCTTATCCTTGTGCATCGCTCTGAACTGAAAAGGCAGTGGGAGGAGAGACTGAAGAACTTCTTAGCTCTACAGGAAGGCATCCTTGGGAAGAAGGGTAAGCTTTCGTACAAGGTTGACGTCCTGCTGTTTCAGTCTTTGGTAAAGCAGGATAACAGAGAAGAAGTTCTTGATCGGTATGGGCAGGTAATCGTAGATGAGTGCCACCATATTGGAGCTTTTTCTTTTGAGTCTCTTCTGAAGCAGGTAAAGGCCAAGTATGTTGTTGGCCTTACTGCTACTCCTATCAGAAGGGATGGCAGGCATCCTATTGTAACAATGCAACTGGGTCCTATAAGGCATGTGCTCATTCGTTCCAGTGTACAGGAGATGCATATGCTGGTATTTACCAAGAAGATCAGGAATGCAAGCATCCCTGAGGGGCTTCCTATACAGGAGGTGTTCAAGCGTCTAGCCGAAGACAAGGAAAGAAACAGGATGATCGCAGAGGATGTTAAAGAAGCTTGTAGTGAGGGTAGGAATATCTTGGTATTGTCACAGAGGTGTGATCATCTAGGAGCATTGGCTGAGGAGTTGGAAAAGATAAGTCAAAGTTATTTTGTTTTGCATGGGCGAATGGGTACAAAGAAGAGAAGACAGGTAATGATAGAGTTTGATGAGAAAGAAGGTCCTAAGGTTCTGCTTTCTACGGGGAGTCTTATTGGTGAGGGTTTTGATAAGCCAGTGTTGGATTCGTTGTTCTTAGCGCTTCCTATCTCTTGGAAGGGTACCCTCTCCCAATATGCAGGAAGGCTCAATAGGGAGTATCCAGGTAAGGTAGAGGTAAGGGTGTATGACTATGTTGATGAAGAGAACAAGCAGCTCTTGAATATGTTCAAGAGAAGACAGGCAGGATATAGGGCATTGGGCTATAAGATGAAGGAGGGAGAGGGGTGGTTTGGGTGAGGATTTGAGTGCAGGGTTCTGTTGATATATGGAAGCTATTTGTGATCTTAGAGAAGGGTTGAGGGGAAGGTCTTCCCCTATGGAAACGGTACCTGGTACCTGATTTCTCGAAACCCCTTCAGGAATGCCTTAAAAGGGCACTTTTCGTGGAAAAGTTCTTCCTGGTACCGATAAGTGCCAGTAGCTGTCACAATAGTTTTCGCTAGGAAGTCTCTCTAGGGATTGTATCCCTAGCGCTGATTCCCTACATCCCTTTCGTACTATAGAGACTATTCAAATGCTATTTTTTAAAGTCTATACACACACTTTGGCATAAAATGTGTAATATATACTATTCATCTTGACAATTTAAGTAGGTAATGGCATCTTGTGTATATCAAGGAATGATTGGAGGATTGCCCTATGAAACCGACTTCAGTGAGAATTGCTGGTATTACGATCCACAACTTCAAGAATGTGATTGACGGATCACTGTCTTTCGAAAACATGAGGAAGGATTACAGGGCCAGTATTGTGGGATTGTATGGGCAAAACGGTTCAGGCAAGACCGCGTTGATAGATGCCTTGGAACTTCTCAAATACGCGCTCTGCGGGAGCACAATTCCAGAGAAATTTGCAGATTACATCAACGTTGATTCGGATGTCGCTACGCTTCTGTATGATTTTGTGGTGAAAACCCCTGAGGAGACCTCTACTGTTTCATACCAGTTCAGCATAAGGTCGGTATCGGATACTTCTGGACGGAATGTCGATTCCATCCAACCTACTGAACACAAGAAACGGGTCTGCATATGCAATGAGATCCTCAAGTGTCCGATTCTGAGTGAAAAAAAAATCAGGATAGGCAAACTCGTTGATACGGATACTTCAGAATTGTTTCTTCCAAGACCAAAGAGACAGCTTCTGGTTGGAAATGACAAAGAAACCGATATGGATCTCCAGGTTGCGAAAAAACTTTCAAGCGCCCAATCCCGTTCATTTGTGTTCTCAAGGGAGTTCCTGGGTGCTGTCAGAAATACTGTGAAGCAATCCGCAAATTCTGAGCCGGAACTTTCCTTCTATGCAAGTCTCATAGAAAGTCTGGTGAACTTCGGAAACCACGAACTCTTTGTCATCAATACAACCAATTCCGGCCTTATCAGCCTGAATGCACAGCCATTGGTCTTCAAATTTGCAGCAGGGAACTTGGGTGCGATCGGCTCGATGATGATTCCTCTCAATGAACCAGCCTTGATACCACAGAAGGCAAAGGACGTAGTCACAAAAGTCATCCAAACCATGAATGTGGTACTGCAGAAGATAATTCCGGGGCTTACCATAAGCATTAAGGACTTGGGTACCCAGGTTCTTGAGAACGGTGAAATGGGAAGCCGTATCCAGCTCATGTCTCACAAGAACAGCAGGGAGATACCACTCTGCTACGAATCTGAGGGCATCAAGAAGATCGTCTCCATCCTCCAGCTTCTCATTGTCGTCTACAATCAGATGTCCATCACTGTGGCCATAGACGAACTTGATTCCGGGGTCTCCGAATATCTTCTTGGCGAACTGCTCAGCATCATCTCAGAGAGGGGGAAGGGTCAGTTGATCTTCACCTCACACAACCTCCGTCCACTTGAGACGCTGGACCGAGGATTCGTCGCATTCACGACAACAAACCCTCGAAACCGCTACGTCCGCATGACAAACGTAAAAGATAACAACAATCTCCGCGACTTCTACTTCAGGGATATCATGCTTGGGGAACAGGATGAGGAGCTTTACGAACAGACGAACAATGCTGAAATAGCGCTTTCGTTCAGGGAGGCTGGAGAATACTGTGGCTCGTAGAAAGATTGTGTTTGTGATCGTAGAGGGCCCTTCGGATGATGAAGCGCTCGGTGTTCTCCTGTACCGGATGTATGACAAGAATACTGTGCATGTCCATATTACACACGGCGATGTTACTACTGCGAGAGGAGCGGGCTCCTCGACGATTCTTGCAATGCTTGGTGAGATCATCGATACCTATATGAAGGCTAACCACCTTGCCAAGACGCATTTCCAGGAAATCGTTCACATCGTGGATATGGATGGGGCCTTTATTCCTGATGACGCGGTTATTGAGGATGTAACGGCAAAGAAACCCATCTATTCACAGAGGGAAATCCGTACTGCCGATGTTAGGGGAATCATCAACCGCAACACGACAAAGCGAGTTTGTATCAACAAGATATCCTCAACCCAAAGGCTTCACGGCATTCCGTATCAGGCGTATTACATGTCCTGCAATCTGGATCATGTACTGTATGACAAGCTTAATTCCTCTGATGAGGAAAAGGAAAGAGATTCATTGTACTTTGCAAAGAAGTATAGGTCAAACATTCCGGATTTTGTGAAGTTCATATCCGAATCAGCATTCTCTGTTGGGGTACCCTATCTGGAATCCTGGTCCTTCATCAAGGAAGAAAAGCATTCCCTTGAGCGTCACACCAACTTGGGAAGCTGCATTGCAAGGGCTTTTGAAGGTCAGAATGCCTCCAGAAACACAGGCGAAACTGAACACTGAACGTACTACATCTGCCTCATGAGAGTCTTGAGATAGGGCCTCTTTTCCTTCTCTTCGTTCTTGTTTGCTTCCAATACCTGCAGTTTTTCAAGTATAATCTTCGTCTATCACGGGTATCTTCTTAGATATAGTTGCTGTTGTTCCCCCTCTGGATGACATGGTGAATGGTCTGGGGAGCATCTTCTCTTTTCCATTTTG
>CAYXYD010000145.1:0-6732 GCA_964469205.1 uncultured Sphaerochaeta sp. | reverse complement strand
ATAAGTATACACATATACGTGTATACTTATCAACTGTGGGTTTCATCTCGATTCATAGTTTATTCTTTCATTATCCTAGGTAAGCTTAGTCAGCTCTGTGCAATCTTAGAGTACTTCTTCTGGTACACGAACCTCATAAGATGGGTATCCAACCAACTGATCGGCTTGACTGTGGAATCCTTTTGAGCAAGAAGAGCTGCCTTACAGTTCTTCTCCAAGATCATTGCAACAGCCTCAGCATCAGATCGGGTGGTTGCCCAGCATAGGGCACCAACATCTCTTATCACCAGTGCATTACATTTCTTGCTTACCTTTATAAGACTTGAGCTTTCAATATCTGCTTCAACAACAGAGATCGTTGTCCCTGCTATCTGCGCAAAATCATCAAGATAGGAGGGAAGATTCTGCAGTCCCTTGCTGACTGCAAGCACTGCAGGCGAAGTGTGGTAAAGGATTGTCTTTTGTAAGCCATCTTTTCCTTCTAGCAAGGAGGCAATCTTTATTGCTTCCTTGGGAATATTAGTCTGTACTCTTTCTCCTATTTTTACTTCTGCTTGTGTTTGGGCTTGTTTTTCTGTTTGTGTTTTCTCTACTTTTTGGTTTTGTTTTAGTTTTGTATCTGAACTATTCCCAGGTACAACAACAGGCTGGCTCTGCACCTTTTCTGCACCGAACAGGGGGACCAGCTTTGCAAGGTGAACCCTGCACTCCACCTCCAGTTGCTTGGCTATCTCTAAGGTTTCTTCTTCATCGCTACCAAAGCAAAGCGCTCCATGATTGGCAAGCAGGACTGTTGTAGCATTGTTGCTAGCAATGGCCACCCCTGCATTCTTTACCAGTGTCTTGGTTCCCGGAAGCCCATATTTGGCTACTGGGATGGTTTCATCCAGCAAAGATTTGCCTAGTTTGCTGACAGGGATATCCTCCCCTAGCAAGCCAGCTAGAGAAGCCATCTCCTGATGGGTGTGGATAACACAAGCGACATCCTTCTTCTGCTTATAGACCTCCCTATGGAGCTTTTTCTCTGAAGAGGGCTTCACCCCTTTCGGATAACTCAGGTCTTCAAGGTCGACAAGGACCAGCTGGTCTTTCTGCAATTGCTCGTAGGGTTTTCCACTGGGGGTTATGAGGAAATGCCCCTCACCTACCCTGCAACTGACATTACCCCAGGTTCGCTCTACCAAACCTAGAGCTACCAGTTGCTTGCTCGCCTCCATCACCGCATCTTTAGCCTGTTCAAGTTCCATTTGTACTCCTTCAGATAATTTCGGCGACTTGGTCGAATACGCGCCCAAAAGCCTCGAGGGCCTTGTCTATCATAGCCTCATCATAGGCGGCACTGGTATAGAGCCTGCTTCCAGCTAGGGTCACCAACCCCTCTGCCATATAGGCTGCTCCCATGTACTCCATCTCCTTCTTTCGTATCGATGTCTCCTTGATGACTCCTGGGATGGTCCATGGCTTGTTCCAGTTTATGGAGAAGTGCATGGTTCCCACAGTCTCAAGGTGACAGATCGACCCTTGGTTGAAGGCAACAAAGGGAAGATGCTTCTCTTCTATCAGTTTCTGCAGTCCTCTAGTCAGGCGGTCGCCCATAGCCCCTGCTTTCTCACATGCCTTGTGTTTCTCTATCGCTTCTAGGGTGTAATACCCTGCCACACAGCTCAGTGGCGTGGCAGCCATCGTACCACCGACCAATGCCCTATGGATCTTGTCGCCGGTCTGGATACCTGCAGCAAGGTAGCGCATATACTCATCCTTGCCTCCAAGTCCACCAGCCCCTGGGTAGCCGCCGGCGATAACCTTACCAAAGACAGTAAGATCGGGTTTGACATCAAAATACCCTTGGGCTCCTGACATGCCAATCCTAAAGCCAGTCACCACCTCATCGAAGATAAGGAGAGCACCATATTCACGGCAGAGCTGGGCAACCTGCTTGTTGAAATCCTTGGAAAGAGGGCGGGTCCCACTCTCCGGTCCCACTGGTTCGATGAATACAGCGGCTGTTCCTCCCCTGAGTCTGTTCAGATTCAATTGTCTTTTCAAACTGGGGATGCTGTTGGGAAAAAACTCCTGGGTATGGCGGAATAGGAAAGCCGGCACCCCATGTGCCTGGGTGCTTTTTGAGCCAGGGACTCGTATGCCATAGGCAAGCTGGTCACTCCAGCCATGATAGGCTCCGCCCATCTTGATGATATTCTTCTTCTTGGTCGCCAGTCTTGCCACCCTGACGGCGGCCATGCATGCTTCTGATCCTGAATTGAGCATCCTGAACTTGTCTACGCTTGGTACGCTGTCACAGATCTTTTTTGCCAGCTTGTACTCGTACTCGTGGAACAGCCCGGTTGAAGGGCCACATTCCTCAAGCAGTGCAATGACTTTCTCTCGTACCTCAGGGGGATTGGACCCAAGCACTGTCGGACCTCCTGCCTGCAGGAAGTCAAAGTACTTGTTCCCATCGAGGTCATAGAGATAGGCACCCTCAGCCTTGGTTATCACCAGGGGGAACGGGTGGTTGAAAGCGAGGTTATGCTGAACCCCTCCAGGAATTGATTTTTTGGCTTCTGTGACCATAGCCTTGGATTTACTGCATTTCTTTTCGAAATACTCCTCTTCATAACGCTTCAGCGCATCGCGCTGTATGCTGTGTATGGGTTTCTTTATCAGAGCATCCAATTGGGATGTGACCTTGTCTGCATCAGGGTAATGTGTAATGGCGAATCCGGTACTCATGTATGACCTCCTAGAGTGTGTTTTGTGGTGTATGTTCTTTTGTTTGGGGAACCCGTGTATTCATCGAGTTCCTATAGATAATAAATCGGTTGACACAAAATTCAGTAACAAGGTTGGTGAGCATCGTCAGACCGAGGACTATATACTCAAGCCACCCTATACCAACCAGAGCATCACCCCACCACGTTGACAGCGGGGTAAAGATTGCATAGTAGATCCCCAACTGGATCATAGCCAGGGGGATGTTGTTTGCACTCTTGAAAGTAAAGCGACGGTTGACGGTGAAGTTATAGATCACACTGGCTACAAGCGCTGTCAGGTAACTACCCCAGTAAGGGATGTGCAACAACTCCAACATGATGGTGAAGACTATCACCTGTATGATACCAGCAGAGATGGAGAAGAGCACAAACTTGGTGATCTGTGTAACATTCTCCTTGCCTGTCAGTTTTTCCTGTTCAGTGGCTTGCATGGCTCTCTCCTTATCCCTTGCTATTAAGCTTTGAGAAGTGCTTTCTGTTACTCTTGTACAATGCTTTGAATACAGCATAGTTGCCGTCGTATATCGTCTTTGCTTCCAAGTTTGGCTCATAGGTCATGTTGGTGGCAATGGCTTCCACTGCCTCATCGGCAGACCTGAAGAAGCCAAGACCCAAGGCAGCAACAAGGGAAGCACCCAATGCCCCGACATTCTGGGGATTTTCTATGGTCTCAATCCTACGTCCCAATATGTCAGAGAGTATCTGACAGGTAACAGGGGAAAGAGCCCCTCCTCCGACAAAGCGAATTGTCGAAGAAGTCTGTATTTTCTTCTCCTGTACCTCCAAGAACCAACGCAGATGGAAGCAGACACCTTCGGTGACTGCCCTGATCATCTCGGTCTTACCAGTATCGAGGCCAATGTTGAAGAACATTCCCCTAGCCTTGCTGTCCTCAAAAGGACAACGGTTGCCATGGAGCCAAGGGGTGAAGATAACCCCATTGCTTCCCGGAGCTATACTACTGATGACTGTGTCCAGATAGTCGTACAGATTCTTGATAATCGCCTCAGGAGAGTCAGTGACCATCGTCTTGTCCAGATAGATGTTGATCTCATCGAGAGCAAGATGGTCACGCACCCAATCCAGACACTTGCCTGCTGTCTCCAGTTCAGAGAAGTAGGTAAACATCCCAGGGACAGCACTGACGATGGCAGCTGTCTTGGAAGCTGCGTCTACCATGCTTTTAGGCACTACTGTGGAGACCCACCCCGATGTTCCCATATAGATGTGGCAGTCCCCTGGTTTCGTCGATCCCGCTCCCAGGCCGATAACAGCCGCGTCCCCTCCGCCGCCGAATACAGGGGTTCCAGCAGCAAGGCCCAAGCGCTTTGCCGCTTTCTCGGTAACAGTCCCCACCTGGTCGGTAGAGCGTACTATTTTGGGTAGATGGTCCAAGTTTACCTTCAGCATCTTGCAGACAGAAGGGCTCCATTGCCTCTTCTTCACATCCATCAACAGGGTGGCAAAGGCCGAGTCCTCGGTCATGACAAAGGCATCGGTCATCTGCTCTATCAGGTACTCCTTGACGTCTAGCCACTTATAGATACGAGAAAATATCTTCGGTTCGTTATTCCGCACCCAATGGTACTTCCAGACAGGGTCCTTCACACTTGCGGCCACTGCCCCTGTGATGGCTAGAGAGTGGAGGAGTTTGAGCACATTCGCCCCAGCTATCTGTGGACCATGGGCAAGCCCTTTCTTCAGTTCCTTTGTCGCCCGTTGGTCGAGATAACTGAAGGCATTGCGTAAGGCAGTTCCTTGTTCGTCTACCAAGACCAGGCCTTGCATCTGCGAGCAGAAGGAAATCCCTGCAATTGAAGCAGGATCGACAGATGATTTGGCAAGGACATCCTTGGTGCTTTTCTCTATTGCTGAAAGCCAATCGAGGGGATCTTGTTCAGCCCCACCCCCTTCTGATATATACAGGGGATAGCCACAGAGGGAAGAGGCAACCAGAACCAAGGTTTCCCGTACGACAAACAGGCAGGACTTCACCCCAGTGGTACCCACATCATAGGAGAGAAGATAGGTTGGTGTATTCATTGAAAACCTCCTGTTATACGAGAAGAGCAGATTGGAGAAACCCAATCATCTGCTGAGCTACCTGTTCGTCTTGTTCAAGTACAGACTCCCCTGCATAGGTCTTGAAACGTTGGATGTAGTATCCATTCACATAAGAGAACTGCAGGGACATGAAAAGGTTGTCTACAAAGAAGGCACCGAAACGGGGGTCTATGTCCTTTCGGACTTCTCCCCGATCTTGGCCCTCCTGCAAAAGCTTTGCATAGGCATCGGATGAGATGCTCTCGATCTCATGCGAAAGGCGTTGGACCAAATCAGCATTTCCCACAGAGGTCATCTCACTATAGAGCTTGATAAGGCTCTGATGTTCCCGACAGGTGGTTTGTATTACTTGGATAATGTTACGCAGCTTCTCGATGAGGGTCTTATCACTGGATATGATGGGTTCTAGAGTCCTAGCAAGGAAAGCTGATCCCTCATGCACTGCCATAAGGAAGAGGTCCTCTTTGGAGGTGAAGTACTTGTAGAGAGATCCGACGCTGATGCCCGCCTTCTCTGCTATGACGTTGATGTTTGTCTTTTCATACCCGTTTTGGGCAAACTCTTCTGTGGCAGTAGTCAGGATAAGCTGTTGCTTCTCCTGAGGCAGGTGGTCAAAGGTCTTTTTGGTAAATTTCGGTATATTCTCTGCCATACATCCCTCATAGTACTGGGTGAGTGAGTACTCACTTACCTAGTACTATAGCATGGAATGGGTAAAACTCAAGAGAATTATGGGGTGATAGCTTTTTACAGTTTCGGCCTTTGCTTGACAAAGCAATGCCCAACGAGTACGGTAAATCTACTCTGAGCTATGGCTCTAGTACCTACAAGAGGGAACATAATGGATCAGGAAAAGAATCACAAGCTGGCAATGAACATCTCCAGAGTAAACATCTTCATGAATACCTTGCTTTCGATATCCAAACTTGCTGTAGGGTTCTTTGCCTACTCCCATGCCATGGTCAATGACGGCATAAACAATGCCAGTGATGTCGTAGGCTCTGTCATCGTTGCAGTTGGGGTATCAGCAGGGGCTAAGGATTCGGACAAGCACCACCAGTATGGTCATGAAAGGCTTGAAGTTGTCGCTTCCATCTTGGTTTCTGGTATCGTCATGGCCCTTGGTGTTGGGCTGTTTTTCGATGGGATTGGAAAGATCTTCAACGGCTCCTATAAGGGCCTGCCGATGCCGGGTATCTTGGCAGTCGTTGCTGCCATAGCTTCCATCATCATCAAAGAGATCATGTTCCTCTATACAAGGAATGCTGCCAAAAAGACAGACTCTTCTGCCCTGATGGCCTCTGCCTGGGATTCGCAAAGCGATGTCCTGGCAACGACAGGGGGCCTTATCGGTATAGTGGCATCAAGGATGGGAATCCCTGTAGCTGACTCGATAGCTGCCATTGTCATTGCCATGTTCATCTTCAAGGTCGGCCTCGACATCTTCAAGGACGGCATGTACAAGATGGTGGACCATTCCTGCCCCGATGACGTGGTCAAGAAGATCCGCAAGGTCGTTGAGGACCAACAGGGAGTTTTGGGTGTCGATGTACTGCAGACCCGCATGTTTGGCTCCAGAGCCTATGTTGATGTGGAGATATCAGCAGAAGGAACTCAAAGCCTCATCCAAGCCCATGCCATAGCAGAGCGGGTGCATCATGCCATTGAGATCAATTTCCCTCAGGTAAAGCACTGTATGGTCCATATGAATCCTGGCAAAGAGATTACCTCTGGAAAAGAATAGTATTTATTACTATATTATGGGATACCAAGGAGTTTATTATGAGCAAAAAACATATACGTGCTGATTTTGTACCCGATCATTACCAGTTTACCACCGATAAGGGAGCAACCTTTGACTTTGGATCAACTGCCCCCTATGACTATCTCTTGG
>CAYXYD010000144.1:3941-6747 GCA_964469205.1 uncultured Sphaerochaeta sp. | reverse complement strand
TTTTTTAGTTTTTTTCTTGAATATGTTGCAATCTGTTGTATTATGACTAATGAAATGGACAACGAGTCTACTACATCCTTAATGATACTCCTTCCAGGAATATCCATAAAGTCTCTAAAGTAGTAAGATGAAAGTAGGAATATAGTTGGCTTCTCGGAAAAAGGAGGAAAGCAATGAATATAATCGGAAAACCCATGCAAAGAGTCGACGCAAAAGAAAAAGTCACGGGTAAAGCAAAATACACTGGAGACTTGGTAAGTCCTCACGCTCTCTTTGCAAAAATACTGCACAGCACCATCGCAAATGGTATTGTCCTGTCTTTTGACTTGGAAGAGGCTTGGAAGGTCCCTGGAGTCATCGACATCGTCACCTGTTTTGACGTGCCGGATATCCAATTCCCTACAGCAGGACACCCCTGGTCCACTGTTAAGAAACACCAGGACATTGCTGACAGAAAACTCCTCAATACCAGAGTCCGTTTCTACGGCGATGATATTGCCGCTGTCATTGCAGAGGATGAACTCTCTGCAAATGAAGCGGTGCGGAAGATCAAGGTCGAGTATGAAGAGTATGAACCACTGCTCTCCATCGAGGCTGCCATGGCCCCTGGGGCCAGGACCATCCACAAAGAAAAGCCTAACAACATTGTTGTTCAATCCTCCTATGAAGTGGGTTCCTTCGACGAAGCTATAAAGGAAAAGGGCCTTGTCAAGGTCGAAGGCGACTATGATACCCCCATTGTCCAGCACTGCCATATTGAAAAAGCATCCTCCTTTGCTTATATGGAAGCAGGAAAAATAGTAATTGTTGCTGCCACCCAGATCCCTCATATTATACGACGAGTCTGTTCACAGGCCCTCGGAGTCGGCTATGGGGATATCAGGATCATCAAGCCATATATCGGTGGAGGATTCGGCAACCGCCAGGATGCCCTCACTGAGCCCTTGAACGCATACCTTACCACCCGTGTCGGAGGAAGGCAGGTTCGCCTGGAGTATACCAGGGAAGAGACCTTTGCCTGCACTCGCGTACGACATGCCATGAAATTCCACATCGTATCCTATGTCCGTAAGGACGGGACCTTTGCAGCACGCTCCATCGTCGCCTACTCCAACCAGGGTGCCTATGCATCGCATGCACATGCCTTGGTTGCCAATGCTGTAAACGGCTTCCGCATGATGTACCCGGTCGGGGCCATCAAGGGGGAGGCGTACACCGTCTATACCAACCTGCCCACAGCAGGTGCCATGCGCGCATATGGTATCCCACAGATCGGATTTGCCCTTGAGGCACACGTCGATGACATTGTCAGAAAGACTGGTTTTGACTCTATCGTATTCAGAAAAGACAATATGATGAAGCTCGGCTTTATCGACCCGATCACCACTATCCAGTGTCACTCCACCGGACTCTCCGAGTGTATCGACATTGGAGAGAAGCACCTCAACTACACAGAGAAACGTGCCCGCTATGCCAATCAGACAGGTCCTGTAAGAAGGGGTGTCGGTATGGGTATCTTCTGCTACAAAACCGGTGTCTATCCTATCTCCTTGGAAACAGCTGCTTGTCGTATGCTGCTCAACCAGGACGGATCGTTGCAGTTGCAGATGGGAGCTACGGAGATCGGCCAGGGAGCCGATACCGTCTTTGCCATGATGGCAGCTGAGACTGTAGGCCTCACCATGGACAAGATCCATGTGATAAGCAAACAGGATACTGACGTCACCCCCTATGATACAGGTGCCTATGCTTCCAGACAGACCTATGTCTCTGGCATGGCTGTCAAGAAAACAGCAGAGGTATTCAGGAAGAGATTGCTTGAATTTGCAGGCACCATGCTGAACAAAGACCCTTGGGATCTTGATATCAAGAACAACTACGTCGTCCATATGAACAAGGACGAACAGTTGCTCGCAATTAAAACAGTGGCTGAGGAGTCATGCTACAGCCTGACCAATTCGACACACATCTCGGCTGAAGAGTCACACCACTGTTCGGACAACACCTACTCCTTTGGTGTCTGCTTTGCTGAAATAGAGGTAGATATCCCCATGTGCCACATAAAGGTGCTGGATATCATCAATGTCCATGACTCAGGCACGATCATCAACCACCAGACAGCCGAAGGGCAGGTCCATGGCGGAATGAGCATGGGTCTTGGCTATGGCTTGTATGAACATCTGGACTTTGACCAGAAAACTGGTAGGATGCTCAATGACAACCTGCTTGACTACAAGCTGATGACACCGATGGATACTCCGGACCTGCATGTTGCATTTGTGGAGACTGATGACCCGACAGGACCGTATGGCAACAAGTCACTGGGAGAACCTCCTACGATTCCTGTTGCACCAGCTATTAGGAATGCAATGCTGAATGCTACAGGTGTTGCAGTGAATTCAATCCCTCTCAACCCTGAGAAACTGTTCTATGCAATACGAGAAGCGGGACTTATCAAATAAAGGAAGGCGAGTATGTACGATATTAAAAACTTATATGAACCAACTTCAGTGGAAGAAGCACTGAAACTAAGAAAAGAACACCCTGAAGCATTGGTACTCGCCGGAGGAAGTGACATCCTCATCCAGATCCGCGAAGGAAAGCTTGCAGGTTGTGACCTCATCAGCATCTTCGGTTTGGATGAGTTGCGTGGCATCTGTGTAGAGGATGATGGATCACTTCTGATAAGGCCTCTTGCCAGCTTTACTGATGTGGTGATGCACCCTCTTATCAAGAAGCACATTCCGGTCCTCAGCGAAGCTGTAGAGCAGATCGGTGGCCCTCAGGTCAGGAATATCGGTACCAT
>CAYXYD010000144.1:0-3841 GCA_964469205.1 uncultured Sphaerochaeta sp. | reverse complement strand
GCTGACGTCATGCCCAGAACAAGCTGGAGAGCTTCCAGGGAGTTTAGGCTCCACTTGGTAGAAGAGCTCGCAAGGCGTGCCACCATCACATCGATCGAGAAAGCAGGAGGAAAGATCAATGGCTAGAAGAACAGTAACATGCACCATAAATGGTATAAAAAGAGAATATTCGGTTGACATACGATCATCCCTTTCGGACATGCTTCGAGGACAAGGTGGATTGGACAGCGTCAAGCACGGCTGTGACGTAGGTGAGTGCGGAGCATGCACCGTCCTCATAGACGGGCAACCCTTCAACTCCTGCATCTATCTTGCGATCTGGGCTGAAGGGAAGACCATCCTGACCTTGGAAGGCCTCTCTGACAAGAAGGGTGCGATATCAGACATCCAGCAGGCATTCATCGATGAAGGGGCCGTACAGTGTGGTTTCTGCACTCCTGGCTTCATCATGGCATCAGTGCCCATCATCACGCGTGACACACCGGCAAGCAGGGACGAGATCCGCAAGCAGGTTGCAGGCAATCTCTGCAGATGTACCGGCTATGACAAGATCATCAATGCGATCGAGAAGACCCAGCATAAGAGGATCGAAGAAAAGAAGGCAAAATAGCAAGAACCTTGCTAGATGCTCACCTCTTTGTGATCAAAACTAAAACAATGCCGCTCATCAGAAAAATGATGAGCGGCATTGTTTTAGGCTGTTCAATCTTACTGTCCACACGCATCAGCGGGAATAAGCAATCCTCAAGATTTAGCTAGAAAGGAGGGTTTCCCCTGAAAATCATCAGCTCTCTGCAAAATATGGGTTAAAGGAAATATGAACCTGTGGTAGATTCAATCCCCTCTTGTATGTGCTAGCCTTACTTCTATCATTGTATCTCCTGTGCCTTTGTTTTCGTATGCGTTCAAAGCGCTACGATTACTTTAATCAAGAGGTTTTCTGTTATCAAATATATCCAGCTAAAACCAACGATTTCACCATATTTATAGCCAGTAATTTTCTTTAACAAATTAAATACACATAAAATCATTAGGAAAATAAATCAAAAACACTAGGCAAACAAGAAATCCTCAAAGGTTTATTCTAGCACCCTAATAGGTATGGAAAAACTCAATACCGAGGCATTCATATACATAAAAAGCAAGCGTTATTCATCATACCTTATGACGTAAATCTACTAAAATATTAAGATTTACATTATAACTAGTAGTCCAAAAACATAACCGAAAAATAATTTTAACCAATTTATCATACCATGGTGTCATAAGTCTTTCAAGGTTTTTTTGCTAAAATACCTCAAATATAACAATTTATGCATTTTTTTGGAAATATCTCAGTTTTATAATTTTTATAAATTCAGTGTTGACATAAGTCTCTTCTTGCCTTATCATATAGAAGAGTTTATAGGGTATGCTCAGGAAAAGGGGCACACAAAAAAAGGAGATTTCACAAAAGAAGCAAAAGAAGCTTCTAAGGAGAAACAAAATGAAGAAAACAATCGCTATTCTATTGGTTCTCGTACTCGCTGGTGTTGGGCTGTTTGCATACAACGCTACCTCACCTATTGAATTGGGTAATACACTTACAATTAAGGCTACTATTCCTCCATTTAACTTTATGAAGTTAAGCAATTATCAAGTGGCTCCACCCGCTGAAGAAGAATGGGAAGGCTATTCTGCTTATACTGATACAAGAACAAGCCCAACAATCGATTCATCAGAGCCTACAGGTGTTGCTTCACTTCACACCATTTCTAATAGTTATAATGGTTTCACGGTAACTATGACAGCAGGAGCATTAACGGCTTTAGGTCAGACTGGTAGCGGACTCACTACAGGTATAGGAATAATCCATCTTCCTTATACAATAAAAGCATTTACCGTAAATGGCGGTTGGGTGGAAACAGCTAATGGCGAAGGCGAGGCCAAGACCATTATTGACACCTCCGCAAGTGCTTATAACCCTGCCGGTCCTGTTACCGCTAGGGCACAGGTATCTCGTGACTTAGTGGTTGAAATTCCTACTTTAGAGACTGGCATTAACGGTAATTACCAAGGAAATGTTACCTTTGCATTTACAGCTATCTAATTACTTATTACAATTTTAATACATTTAGGCTGTTGCAATAATGCAACAGCCTTTTTAATTCCTTTTTCATAGTTATGACTAAATAGTATCATTGATTAATTAACCCATTTTATAAATCTGGGATCACCAGATTTATAAGCCCCTTCATTCTCCACCCTCAACACTAAGCTCTCCTGAAACTCCAGCACCAGAGAATACTCCTCTTTCTTTTCCTAAAACCTAACCTTCACCGTCACCTCTTCTGTCCTCTCACTACACCCATACTCCAAAGGATACCTAAGATATCTCATCCTTGGATGCTCTATGAACATATAGTAATCATCCCCATCTTTCCGACACCAGTAATCAAGAGACTGTTCTAACTCTTAGATAGGCCTACTAGTGGGGTTTATCTCTTCCTGTTGCTGCATCTCCTGGATCAGACCATCATCGTCCTCTTGCTTTATCATCCCAGGTTCCTTATGCCATCTCTTTTAATGAATCAATGACCATCAATTCTGACTCACACAAGAAAGACTGTACTTCAGCAAAGCCTCTTCCCTATGCGCTTCTTACAACTCCTATAGGAGTTACTGCTAGACTTTCTCAACTCTTCTGAAAGCCAGCCTTCCATTGATCTTCCGAGAGGGAAGTACCCAGCAAGGCCGAAGTACGTCCCACCCCGACTCATATAGTCACTTACCATTTCCAAATATCCATCATCACCAAGATGAACAGAAGCACAGAACCTTTTTGGATCCTTCTCTGTGCTGAACGCTTTCCATGCAACACTACTCTATTCAATAGGCATACTGGGTTACCCCAAATCATCTCCTGGGCGAACTGAGTAGCTACACCCTTCATATCATCCACCACCCTTCTACCAGACAGCTATCCCCGAAGACTTTGACCAAAGCATACCTGGATTACTGAGGGTCAGGCTGCTTTCAGCAGTAGGTGGATTACACTACTAGTTCTGAAAACAACCTTGTTTTATACTATTCTCCTACTTCTTCTATGAGGTGATCCTACGCACATCCCTGCCTTATTAGCCCACGCGGGAAGGGTCGTCCCCTACCACTGCTATCCTGAGGGCCAACAATGACTGAGATAGTGTGTAGAGGGATTCCCATCGCGCTAAAATCCTTTTCCTTGCGGATGAATTCAGTCACCACCCGCTCGATCTCCCTCTCTGCATAGGGGGTGAACCTACGCGCAGGTGGATTAGCCCAACATATGTCTTTTTCAAGACAAGGCACCAACATATGCTCTGGGTTGTCAACATCAGCACGCTTGAGCAGGGGAAAGCTGATATATACGTATCCGATTTGGAATTTTGATCCCTTTTTGTATAAGTTTATACCTACTCTGCAAGCTTCATAGCCTGCCATACCTGCATAGACTCCAAGGGGGTGTATAGCAAATTCAGCTCTATACGTCTTAGAATCAACGACATATTCCTCAGTGATGATGTGCTTATCGAACTGCATACGTGTTTCATATTTCATGATGTAATTTCCTAATTTCTTGGTACGTAGTACCTCTTCTTGGGGCCATAGTTCATCTCCATGATCTATGGCTCTGCTTACTCTTCTCTCCTTGTTGCTTGGTAAGCATCTCTTCGTTCAAGCTTCAAGGTTCATGATTCTTGGTTATACCAAAGACTTACCTATACTTCATAGCTGACCTCCTGTACGCACAGGAAGGCCCAAGAAGAGAAGAGAGGATTGGGAGATAAGGATTGTTTGATGGCGACTAGACATGTCGGGCTCC
>CAYXYD010000143.1:0-6836 GCA_964469205.1 uncultured Sphaerochaeta sp. | reverse complement strand
TATATGGGAAAAAATCATTTGATGATGGATTGGAAATTATCATATCCGGCTTAGTAAATTGCCAATTCAACGGGATTTTCATTGACACTTACCTTTCTAACAGCTACGATTTCAACGTCTATAAGAAGAAAAAGAAAAGAGGAGTCAATAATGGCTAAGAACAAACCCAAGTATGTCTATTTTTTTGGCTCCGGAGATGTAGATGGAACATCCCAGATGAAGGAAATTCTCGGTGGCAAGGGCGCTAACCTTGCAGAGATGACCAGCATTGGGCTTCCTGTACCTCCGGGCTTTACTATCAGTACCGAAGCGTGCGCCTATTACAGCGCCAACAAAGAAACATACCCCGAAGGTATGCGTGAAGAGGTACTTGAGAACCTTGCTAAACTAGAAAAAAAGATGGGTGCCAAACTTGGGGATGCTAAGGATCCCTTGCTTGTATCAGTTCGTAGTGGTGCTGCCTCATCTATGCCTGGTATGATGGATACTATCCTCAACCTCGGCCTTACCCCCACCTCTGTGCAAGCCCTGATAGAAAAAACTAACAATGCACGGTTTGCCTGGGACAGTTATCGCCGCTTTATCCAGATGTTCGGTGATGTTGTCATGGGTGTTCCACACCATGAGTTTGAAACTGCCTTGCAGGATGTGAAGGAAGCCAAAGGCGTAACCTTGGATACTGACCTTGTGAGTGCAGACCTCCAAGAGGTCATCACCCGCTATGAAAGAATCTATAAGCGTTATACCGGGGAGTCTTTCCCTACCGATCCCATTGACCAGCTGTTCAAGGCTACCAATGCCGTATTCCATTCATGGAACAACGATCGTGCCATCAAATACCGCCAGATGAATGATATCCGTGGCCTTCTCGGCACTGCAGTCAACATCCAGAGCATGGTATATGGGAACATGGGCGATACCAGTGGTACTGGTGTGGCTTTTACCCGCGACCCTTCAACCGGTGAGAACAAGTTCTACGGTGAATACCTCATGAATGCCCAGGGTGAAGACGTTGTAGCAGGTATCAGAACCCCCAAGACAATCGATACACTCAAGGATGTTAACCCTGCGGTATACCAGCAGTTGGTTGATATCCGCTCCACTCTTGAAAAACACTACCATGATATGCAGGACGTAGAGTTCACCATCCAGGAAGGGACACTGTACATGCTACAGACCCGTAATGGTAAGCGTTCTGTATTCAGCTGGCTCCAAAGCCAGGTAGACATGGTCAATGAAGGTCTAATCTCCAAGGAGACTGCAGTAAGCCGTGTACCTGCCGGCGAGTTCGGCAAGCTTTTTGCTCCTGTTTTGGATACCAAAAGCATTCGTGACCAGAGTCTTACAGAAATTGCACGTGGTTTGAACGCCTCCCCAGGTGGTGCATCGGGTCAGATCTACTTCACCGCTGCCAAGGCAGAACAAATGGCTAAGGAGGGTAAGGATGTTATCCTGCTCCGCTCTGAGACCAGTCCTGAAGATATTGGCGGTATGGCTGTAGCCAAGGGTGTAGTGACCAGTCGTGGTGGTATGACTAGCCACGCAGCGGTTGTAGCACGTGGCATGGGCTGTCCTTGTGTATCAGGAGCCGGGGACCTTCGCATCAACGAGGCTAAGAAGTTCGTTGAAGTGAATGGAACCAAACTCCAAGAAGGGGACTTCATGTCCATCGACGGCTTCACCGGTGCTATCTATGCATCTAAGATTCCCGTTCGCCATTCTGAAATTGTGCAGGTGCTCAACGGAAACATGAAAGAGTCAGAGTCCACTATTTTCCAGAATTACAAGATTTTCATGGAATATGTGAATGAATTGAAAACTCTTGGAGTCTATGCAAATGCCGATTCCCCCACAGATACAAAGATGGCTGTCGCACTCGGTGCCGAAGGTATCGGGCTTTGTAGGACTGAACACATGTTCTTTGGTGGAAACCGCATCATGTCGATTCGTAAGATGATCCTTGCCAACAACGTTGTAGAGCGTGAGAAGGCACTGGCCGATCTGCTTCCTATGCAGCGTCAGGACTTTGAGGAGATCTTTATCGAGCTGCATGGCAGGCCTGCCACTGTTCGCTTGCTCGATCCTCCCTTGCATGAGTTCCTTCCCAATGACCACACCAGTCGCCATGAATTGGCCTTGCAGATGGGCATCACTGTCGAGGAAGTTGCACAGAAGTCAACTGCCTTGCATGAGTTCAACCCCATGCTCGGATTCCGTGGTTGCCGCTTGGCCATCATCTATCCTGAGATCTTGAGGATGCAGGTCAAGGCGATCATCGAAGCCGCCATCAATGTGAAGCGTAAGGGCTTTGTGGTACATCCTGAGATTATGATTCCCCTGGTAGGCAACTACAAGGAGTTCGTATTCTGTAAGAAGATCGCCCTCGAGGTTATCGAGAGTATCTTCGAAGAGCAGAGCATGAAAATCGAGTATAAGATCGGTACTATGATCGAGGTTCCTCGTGCAGCAATCACTGCAGATGAAATCGCCAAGGAAGCTGAGTTCTTCAGTTTCGGTACCAACGACCTTACGCAGATGACCTGTGGCTTCAGCCGTGATGATGCTGCCTCGTTCCTCGGTCCCTACGTCAATGATGTGGATAAGCAGATATATGACTATGACCCGTTTGCCACCATCGATATCGATGGGGTAGGCAAGATGGTTCAGATAGCCAGTGATCTTGGAAGGAAAGCCAATCCATCTATCAAGTTGGGTATCTGTGGTGAGCATGGTGGAGACCCCAAGAGTATTGCATTCTGTAATACTGTAGGGTTGGACTATGTTTCCTGCTCTCCCTTCCGTGTTCCCATCGCCCGTCTTGCTGCAGCACAGGCTGCGATCATTGTGAAGAATAAGAAATAAGAATAGCAATGTAGCAAAGCAAGTAAAGTAAAGTAATTACTGTGCAACCCCCAGGCTTAGGTCTGGGGGTTGCTCTTTGGGGAATAGAAGCAATTTTTACTCAGGTGAGGAGTAGTGAAGCACCATAAAGCAAGAGTCTGATGTTCCGATTATTCCCGTTCGGGAAGATTTATAAGAAATAAGAGCTTGTATCCAAAAATTTACCCGAACGGGAATAAATAGTAGAAAAATGGTCATTCTGCCACTTGTTTTTCCCGTTCGGGAATACTATCATATCTCTATGAATCGAATAGAAAATAGTATTGATATAGGAACTCTTGTTCGCACTCAGCGCAAAAATCTTGGACTCACACAAGTAGAAGCTGCAGGACTCTGTGGTGTAGGGGTGCGCTTTTGGTCAGAACTTGAAAATGGGAAAGAGACACTTCACCTTGAAAAGGTCCTTTCGGTTCTCTCTCGATTAGGCATAGGCCTTACTGCGGAGGTCCGCTCATGAACCTTGTTGTTCTTCAATATGGGGAGAAGATAGGCCTTCTTGCCGGCACCTCTGATAGGGGTGTGGTCTTTCGCTATGACAAAGAGTATCTAGCCAGTTCTAATTCAAGGTCATTGTCCTATTCTCTTCCCCTTCGGTTTGATGAGTTTTCATCCAAAGAGTGCCTTCCCTTTTTTTCGGGGCTTCTTCCTGATGGCGAGTTGAAACGGAAAATCTCGGAATTTCTGCATGTCTCAGAATCGAGTACCCTAAAACTACTCGAAGCATTGGGAGGGGAGTGTGCAGGTTCGATAACCCTTGTCAACGAAGAGGAATATCGTTCTGATTCATTTGTTTCCAAAGAAGTACCCTTCGAAAGCCGATACCGAAAGATTGAAGATGCAGAACTGTCTGCTATGGTTGGAAGGATGGACCAGCGCCCGCTCCTCACTGGTGGCTCTGCCCTTCGCCTGTCCCTAGCGGGAGCCCAGCAGAAGCTTCCGTTGGCTCGCTTTGACGGTGATTGGTATCTCCCTCTTGATGGCTCTCCTTCAACACACATTTTGAAACCCTCACGGTATCCATATCCTGACCTTGCAGTGAATGAATATATCTGCATGCAAATGGCTTCTCTGTGTGATCTTCCTGTCCCCCTTACTGAGTTGTTTTTCCTTGATGAGATCCCAGTTTATGTTATCGAGAGGTATGACCGAAAGCTACTCGCTACAAATCCCCCAGTAGTCGAACGTCTCCATCAGGAAGATGCCTGTCAGGCCCTTGGCATTATGCCTGACAGAAAATATGAATCTGATGGAGGTCCTAGCTTTTCGCACATTGTTTCGTTGATACACGATAATACAGCTGTCCCGATTCTCGAGATACGGGCAATACTCTCTTTAGCCGTCTTCAACTTCCTCATTGGAAACTGTGATGCACATGGGAAAAATATTTCTTTCTTGTTCTCAAAATATGAAAAGCAACAAAACCGATCTGCAACTCTTGCCCCATTTTACGATCTTGTATCAACTACGGTCTATGAGGGGCTTTCAGCGAAGCTTTCCATGAAAATAGGTGGGGAATACCGTATTGACCGTATCAGAAGAAACCATTTTATCTCCCTTGGTGAAGAGGTTCAAATTGGAAGGCCCTATATGGAGAAACTGCTCTCTTCGATGATGCTCTCCGTTTCCAAGGCGTTGGAGAGGATTGCCCTGCTACCTGGAATTCCTATGAAAGAACCGCTTATCCCTACAATGAGAGACCAAGTGGGGAAGAGGATCAAGCAGATTGAGCGATAACAATGATGGGCGTAAAAATCTAGAAAATTAATTGCACAAAACTATTGACAACCCCCAAGACACAAAACAGTTAGACATTACAAACTGTATTACTGAACTGTACAATTCTCGTAATACTGCTCTCTAACTGTGCGACTGCTAATCAGAAATCTACAAATACAAAATCACCTTCCTTTAAGCTTGCAAGACCTGCTAGATCTAAACTGGAGAAGATACCAATCCCCCCTGAAATAGTTGTATCTGAGGGAATTCTGAATGATGACAATGCCGTTACCATATCACTGGCAGATTATGCTTGGGGTGGTATTGAGTTCAGAGGACTTGAGAAGTACATCCAGGACATAATTAAGAATTAAACACAAAAGGAAAAAAATTGCTCTCCGTGATTTTTGTGGTACTATAACTAAGGATAGGTGTTTACTCAAAAATCGGGAGTTGGAAATGAAAAAGAAAAATACACTCGCTATGTTGTTAGCTATATTAATCCTTGTGGTCTTTATTGGTTGCACCCCTAAAGATAAGGAAGCTGCCACTCAGAAGAAATATGGTTCTCAATCTTTTTTTCCAGACACTAAGCCTAAAAATGTAGTTGCTGATTATAAGATCGTTGAAATTGATGATACTTCGATTGGGGGGGCAAAACGGTTTGGTCTTCAAGTGGTTACAAAAACACTTGATAAGGAAGAAATCAAACAAGTGGGTATTTCAGCTATTGAACAATTTAAAAGGGAAACAGAATTTAATGCGGTGATGGTTTTCATCTATCATCATGAAGGGTTTATCGGAGATGGTTATACTTTAGGCCGAGTTATTTATGCCCCCTGGGGAGATTTTGCTAGGTCGATGGAAGTTCGAACTGGAGATTACAGTAATATGCAATTTCAGTTTGATATTAGAGAGACGAATCCAGAATATCAGCTAACCGATTTTGAGACAGATATTATACTCCAATGGAATAATGTTTATGACACCCTTATGGATGAATGGTTTGAGACTCATGATAACCTAATGGATGCAGATTTAAGCAACATGCCTGATGATCAGACTGCAACGGATTTAGTAGCAAAGCAAAACAATCTCACTTCTGAACAGGTAGATAGCATACAACAAAAATATATGAATTTTTTGTATAAATAGATATAGGAGCTCCCATGGCACTTATTCAATGTTCTGAATGTAAAAAAAAGATTAGTGAAAATGCGGAGACTTGCCCTAACTGTGGCAATATAATTACCTATAGAATGGTTTATGAATATAAAGATAAGCAACGACGAATGATGAAAAAGTCTTTGATTTTTTTAGCCATTAGTGTTGCTCTATTATTATTTGTATCGCTAATCTTTTCAGGAGATGATACAAAAACCAACTCAACAACTCCGAGTGAAAACATAGCAACAACCACTTCAACTCAAGAAACTCCTGTGGTAGAAATTGTAAGAAATAGTTCTTGGGATTCTTCTGTATCTCAAGTGAGAGTATGGTTAAAAGAAAATCTTAATGACCCGAAATCATTAGAATTTATTGAATGGAGCAAAGTTGTAAAGAATGGGAATGGGAGTTTTAAGGTTAGAGTTAAATATAGAGCAAAAAATTCCTTTGGAGGTTATATTGTAAATAATCAAGTAATAACTCTAGATGCTTCAGGTAATGTTATAAATTTTAAAGATTTTTAAGGCTGTTTTCAGCGGGAGTAGTGATATTCACTTTCCGTTGAAAGTATCTTGCCTATAAGGCTTCCTACACCCTAAAGGGCAAGACAGGAAGCCTTTTCTATACAAGATTACGACAATGCCCGCCAAATAGGCTAAAAGGGGGTATCCCCTTAGCTCCACCTGAATTCTAATGTAAGAGTAAATTTCTTTCAAAATGGTGTAAACATGGAATTAGTATTAGGACATGACTACCAAAATACGTACCAAGAATTTGTGGAAATATTCCCTGATGACAATGCGTGTATAGTCTTTTGGAACAATTGCTTTTCCCGGAAGGGTTTATCTGTCTGGCATGTAAGACAATCCTACTTGTAGGGATTTACGTTCCGGTTCAACCGACGTACTTCCCGAAACTGGGACCTTATTTAACGAAGACTTCTCGAACAGGCGATTATTACTGGTCTTGTTGTCCACGTCGATTTAATTTATGGCTATGAATGGGGTTATAATTGAATGCTGTTTGAGGTGGAGCTAAGGGGATACCCCCTT
>CAYXYD010000142.1:0-6843 GCA_964469205.1 uncultured Sphaerochaeta sp. | reverse complement strand
GACGGACAAACTACTTTACAGGAGACCTCCAACCAAAGAGAGAGCCAAAGAGTTATAGCTAAGACAAAATCAAGCTATGATAGGCAACTTGAAAGTCAATTTCGAACCCTAAATCCCTATATAGGCCAAAAGCGGTGGGGTTTTGAGAATCAACCTCCAAAGATAGATATGCACAGGATACAAAAAAAGTATCCAATGCTAGGGTGAGCATTGCTTTCCCATGGCCCTGGGCACGATACTTCTCATCTATGGCAACCCCATACAGCATTGAGAGTTGTTCATCTTGCCTGCATTTGTGCAGTACTCCTACAGGTTTGCTCTTATAGAGATAGAGATAACCTTTTCTTTCAGGATTATCCAAAATGCCCTCAATAAAACCAGATTCTTCCCTCAAGAGGGAAGTTGCTGTTTGGATAAATAGCTCCAGGTACTCTCCTCTAGCCTCAACAAGAGTGCCCAAAACAGGAATGGAAGGTCTTTTGTCCTGCCAGCGGCTTTTGGAAAGCCTCAGGCGGTATTCGCTTCGATCGATATGGGGATATCTGTTTTTTAGATAGGCTTTCCCACTCTCCGAAGAGTTTTCCACTTGAAAGAGCATCTGGTGGAAAGAGAGAGGTCCATAGGCCTTTATAGCTTCAGCAGCTAAAGAAGAGAATATCCTCTTCTTTCTATAGGTCGGATGCACAAAGGCATTGATCTCCACCTCGTCCTCTGTGGGGAAGAAGGAAGCAAGGAATCCCACAAGCATATGGTCATCAAAGCATAAGAAGAAGCAGGGAAGGTCTTGGTCACTGTTAAGTTTGTTGGAGAGAAGTGGCTCATTCGCCAAGCCTTCATAAAGAAAACATATTTTTTGTAGGCTTTTGACCGATGCTATTTGTTGGGGCTTGAGTGTATTGGTTTTTAGTAGTTCCATTGATATGAGGATACAAGAGAGAAGCCCCCTCGTATAGATACGAAAGGGCTTCTCTCTTGTTCATTTAGTTGAACTGTAGGGGAAACAGGGGAGAGACAACATAGTAAATGTTGGTCCTCCCTTCTGCTTGTTATGCCCTGAGGAGATGGATGGCAAAGCCACTCAGCTCCTCATTGACGTAACAGACCTTGATAGTTCCCTTAGCATCGCGAGCGATGGTCTCCTTATTGACTGTGAAGCCAAGCTTGGCCAGATAGGAGAGGGTTCTCTCGATATCGTAGCAACGGAACCCGATGTGTCCGTGCTTTCCCAGGTAGAGCTTGGGAAGTATTTCAATGAAGGGGCCCATGAAGGTAGTGGAAGCACCGTGTTTGGTCGGCATTCCTAGGGCAGTAAAGCCTGTGATGCTCTTTTCTGCTTCTTCTGCTCCGTCGTTGTTCAACCCCATGTGTGCAAACTCAAGACCCTGCAGAGCTATTACTGCGTCACTGCAAAGTTTGCTGATGCTGTCCCAGTCCTCATTTTCAATGAGGTCGGACTTGACCATCCAAGAGCCTCCGACTGCAAGCACATTGCTCTGTTTGGCATAGGATGCGAGGTTTGCCAGGCTGATGCCACCGGTGGGCATGAACTTTAGGTTGGGGAAGGGCCCTGCAAAGTTTTTGAGCATGTCCACACCGCCAGAAACTTCTGCTGGGAAGAACTTGAGGGTGGTGAGACCACGCGCTAAGCCCTGTTCAATGTCACTAGGGGTGCATACGCCAGGTACGATGGGAACTTTGTTCTCCAGGCACCAGTCCACTATTGTGGGGTTGAAGCCGGGGGATACGATGAACTTGGCCCCTGCTGCTACTGCTTTCTTTGCATAGTCGAGGTTGGTCACAGTCCCAGCTCCTACGAGCATTTCGGGGTAGGCTTTGGTAATATTCCTGATGGCCTGTTCGGCGGCATCGGTACGGAAGGTAACTTCAGCACAGGGAAGTCCTCCCTTGATCATGGCTCCTGCCAAGCCTACTGCCTTCGATGCGTCGTCTATTTTAACGACGGGGACAAGTCCAATGTCATGGATTTGAGCAAATAATTTTTCATGCATAGGTAATTCTCCTTATTTGATTTCAAATATGAAACGTTGTTTCAAAATAATGTTGACAGACCTCAGCATACCCTCTATGATTCTAAATATCAAGATATTAATAATGAATGTTCACAAAATATTTTAGGAGGATTGTATGGGTAAGAAATTTGTTACCTTTGGTGAGATCATGTTAAGGTTAAAATCTCCCGGCCATGAACGTTTCTTCCAGTCTCCCTTGTTGGAGGCCACCTTTGGTGGTGGTGAGGCTAACGTTGCAGTATCACTCTCCCTGATGGGTAAGGAAGCCAAGTTTGTGACTGCCCTTCCAGAGAATGCCATCGGTGAAGCTGCCCTACGGGAAGTAAGAAAATATGGTGTTGATGTCTCAGCCATCAACAGGACAAAGGATGGTCGCGTAGGAATCTATTTCCTGGAGACCGGTGCCAATCAGCGCCCTAGCATGGTGGTCTATGACCGTGCAGAAAGCTCGATCGCCCTCGCAAAGCCTGCCGACTTTAATTTCCCAGCAATTTTCAAAGATGCCCAGTGGCTGCATGTCACCGGCATTACCCCGGCTATCAGCCAGAGTGCCGCTGACTGTACCTTTGAGGCTATGAAGGCAGCAAAGAAAGCCGGTGTAACCGTTTCGATCGATCTGAACTATCGCAAGAAGCTCTGGCAGTATGGCAAGACCGCTGTAGAGGTAATGCGTGAACTGGCAAAATATGCCGATGTCATTGTTGCCAACGAAGAGGATATCCAGAAGTGCCTTGGCATCGAAGCTAAGGTTGACGTTACCAAAGGCGAGCTTGACCTTGGTGTCTATGAAGAGCTTACCCAAGAAGTAAAGCGTCAATTCCCCAACATCAGTGTGGTCAACGTAACGCTACGCGAAAGCAAGAGTGCCGACCATAACGGCTGGAGAGCTGCCATCAACGGCAAGACTGGTTTCTATGTTTCCAAGAAGTATGAGATAACCAACATCATCGACCGTGTAGGGGGAGGCGACTCCTTTTCTGCTGGCATCATCTATGCCTTGAGCGAATACGGCGAGGATGAGCAGTATGCTATCAACTATGCAGTTGCTGCCTCGGCTTTGAAGCACTCCATCGGTGGAGACTTTAACCTTACTCTTAAGAGTGAAGTGGAAGCTCTCTGTAAGGGTGATGGAAGCGGACGCGTCCAGCGCTAGATCAAGCAGTAAGCAAAAAGCTAAGCTGGAAAACTAAACAAAGGCTGTCACTCTTCCTATTCACTAGGAGGGCGACAGCCTTTTTTATAGGCATAGAGCTCCTCTGTTGCCAATGCTATCTTGGTGCAAGGACAAAGAAGGCATAATCCAAGAAGAGAAGGTAAGTACGAATAAAGAGAATGCAAAAAGATAAAACGTGGCAGTCCAATTTCATTGGACATGCTCCTGTTTTTTAGTATGATTGGAACGTGGAGGCACTGATGGAAACCAAAGAGTTCTATTCCTTTATCAAAGAGTATCAAGAAGCCCAAGTCGATACGGTCTTTTCTGAAAATGACCTGTTTGCTATAGAGCTAGGGGACAAGAGTCCTGCCTATGCCTCAATAGTGGAGGACGCCCTTGCCCTCTACCTTGGTGAGAAGGGCATCACCGGCTACCTCCGTCTATGTTTTCTCGATCCTGATACCGCTCCTTTGGAAAAGCATGAGACAGAGAACTCCCAGGAGTGTTTCATCCTGACATTGAACAATAATAGGGAAGATCTTGAGCCTGAGGACCTTGCCGTCATCACAGAAAGTGGCATTGAGTTTGATGAAGGGTATTATCCCATGGTAAGGGTCAAACGCCAGTATCGCTTTCCTTGGTTTCTAACACAAGACGAGCAACAATCATTCGCCTTGGCCCTACGGGGTATCCTGTTTGCCAAAACCTATGTTGCGCAGTTCGGCAAGGTCAGCAAGACCAACTCTCTCACCCCTTGGCTAGAAAGCCTGGGCCTGGATGACATCGAGAAGCGGGAGTACTACCCGTATTTCAAGCAGGCTAAGAATGAAACAGACCTGTTCGTTGTAGAGCCCAGAGAGCTCAGCGATGATGACTATGGGGTGGAATATCCTCAGGCAAGGCTGACCAACGAGGAGAAGCTATCCCTCTATAAGAGAATGAAGGCCAAGCCCGGAAAGATCCTCTATATTGCAACCTTTCTCCTTCCCGAGCCGTTCAAGGATGCGAAGGGTGGGGCCCCTGTCTTCCCTGTAGCCTATATGCTTTTCGATCCTCAGAAGCATGTCATGCTTGACCTGCACATGGTGGATGACTACGAACAACAGCATACCAAGTTTGTCTCTCGCCTCCTTGATAGCTTTGACCAGGTAGGAAAACCTCAGGCCATACACTGCTTTGGCGACCGAACCTATCCCTTGCTCTCCCATTTGGGAGCACAGCTCAACATCATGATGGTGAGGGGCACACAGAACGATGAGTTGGATACTATCATTAAGGAGTTCATCAGTCATGGACTTGATGAAGATGAGCATGAACATGAACATGTGCATGCTCCAGAGTGTGAGCACCACCATGAGTAGGCTCTTGTAGAAGAAGAGAGAGTAAGAGAAGAAAAGGTTAGAAAATAGAAGGTAGTAAGGGAAAAGACCTGTTAAGCCAACCCTCAGTAGATAGAGGGCAGGCTCCGTTGGAGTTGTTGTCAGTCTATTTCCTCGTAATTATATAGGCGCTTGCAGGGCCGGCCCCGTTCTTCTCTACATAGCCGTCTTTCACTAGGTGGGCGAGTGTTCTTTCGACAGTAACCTGGCTTATATCCGGACAGACATCCATTATCTCTTTCTTCGTTATCTTTCCGACAGTTTTTTCTATCACTGCTTTGATGCGTTCTGGCTTGGACATTTTCCTATATTTCATATGTTCGACTCGGTCTTCAAAGTCATTGTATGAGCCTATCAAAATGCCGAGATAATATTTTACAAAAGGTCCATACGTATTCTCGCCTTCATGCCAATTCAGTGATGAATCCTGCAGAGCTTCATAATAGGTTTCCTTTGTCTTCTCAATGAGCAACTCGATACTTACATATTTTTCTACGATGTAGCCTGCTTTATAGAGCAACAACAACGTAAGGAGTCGGCTCATTCGACCGTTGCCATCATGGAACGGATGTATGCAGAGAAAGTCCAATATGAACATAGGAATGAGCAGCAGTGTATCAATGCTGCCATCTTCCCATGCCTTTAGGAAAGCTTCACACAATTGATCAACTGCATCAGGTGTCTGGTATACAGGAACAGGGGCAAACCTGATTTTTTCCTTTCCATCGGATTCTATTTCTGCAATCACATTGTCGGAATTCTTATAGGATCCGCCGATTGAGGATTCGCTAAAGTGGTAGAGATCCCTATGCAATTGAAGAAGGATATTTGGCCTTGGACTAATATGATCATAACTCTCGTGGATAGTTGCCAGAACCTCCCGATACCCTGCTATCTCCTGTTCTGAGCGATTCCGTGGTTCAGCTTTGTCCTGCACGAGTTCCCGAAGTCTTTTGTCTGAAGTGTAGATACCTTCTATTCTATTGGATGCTCCAGTGCTTTGTATCTTTGCAATTTCAAGGAGATTTTTTAAATCATCTGTATTGGCCGCAATGAACAGTTCCTGCTTGCCTTTGTGCTCATGGATACTTGTAAGCAAATGGACTATTTCAGGGGTAAGCAATGTAGCTGGGGCGTTACTGTAATCAAAATCTCTCATAGGGGAGTCTCCATCATTTCATAAATATCTACATCATTATTGCTATAAATGATGTAGATAGCAAGAGAAATGGTGGTGATACAATTGGTTGTCTTCAATTGGATATTTTTTATTTGAGAAAGAAAAAGACAACCGTGTTACCGATTGTCTTTCCCACAAACGTATCAGTGATACTTCTCTTGGTATGGTCAAAGCACTCTACAATCGCTCAATCCTACTCCCAAGATGACGATGGTTTATTGCTATTCTCTATTCTGTTGAATTTAGGATTACCTAAAATTGGTTTAGCCCCAAGGTTTCCGCTTTGGTAGGAATTGACAAGGTTGTTGTCTGAGGTAAGCTCAAAATCCTCTGCACTATAATACTTGCTGGCACCAGTCTCATCCTTTTCACAAAACCAGACCATGTAGTCCCTCATAAAATCCAGTCCCATGATGTATTGGGCATGAGTCGTTACAAGCATTTGCGATTCGTTGGAGTTTTTGAGAAACATTTGCAGATAAAAGTTTGCAAGATCCTGATGTAGGGAAGATTCCAACTCATCAAGGGCAACGAAATGGGGCTCTGTTAAGAGTTCTTGCAATACCCCACCAAGGCGGAAATATCGTAAGGAGCCTTGGGATTCATGCTCAACTCCTCTTTGGTATGATCCATGGGTGGTTTCATGTGTAAAAAAGAGTTCCATAGTCTCAAGATGCTCAGTTTTTTTCAGTTGCTTTAGAAGGCCGTTTGGGACTATTTGCTCGGTTAGGGTGTCGAGCAGTTCATCAGCAACTGAGATTCTCTTCTTTTTGATCTCAAGGCCTGCTATCTGAAAGTCTGCCTTTTCCATGAGTTTTGCAAAGAATTGTTTCTTTGTGCTATCACTGGCCAAGCGTTCCAGACTCCAATCCCGTAAGAGAACTGTAGAGGTAATTATGGGCATGATGGTTTCTTTGAAGTATAGTATGACAGCATCCAAAGTTGGTGAATGAATGTTGCTTTTCTGCACTGCATTCAAAACCGTGGAGTTTCTCAACGTATTGCCATTGAGTATTATCTTCTCTTTGGCAGTTAGGGCACAGTCAGATCCAATGGTTAGTTTTGAGACAGATTTCTCAACATCGAAGTAGCGGCTAA
>CAYXYD010000141.1:0-6905 GCA_964469205.1 uncultured Sphaerochaeta sp. | reverse complement strand
GAATACTGGTCGCTGGAGGTTTTAGGGAGGAGGAAATTATCATTTTCGGCTTACACGCTACAACATTTGCAAAGGGTCTATATCAACCTCAATATAGATACCCGAAGGGGCACTGTAATGATCGAGGACATGCGATACAACCTTATGGGCAGAAGAGGCATCCTCACCCATCACCAACAGGTGGTGGCGCCAGTTCGATGCGATCTTCTCCAAGGGGCATTCGCTGTTGCACAGCACAGAGGGGGAACCCTCACCCTTGTAGGATGCTATAGCCGCTTCGAAGAGGCTCTCAAGCTTGTCTGCCTCGGTGGACACCTTCTCCTTGTTCCTGCCCCTGAGCACCAGATTGATAAGACGGGTATGGGGAGGAAAGCCTGTCTCTTCGCGCATCGAGAGCTCCTGGTCAAAGAATGCATCCACCTCCCTATGCTGGGCATATACAACCGCAGCATTGTCTGGATGGAAGGTCTGGATGATGACCTGACCCTGGTCGTTATACCGCCCGGCACGACCCGACACCTGCATCAAGAGCGAGAAGGTACGCTCCTGGGCCCGGAAATCAGGGATGTTCATTCCACTGTCTGCAAGCACGATACCAACCAGTTCCACACCGGGGAAGTTAAGCCCCTTGGCAACCATCTGGGTCCCCAACAGGATATCAACCTCTCCCTTGCGAAACTGGTCCAGGACCTCCTTCATATGCTTCTTGTCCTTGGCACTGTCGGTATCGAGTCTTTGTATGGAGGCTTGGGGAAAGAACATGCGTACGTCCTGTTCGACCATCTCGGTACCGAATCCACTGTAGCCTACATCAAGGGAGTGGCACTCGGGACAGACCTGGATAGGCTTTCTGCGATAGCCGCAGTAGTGGCAGACCATCTCGCCCTTATCCTGGTGAAAGGTAAGGGAGACTGAACAGTGAGGGCACTGCATGTCGTAGCCACAGCTCTTGCAGTGGAAGAAATAGGAGAAGCCCCTTCGGTTGAGAAAGAGGATCACCTGCTTCTTACGTGCAAGCACAGCCTTGATTTCAACCAACAATTTCTTACTTATAGTATGCTTCTCCCCCTGCATATCCACCACACGCACCTTCGGAGGAACCCCGCCCCCTACACGGCTGTCCAAGCGTAGGGCCTTGACCTGCCCTTTCTTCATCATGCTCCAGGCTTCAAGAGAGGGGGTGGCACTTCCCATGACCAAAAGGGCCCCCTCTTCACGGCAGCGTTGCTGGGCAACCTGGCGTGCATGGTAGCGGGGGGTATTCCCACTTTTATAGCTGTTCTCATGCTCCTCATCGAGGATGATCATGCCCAAATTCTCAAACGGGGCAAAGACTGCACTGCGTGCCCCGATGGCAAACAGCACTTCCCCACTTTTGATGCGCTTCCACTGGCTCAGACGCTGGCTCGGGGTAAGTGCAGAGTGGAGGATGGCCACCTTATTGGCAAACCTGTTGGTGACCTGTCTTGCAAGCTGATGGGTAAGGGTAATCTCAGGTACCAGATAGATGACAGCCTTGCCTTGCTCTATCATGGCCTCGGTACAGCGCAGGAACACCTCACTTTTGCCGCTTCCGGTTATACCGTAGAGGTAGAACATCGCATCCTTTGCTGCAAGGATTGCATCGATGGCTATCTGTTGGTCTGAAGAGAGGTTCATTACGCAGCTTATGGTCGCATCATCCTCAACAGCCAAGGCAGGGGTACTGCTGTCCCGCCTGCCTCCGGGGATCATCATGCTCAGGGCCTCGCCCTGGCTACAGAGGTAGAAGCGGGACATCCACAAGGCCAAAGAGACCGAAGGTTTCCCATACAGGGCAAGCTTGTCGATGACCCGCTTGATGTCCTTTACCTCGTAGGTAACCTCAAAGCTATCGGTAACATCGATGACGTAACCGGTCATCTCCCGCTTGCCAAAGGGGACAACAACGCGCACCCCGACAAAGACAGAACTTTCCATCTCAAGAGGTATCGCATAGGTGAAACTCTGTTTGAGTGGAAGATCGAGGACGAGGTGGGCGAACTTGCTCATTTCGATTTCCTAGGAAGGGGGAGATTGAGGAAGGCAGCGACCTTCTTGATGTCCTCCCAGACAGGACGCTTGAGCTCCTCGTTACGCAGTACTCCCGCAGGGTGGTAGGTAACTAGGACAGGAACCCCCTCATAGCGGTGGAAGCGCCCACGCAGTCTGCCTACACCCTCATCGGTTTCGAGCAGGGCCTTACTGGCAACGCCACCTATCAAGAGGATTAGCTCAGGCTTGACCAGTTGGATCTGCCGTCTGATAAAAGGAAGACAGAGGGCCATCTCATCGACATGGGGATTGCGGTTCTCAGGAGGGCGGCACTTGATGATATTTGCGAGATAAACATTGGTATTTCGGGACAAGCCGACTGGAGCAAGCCAGGTATCAAGGTACTGCCCGGACCTACCGACAAAGGCACGCCCAGATGCATCCTCATCAAAGCCGGGTCCCTCTCCGATGATCAATAGGCGTGCAGGAAGGACCCCTTCTCCAAAGACGGTGTGCGTACGGGTTTCACATAAGCGACAGCGGGTGCATTCTCCCACCATACGCTGTAGCTGCTTCATGGTGGCTCCCTCAGGGGCATCCTTATCCAGAGGAAGCGGTAAGATTTCATCAACCAAGGAAGAAAAATCCATCTGGGGACTGGCTTTTACCTCCTTGGAGGTAATCATCTCTTCGGCCTGGTCGCAATAGGTCAAAAACTGTTGCAAGCCTTGGGCAAGGACCTCTCTCTTCTCTTCAATATTACTCATGCTGTTGCTCCTCAAACCAGACATACTCTTCAGGGTCATACGATATGGCGTAGAAGTAGAGCCCCCAAGGAACGGCTGTCTTTCCAGAACGCTTGCGGTCATGGCTTTCCATGACCTCCTTGAAGAAAGCTGCATCAAAGCCCTTTTCGGCAAACTCCAACATGGAACCTACAACCGATCGGATCATCTTATAGAGAAAGGCGTTGCCACTGATCGTGTAGGTCAGCACCTTCGATCCAAAGCGGTCCACCTCATAGGTCCAGTAGGATTCGTAGATATCCCTCCATCGGCTCGTGGACGTGTCGCCTTTGGCGGTGAAGGTGGTGAAGTCATGGGTCCCCTGAATGTATGCGGCATACGCATTGAGCAGGTCTATATCAGGAAACTTACGCACTTTCCCGACCTGCTTTATGTCAAAGGGTGTCATCTCCTTCTCTTGCTTTATGTAGTAGCGGTACTTGCGTCCCATTGCGGTATAGCGGGAATGAAAGGCTCCATCGACCTCACGGCTCTCCATAATCCTGATATCAGTGGGGAGCAGGCTATTGAGGGCAATGGCGAATACCTTCCCGTCTATCTTCTGGTTGAAGGTGTCAAAATGACAGACCTGGGCAAGGGAATGCACCCCGCTATCAGTGCGGCCGCTTCCGACCAGCTTGATCTTCTCTCCGACAATATTCTGGATCTCCTGCTCTATCCGCTCGGAAACCCCCACACCATTTGTCTGTCTCTGCCACCCGTTGTAGTGCTGGCCATCATAAGCGACGGTCATGCGGATGCGCCGGACTCCCTCTTCCAAGGGAGCCAAGGGGGGTCTTCTCCAGTCAGTGCGAGCCATCGTCTCCCCCTTGCAACAATACTACGGCACTGGCTACCGGAGGATCATGGGAGATGGAAACAAGCACGGTGCGGTTTCCCACCAGTGTCTTGGCACTGCCATGGAGTACCATGAAAGGCTTGCCTGTCTCAGTCGCATCAATTTGTATGTCAGAGAGACGCATGCCCGCCATACCTGTGCCCAAGGCCTTGCCTAGGGCTTCCTTGGCGGCAAACCTCCCGCTGAGATACTCACTTTTTTGTTTGGCTTCCAGCGTCAGGGCATAGGCAACCTCTTCGGGGTGAAAGAGGCGCTTAATCACGCCCTCAGAGAGTGTATCCATGCGGGAAATGTTGACAATATCGATACCTATCCCCTCAACCATCACAGCTCCCCTTCCCGATTGAAGAGGATCCTATACTGGCTGGGATTGGGCGATACCGAGACTCCCCCACTTTCAAAGACGTTCTCCTCATACATGAGCATCACAGGGGCACTGGATATGCCCTCACTCTGCACAAAGGTGAAGTTGATGCTTGCCATGATGGAATTGGGATCTATCAGGTAGATGACATCCTCATTACCGCGAATCGCCACCTCCACCGACTCAGGGACCAGGCTCATCGCCTCATAGCCGCTGGGCAGCTGCACATCCAAAAGGATGGTGACAACGCGAGCCCCTGTGGTCGAGTATTGGATAAAGAGGTAGATAAAAACGGCAAATATCAGCGATATTACTTTCGCTGGCCAGTGGTAGAGCATATTCTGCAGATGCTTATTCAGTTTCATCGCTGCTTGCCTCCTGCAACAACTCCTCAGGAGTAATTTCGTGGTAGCTGAAGAGGGCGAGAAGCATCCTCTTGATGGTGCTCGGCTCCAAGTCATAGTAGAGGTTGGCATTGTAGGTCATGCTTATGGCACCGGTCTCCTCACTGACAATGATAACTACAGCATCGGACTCCTCAGCCATACCCAAGGCAGCCCTGTGACGGGTGCCGAAGCTCTTCTTGATATCTGTCTGCTCACTGAGGGGCAGATAACACCCTGCTGCCACGATCCTTCCATTCTGGATGATCATGGCCCCATCATGAAGCGGAGTATCATGGTCGAAAACAGTGAGGATCAGTGACGTGGAGAGGTCTGCATTCAGCTTGGTCCCGCTGTCTATGATGTTCTTTATGCCTAGGCGACGAGGAAACACAATGAGGGCTCCCCTTCTCTTGTTCACCAGCACATTGCATGCATTGAGGATGCTGTCTATCTGGTCCCCACTGGTATTCTGGGTCCCGATACGAAATATCCTGCTTCTACCACTCCACAGCTGGGTGAAGGATCGTCTCAACTCTGGCTGATAGACTATGCAGATGAAGATGGTCAAGGGCACTGCGAGCATCTTGAAGACCCATAGCAACACCTCAAGCTTCAGGATATAGCTAATTGCATAGGAAGCGAAAATGATGACGATCACCTTCACTATCTGTTGAGCCTTTGTCTGTGCTATGACTTCGTAAAAGCGATAGAACACCCACGCCAAGGCCCCTACCTGCAAGGCGGGGCGGAGGAAGGAAAATATATTCTGCATTACCTCAGAGAACATTCATGCACCCCTATTCTTCCTTTTCGGAAGATACCCAATCGAGTGTTCGGCTCACAGCCTTTTTCCAAAGGCGTACCTTTTCCTCCCGCACCTGTGCCTCCATGGAAGGCGACCACCTGGTCTCTTCCTGCCAGTAGGAGGAGAGATCCTCCACATTTTTCCAGACCCCTACCGAAAGTCCGGCAGCATAGGCTGCCCCTAAGGCTGTGGTCTCCACGACCAAGGGCCGTATCACCGGAATACCCAGAAGGTCAGCTTGGAACTCCATCAGGGGGGTACTGTTTGTCAGCCCCCCATCCACCTTCAAGGTGGTCATATGGATGTTGCTGTCACTCTCCATCGCCTTAAAAATATCATTGGCCTGGAAGGCAGTAGCCTCAAGGATAGCCCTACAAAGGTGTGCCCTGGTGGCAAACCCGGTGAGACCGACTATGACACCCCGTGCATCAGATCTCCAGTACGGTGCGAACAGGCCGCTGAAGGCAGGAACGATGTATACGCCGCCGCAGTCTGGCACAGAGGTGGCCAGCTTGTCCAGTTCCTGGGGGTCAGCGACAATCTTAAGATTGTCCCTAGCCCACTGGACCAAGGATCCAGCAACAGCAACCGAGCCTTCAAGGGCATATACTGGCTTGTTATCGCCCAATTGGTAGGCAACTGTCGATAAAAGGCCATTATCGGAATAGACTAGCTTCTCCCCCGTATTGACCAGAAGGAAGCATCCTGTACCGTAGGTACTCTTGCCCAAGCCTTGGGTAAAGCAAGCCTGACCGAAGAGGGCGGCCTGCTGGTCGCCAAGAATTCCACAAACCGGCACTTCTGCACGAAGAGGGCCACTTGGTGCCGTCTTGGTATAGACCACCCCTGAGGAGGGGACGATGGTGGGAAGAGCCTTAAGGGGAATATTGAAAAGCGAGAGCAACTCCTCGTCCCACTGGCAGGTGCTGATGTTCATCAGCATATAGCGGGAGGCGTTGGTGACGTCAGTGACGGCAACCTTGCCTCCGCTGAGATTCCAGGTCAGCCAGGTGTCTATGGTTCCAAAGACAGCCTCACCCTTCTCTGCATCTTCGCGTAGGCCAGTGACATTATCCAAGAGCCAGGCGATCTTTGAGGCTGCAAAGTAGGGGCTGAAGATAAGCCCGCTTTTCTCACGCAACCAAGACGCTTCCACTTTCTTCTTCAATGCATCAATGAGGGGAGCACCACGAAGGTCCTGCCAGACAATTGCATTGTGCCAGACCTTGCCTGTCTTGGGATTCCAAGCGATGACGGTCTCCCGCTGGTTGGTGATGCCGATCCCTAGGATATCAGAGCCCTTTGCCCCGACCTTCTTCATGGCCTTGACGATACAGGAGCCGCTATTGTCCCAAATCTCCCAAGGGTCGTGCTCTACCCACCCCGGCTGGGGAAAAATCTGCTGGTGTTCAAGCTGCTCAGAGGCTATACTTGCCCCTTTCTCATCAAACAGAATAAAACGGGTACTGGTAGTCCCTTGGTCCAACGCTCCAATATACTTCACACAAGGCCTCCTCATTATGCCTAGTATAGCTTCTTGCCCCCATTTTTGAAAGGCAAAAAGGGGACGAAGCGTCCCACTTCTCAAACAGAGGTGCTAGCCTCACAATTTGCACTATGGAAGCGATACGCATTGTGATATCCCTTGTTTTCGTTTAATTGTTAAATAATACGGCACTATAATTATATATCA
>CAYXYD010000140.1:235-6935 GCA_964469205.1 uncultured Sphaerochaeta sp. | reverse complement strand
TCAGTACCGGAAGCACAAGCGGTTACGGTTGTGCGGCAGGGACCCTGGAAACCAAAATGGATGGCAACGTTGCCAGCTGCTTCATTGGCGATGAGCTTGGGGATGGTCAGGGGGGCTACCGCATGGGGGCCTCTTTCATAGAGCTTACGGAGGTTCTCCTCCACCACTTCAAAGCCACCGATACCATTGCCCATATAGACGCCGCTTCTGAAAGGGTCATACAGACCTTCCTTAAGACCAGCTTGGTCCATGGCCTGCACAGCGGCATAGACAGCGAACTTGGTGAAGTCGGCCATGCTGCGGGTCTCTTTGCGTTCGAGCAGGTCAGAAGGATCGAAATCAATCACTTCTCCTGCAATCTTTGCAGGGAAGTCGGTGGTATCGAACTTGGTAATGGGTCCGACTCCGTTCTTACCCGCTTTGATGTTCTGCCAAAACTCATCTACACGCTTACCCAAAGGGTTTATCGTGCCCATTCCTGTTACTACGACGCGTCTTGTATTATTCATTATTTTTTCTCCCATACTTACATTGCCATCCCGCCATCAACAGCCAATACTTGGCCGGTGATGTAGGAAGCCTTCTCTGATGCGAGGAAGGCCACTGCGTGGGCTACCTCTTCTGCCTCCCCAATCCTGGAGAGGGGGATCTGTGTATTAAGACTCTCTTTCAAGGCCTCAGGCAACACGTCGGTCATGGCTGTCTGAATAAAGCCAGGAGCCACCACATTCACCCGCACCCCACGGCTGGAGAGTTCCCGCGCCAGGCTCTTGGAAAATCCAATCAGACCTGCTTTGGAAGCGGCATAGTTTGACTGCCCGCCGTTACCCATGATGCCAACCACACTGGAGATGTTGATGATGCTTCCCCGCCTTTGGCCTGCCATAAGCCTTCCTATCCTTCTAGAGGTGAGGAAGGCACCTGTCAGGTTCACTGCAATCACATCGTCCCAGGCTTCATCCTTCATGCGCATGATGAGGCCATCACGCGTGATACCTGCATTGTTGACCAGGATGTCAACGCTCTTCGCTACCTGTATTACGCTCTCCACTGCCTCTTGGACAGAAGCTCTGTCAGCCATGTCGCAAGCAACCCAGGTGAGGGTACTGCCTAAAGAGTCGGCTTTCTCCTTGAGGGAGAGAGCTTCTCCTTCACTTCTGGAGAGATACCAGACATTGCATCCCTCATTGAGAAGCTCTTCTACTATTGCCTTGCCAATGCCCCGTGAACCACCGGTTACCAGAGCGTTTCTTTTTTCTGCCATATTAGTTTTCCTCTCTCATTGTTTGGATCTCACCTTCTTTTCCCAAGGGGGTACAAAGATCGGGTAGTCCACTATTTTTCCAAAGTCCAGTAAGGACCGTACCCGGTCCTACCTCTGCCAATACCGTTTGTTCTGTCGGATGGGTGTTTTCAGTCTCTTTTTTGATTCTGCTTATCCTCTGCATGACCTTTGTCCAACGCACTGGATTTGCAAGTTGCAAGCTCAAGAGCTTTTTTGCACTCTGAGCGGTAAGCACCTCTTCGGCTGTTACCGATGAGATGATCCTCTGCTTTGGATTGCTGAAATGTAAGCTGTCCAAGTAAGAGGAAAACTCCTCTGTCGCATCTTGCATGAAGGGGGTATGGAAAGCTCCCGAGACCTTCAAGGGAAGGGCTCGTCTCGCCCCACCTGCAATAAGATATGGCTTTGCCTCATCGATGCTTGTAGCCAAGCCTGCAATGACTACCTGGTTAGGACCATTGTCATTGGAGGGATAGACACCTTGGATGGAGTTCTCAGTAAGTATTTTCTCTACGCTGGCGAAGTCCATGCCGAGGACTGCTGCCATGCCAAGCTTGCCGTATTTTTTTTCTACTTGTAAAGCCGCTTCAGCCATGAGAGTAGAACGTTTCTGCACTAGCTGAAACAAGGTCTCATCAGGGAGGATGCCCCCACTTGCATAGGCTGATAGCTCGCCAAGACTGAGCCCGCTGTGACAGATTACCCTGAATCCAAGTTCGGAGAGCCGAACTTGGGCTGCTCTGTTGGCTAGTGTGACGACAAGCTGGGTGACTTCAGTCCTTTTGAGGTCCTCTTCACTGCCTGTAGCTAGTAAGGTATGCAAGTCTGTGTGGGTTGCCTCTGAGGCAAGGGCAAAAAGATCTTTGACCGCATGCGATGATGCATACAGGTCCAAGGCCATATTGGGGTATTGTGATCCTTGTCCTGGGTAGAGTGCTATGATGTTTACCATTGAATGAGTGTTCCTCCATAGGTGAGGCCGGCTCCGAATCCTACAAAGAGGATTTTCTGCCCGCTCTTAAGCAATCCTTTCTCTTCCATTTCCGCTAGGGCAATGGGGATGGAGGCTGCCGAGGTATTTGCAAACCTCTCGATATTCATATAAAAGCGATCAGAATCAAAGCCGTAGCGTTTGCTACAGGCTGCGATGATCCTCTTGTTTGCCTGGTGGGGGACTATCCAAGTGATGTCAGCGATAGAGAGGTCGTTGCGTTTGAGCAGTTCCAAGACAGTGTCCCCTATGGCACGCACTGCAAAGGCGTATACCGCCCTGCCGTCCATGGTGATGGTCTTCGTGTCTTGGGTAATGGCCAGGGCCAAGGAGCCTGCTCCCTCTGCATGGAGGGTGGAGTCTATGATCCCCTTATTTTCTTCTGTCTTTTCCAGCAGGACACACCCAGCTCCGTCACCAAACAGCACACAGGTATTGCGGTCCTTCCAGTTGACAACATCCGATAGCTTTTCAGAGCCGAAGACCAAGGCTTTGGACATGCTCCCGCTCATTATCATGCCCCGGGCAACTTCCAAGGCATAGATGAAGCCGGTACACCCGGCTCCTATATCGAGGGCGGCTGCTCCCTTTATGCCGAGCTTCTCAGCTACTATGCAGGCGGTGGAGGGAAAGCCATAGTGGTCAGCTGTGGCAGTTGCCACTACGATGCCATCGATCTCTTCCTTATGCCTGTCACTCTTTGCAAAGAGGTCTAGGGCTGCCTTGACTGCAAGGTCAGAACACCTCTCATCCTTTTCTGCAATGCGCCTCTCTCGTATGCCGGTGTGGGAGTGAATCCACTCGTCACTGGTATCGACAGATTGGGCAAGGTCTACATTGGTAACAATCTTTTTGGGTACGTAGCACCCGACTTCTGAGATATATATAGGTTGTGGAGACTTCACTGTCTTCTCCTTAGGTTCGGCTAACCTGAGCATGGGTGGGCATGATAGTGTATGTATATTACAATATTATGCATTGTGTCAATATTGACACTAAAACTAGTTACTGTTATTATTGGCCCAAAATCAGTAGCTCCCTATGGAGTGGCCCCATCCCCTTAACGAGGAAGGATTATAACTATGGATAGTATTGAACAAATGGACCTTGCATCGGTCATAGCTCTTTTTGAAGTGAGCTCTCTTAGTGAGATGGAACTCACCTGCTCGCGTTACTCACTTAAATTCAAGAGACAGGGTGAAGGCTCAGCAAGGGCATCAGAGCCTGTCATTGCTCAGAAACCTGCTAAAAGTGAAAAACCAGCTGTTGGGACAAAAGAACAGGATGGTGATGTGGAGACCATCACGTCCCCCATTGTAGGAACCTTCTACCTCACCCCCGCTCCCGACGCCCCAGCCTATGTGCAGGTGGGTGATATGGTGGAGGAGGGCGGCATCATCTGTACCATCGAGGCTATGAAGATGATGAACCAACTGCAGACTGACTTCCCTTGTGAGATCGTCTCTGTTCTTGCAAAGCCAGAAGAGATGGTAGAGTTCGGACAGCCGCTGTTTACCGTGAGAAGGCGATGATCCGGTCTATCCTCATTGCCAACCGCGGCGAGATAGCGGTCAGGATCATACGAGCTTGTAGGGATTTGAAGATCAGGAGTGTGTTGGTCTACTCCACAGCAGACAAGGACTCCCTTGGAGTCGCACTTGCCGATGAGGCGATCTGCATCGGACCCCCTGCCACAGCCGAAAGCTACTTGAACAAGAAGAACATCATAGTAGCAGCGTGCCTCTCACGCTGTGATGCAATCCATCCCGGGGTGGGCTTTCTCTCGGAGAATGCTGACTTCGCCCGCGATGTCGAGCATGCCGGCCTTATCTTCATAGGGCCCAGAAGCGAGACCATTGCCCTATTGGGCAACAAGGTTGCCGCCCGTGCTACAGCCCTGGATTGCAAGCTTCCCATCACACCCGGTAGCAGTGAGGGGATTAAGGATCTTGATGATGCTCTCGCTACAGCCCAGCGCATCGGATACCCCATCATCCTCAAGGCCGCCTGTGGTGGCGGGGGGCGTGGAATGCGCATTGTCTATGAGAAAAAAGGCATTGCCAATGCACTGCAGATAGCCAAGAAAGAGGCCCTGGCATTCTTTGGTGATGCTTCTGTGCATATGGAGCGCTACCTGGAGAACCCAAGGCACTTGGAGATCCAGCTGCTCGCTGATGGCCAGGGTACAGTCGTCCATCTGGGTGAGCGTGACTGCTCTGTTCAGAAGAACCACCAGAAACTGCTGGAAGAGAGCCCTTCTCCCATCCTTAGTGAAGGCATGCGCACTCGCATGTGTTCAGATTCGGTCAAGCTGTTTGAAAAGCTTGGCTACCGGGGGGCTGGGACCGTGGAGTATCTTGTGGAAGGCGATAACTACTATTTCATGGAGGTCAATGCCCGCCTACAGGTAGAGCACCCTGTCAGTGAGTTGGTAAGCAGCCTGGACTTGGTGAAGGCACAGATAGAGATTGCCTCAGGTAAGAAGCTGACTATTACTCAAGATGATGTAGAGCTCAAAGGCTACGCCCTTGAGTGCAGGATAAATGGCAAGAGCGCAGGAACCATTACGGCTCTGAACTTTCCTCTTGGCCCTCATGTACGCATTGACTCTCACCTGGTAGCCAACTCGGTTCTCAGTCCCTATTATGATCCGCTTATAGCCAAGATCATCGTCCATGCTCCCGATAGGGACCAGGGACTGGCTACGATGCTCAGAGCACTCTCTGAGGTGCGCATCGAAGGTATTGAGACGAATCTGGAGGAGCAGAAACTGCTCATCAGTTCGGTTGAGTTTGGCTCTGGACGCTTCGGTACAGACCTGTACGTGAAGCTCTGGGAAAAACAGGAGAATAAAGCTCATGGAAAATAAGATGACAGTATGCTGTGTGCAGTGTAAGAAAGATGTTGTGTTGGACGAATATAAGATATGTCCCTACTGCAACTTCTATTTCCCCCTTACCCCTCTGGAGCGCCTTGCAATCTTTGCAGACGAAGGCTCCTTTGTGGAGATGGCTGAAGGTATGCGATCGGTGAATCCCATCGCCCTAGCAGGCTATGAGGACAAGCTGAAGGAAAATCAAAAGAAGTCCTCCCTCAGTGATGCAGTGAGTATCGGTAAGTGTAGTATCGAAGGCCAGAAGGCCGTAGTCGGCATCATGAGCTTCGCCTTTATGGGGGGAAGCATGGGATCGGTGGTAGGGGAGAAGATTACCCAGGCCATCATTGAGGGTTGCCTCGAGAGGGAGCCGGTCATTCTCTTTACAGCAAGTGGTGGGGCTAGGATGCAGGAAGGGATTTTTTCCCTGATGCAGATGGCAAAGACTGCCAGTGCGGCTGCTCTATTGGAAGAGACCAGAACCCCTCTGTTCATTGTGCTTACCAATCCCACCACAGGTGGGGTTACCGCATCCTTTGCCATGCTTGGGGACGTCATCTTGGCAGAGCCGGGGGCGGTCATCGGCTTCGCAGGCCCCCGCGTCATAGAAGGAACGATCAGGGAGAAGCTTCCTGAAGGGTTCCAGCGTTCAGAGTTCCAGCTCCAACGGGGGTTTGTGGATATGATCGTATTGAGAGACAAGCTCAGGAGTACGCTCTCCTCCCTTATCAAGACCCATACAAGGAGCATACCCAATGAGTGATACCAAAAAAGATGATACCAAGCTCAAGAGTACCCTTGAGAGGATAGAGACTATTGTTTCCAGCGATGAAGATATCAAATCATCCTGGGACTGTGTAATGCTTTCGCGTCAGCAGGGTCGTACCGGGACCAAACAGTATATTAAGCTTATGTGTGATGACTTCATGGAGTTGCATGGGGACCGCCTGTATGGCGATGACCCTGCCATGGTTGGCGGGATCGGAACCATAGGCGGAAGGGCAGTCACCTTCATCGGCAACCATAAGGGAGCCAACTTCAAGGAGAATGTGCTGTGCAACTATGGGATGAGTAATCCTGAGGGGTACCGCAAGGCCTTGCGCCTGGCAAAGCAGGCTGAGAAGTTTGGCCGTCCTGTTGTCTGTTTCATTGATACCCCTGGTGCCTATCCAGGTCTAGGATCTGAGGAGCGGGGCATTGGCGAAGCCATAGCCCAGAACCTCAAGGTCTTTTCCACCCTCAAGACACCGGTACTCTGTTTCATCATTGGTGAAGGTGGTAGTGGAGGGGCATTGGGCATAGGAGTCGGGGACAAGCTCTACATGTTGGAGAACGCTGTCTATTCAGTCATTACCCCCGAGGGTTTTGCCTCCATCCTGCTACGTGACCCTTCCAAGGCGAAAGAAGCTGCCGAGGCGATGAAGATGACTGCTAAAAACCTGAAGGATTTCGGCGTCATCCATGACATTATCCCAGAGCGTTCCCCTAAGGAGACTGCCCAACTCATCAAGGAGACCATCATTAGGGACCTTGATGTGCTGTGCTCCAA
>CAYXYD010000140.1:0-225 GCA_964469205.1 uncultured Sphaerochaeta sp. | reverse complement strand
TACAGAATCTGGTCCGCTATAGGATACGGAAGATCCGGGGTATCGGTGAGGTATCCGGAGGTAAGGAGTGGTGGGATCCTCTGCTTGAGGTATTCAAGCAGACGGAGAGCCTGCGCTAAAGAGAGAAAAGCCCTGTTGCATGATAGCAATGGGGCTTTTTGAGAAGTTTCCAGTAATTTTTCAGGAGAGTACTTATTCGCCTGACGACTCAATATGTTTAATCAT
>CAYXYD010000139.1:0-6982 GCA_964469205.1 uncultured Sphaerochaeta sp. | reverse complement strand
GGGTATGCCTATCAGCAAGCCTTCTGTTCTGTTCTGCTCTTGCAGTAGTATGGGGAATAGGTCTGATTGGTTCTGATAGGTCTGATATGTGATTTATCTTGACAGCTCTCTATGCTGACCCCAAACTATGAACAAGAGCAAAGCTAACGTGCTGCGTTAAGTTTTGAAAGCGAGGCAGGTCATGAAGAGTGCATACATCACTGAAGCTTACCATGTGGAGATACGGGAGACCGAACAGCCTGTGCTTCGCCCTACTGAACTATTGGTAAAGATTGCCTTTTGCGGGATATGCACGTTGGAGCAACGCCTCTATACAGGAGAGCGAATGATTTACTTGCCCATCGTAGCTGGTCATGAAGCATCTGCTGTTGTTGTTGCCATCGGAGACGAGGTTGTTTCAAACCATGCCATCGGAGACCATGTGGCACTCGACCTGGTCAACCGTTGCCATATCTGCCCAGAGTGTCTTGCAGGCAACACCAACCTCTGTGAAAACAGATTCAACAAAGGCCTGCATGTATTGGGTGCCTTCTCCGAGTACATGACTGTTCGCTCTGATCAGGCGCACATCCTTCCTAAAGAACTCCCTCTTGCCCGTGCTGCCCTCACTGAACCCCTTGCCTGCATCATACGATCCTTGAAAAAAGTCGGCTTGCAACTCGGAGAGACCCTGCTCATCTGTGGAGCAGGGACCATGGGCCTGCTCCACATGAAGATGGGTATGGCGATGGGAGCTAAGGTCATCATGTGTGACATTGACAAAAACCGTCTTCTTGAAGCCCAGAGGATGGGCTGTGTTGTTGCCCTCGATGCTTCAGATGGCGAACACCTTGTAGAGCAAGTGAAAAGCCTCTCTGGGGGACGGGGAGTCGATTGCTGTATCATAACATCCCCTGCTAAGGATGCCGCAAAGCTGGCTTTCCAAGTCCTAGCCCCTGCTGGCAGGGTCAATGTGTTCACTTCGTATGATGACAAGCCTGATTTTCCCATAGACATGAACACCGTGCACAGGAGAGAATACCAGATTACAGGCTCTGAAGGCCGGAGCGAGATTGATTTCAACCAAGCAGTAAGGGTATTATCAAACAAGACCATAGGGGTTGCAGATCTCATCAGCAAGACATTCCCCTTGGATGACATAGGTGAAGCGATGGTAGCCGCCCTGGACAAAACAACCTATCGCGTATTGATAAAGGTGGACTAGACAATGATTCTGACAATAGACCTCGGCACTACAACCCTCAAAGCTGCTTTGTTCAGTGAAGACGGGGTCCTCTGTTCGATCAGACATGCAACGATAGGCAAACCATCTCAAACACATGAAATTGATCCCATCCAATGGAGCAAAGCCCTAAGTAGTGTCTGCAGTGCACTTGGCTCTCTATCTTCGGTCAAGGCGGTAGTCATCAGTGGCAATGGCCCCACCCTTGTGCCTGTATTGGGAGAGCCTGAAAGCAAGGAGGGATTGCTGTTTTCCAAGACAGGCATGGCCAGGACCTGGCTTGACCGACGCCCCGTCCTGGAGTCCTCTGAAATTAGTTCAATACTGGGAACATTTGTCGACTCAGGCTTCTTCCTGCCAAAGGCGCTCTACCTCATGCGTCATGAGAGGAAAACCTACGAAAAGAGCCTTTGGCTTCTCTCCTCCCACGAGTATCTGGACTACCTGCTTACAGGGGTGGCCAAGGCCATCATCCACTCTGATGACTCACAGCAGTGGTACTGGACTGAAAGCCTAGTGACCAAGTTAGGCCTGGACAAGGACAAGTTCCCTCCCTTCTGCAACCCGGGAGACCTGATAGGAGCCGTAACTACACTAGCAAATACTGTATTGGGAATACCCACAGGGATTCCTGTCTTTGCAGGAGCCCCTGACTTCTATGTCTCGATCCTAGGAACCGGGACTGTGGAAGTCGGACAGGTATGTAACCGATCGGGAACATCGGAAGGGATCAACCTCTGTACCCGAAAGCCCTTAGGGGACCCTCGCCTGATGACTTACCACCACCCCGTTTCACCCTACTATAATGTCTCAGGTATTATTTCCACTTCTGGAAAAGCAATAGAATGGGCTAAAAACCTCGTAGGCGGCAAGGATGTTTCCTTTATTGACCTCTATGCAAAGATGGCAGAGGCAGAACCAGGATCCGGAGGTGTAGTATTCCTACCCTACCTCAGTGGAGAACGCGCCCCTATCTGGGATCCTGATGCAAGGGCGGTGTTCTCCGGCTTGAACCTAGAGACTGGGGCGAGTGAGCTCTTGCGCTCCGTTGCTGAAGGCACCTGCTTCGCCATGCGGGACGTCATAACTGTTATGGAGGAGCTGGGATCTGAAGTCGGGCAACTGCGAATAACCGGAGGCCCGAGCGAAAGTGATTTTCTGAACCAGCTCAAAGCGGACATAACAGGACGAGAAGTTCTCATCCCTGCCATGCAGGATGCGGAGCTTATGGGGTGTCTCATCATTGCCCTGAAAGCGCTTGGGCACTTTGCTTCCTATAGGGAAGCTTCGATTGCTGTGGTAAAGACGAAACATATCTTTAAGCCAGAGCCCACACTACAAAAACTCTATAACGAGTTGTTCGCTACCTATAGAAGCCTCAAGGAAGGGCGTATCCCAAAGAAGGAGTAAGCTATGCTATCAGGACTCACCTTACGCAAGGGGGCAATCTTTGACAAAAAAGATGGCCGATCTGTCATCATCGCCCTGGACCATGGCTCCATCGCCGGCCCTATGCCAGGGATAACCAACCCCAGCGCGATAGTCAAAGCGTGTGTCGATGCCAAGGTCGATGGTATCCTTACCACCAAGGGCTTTGTCGATGCATCACGAGATGAATGGGATAGGCATACCTCATTGGTATTGCGCCTGACTGGAGGCTTTACCGTCCTTGGGGGTAAGTTTCAAGAGGAAATAATAGTTGAGCCTGAGACAGCCATTGCCTATGGCGCCTCTTGCGCTGCCATCACAGTCAAATTCGGGCATGAGAGGGAAGGAGACTTCATCAGACAAGCCTCTCTTGCAATAGACCGCTGTCACCGGCTTGGATTGCCTGTCATGGTGGAAGCCATGGCTAAGGGTACCATCAGGGGGAAGGAGTTCCCCTCACATGATAGCGAGGCTATCAGGATGGTTGCCAGGATGGGAGCTGAGATCGGAGCCGACCTCATCAAGACCTATTATACCGGAAGCATCGAATCCTTTGCTCGGGTTGTTGAAGGGTGCCCAGTGCCCATTGTCATTCTTGGAGGGGCCAAGACTGATTCAGTTCGAGCCGTGTTCCAGACTATCCATGACTCATTGCAGGCTGGAGGAAGCGGAATCGCTATGGGTAGGAATATCTGGTCTTTTGGCAAGGTAGAAGCCATGTTAGAAGCAGTTAATGGGCTAGTTCATGGCCATTGGGGTGTAGACAAGGCTCTGGCAAAGGTAGAAGCTTAGAGGTGCAGGTCATTGCTATTTTTTACCTGACCAATAGGAGACGATAATGAAGAAAATCATCTGTATTGCACTACTCTTTGGCATGGTTCTCTCTCTTGCTGTTGCGGCAGGAAGTATGGAGAAGGAGATAGCAGATACACCATCTCTCTCAATCTTGGTATATATCACAGGGGTAACAGCTGGAAGCCCCCCTTATACAGCCCTAGCAGAAGGGGCAACAGAGTTCGCTTCTGAAAACCAAAATGTGACAGTAAAAGTATATGAGGCTGGTTTCAACCAGGCACAGTGGGAAGAGCAGCTCACATCCCTGGTTGCTACCGGCGAGTACGATCTTGTCTTGGGATCCAACCCCTCACTACCGGAAATCTGTGCATCCATCGCCAAAAAATTCCCCAAACAGAAGTTTGTCATCACCGATGCCTTTATGGAAGGCAATCCACAGATACGGACCTATCTCTACAACCAGTACGAGCAGTCCCTCTTCCTTGGCTATCTTGCAGGCCTGGTGACCACCAGCAACATGAGTCATGCAAACAAGGCCTTGAAGATAGGGTTCATTGCGGCCCAGGAGTATCCCTTGCTGAACAAGCATATGCTACCTGGCTTCCTCGATGGTGCAAGAATGGTCGATCCCGACATTGAGCTGGACTTCCGAGTCATTGGAAACTGGTTCGATGCCAACAAGACCGCTGATCTTGCTACTAGTATGAAAAATGCAGAGGTGGATGTCTTTGCTGCTATCGCAGGAGGGGCAGCCCAAGGACTGTTCAAAGTTGCCAAGGAACAGGGTGCCTATATCGTCTTCCACAATACCAATGAGTACAACAATGCTCCGGGATATGTGGTAGGCTGTGGTTTGATGGAACAGAAAAAACTGACCAAAGAGATCCTCAAAGATGCACTTGGTGGTAACATAGAGTATGGAATGGCCACTATTGTCGGTGCACAAGAGGGATATCTGGGTTTCATCTCTGATGACCCTGCATACACCAACAACCTTCCCCAGGCCATTAGGGTACAATTCGATGCATTCATGGATGACATCTATGCGGGCAAGATCGCCTATACCCTGCCAACTCTGTAACAAAGAATAGTTTTCAAGGAGTGATGCTATTGGAACTTGCTGTTGAGATGCGCAACATCACTAAGACATATCCGGAAAACAACCTCCGTGCCAATGACGGGGTGGATTTTTTATTGCATAAAGGAGAAATCCTCTGTCTGGCAGGTGAGAATGGAGCTGGAAAAACGACCCTGATGAAGGTGCTGTACGGCCTCGAAAACCATGAGGAAGGCACTATCAAGATACGGGGCAACCCAGAGGATATAGATTCCCCCTTGGTTGCCAACCGTCTGGGCATTGGTATGGTCCACCAGCACTTTATGCTTGTTGAGAATTTTACCGTTGCCCAGAATGTCCTTATGGGTGTCGAGCCACGTAAGTATGGCATTACCTATGACCTGAAAAGATCATTAGAACTAGTCAACAAGGTGATAGAACACCACCATTTCTCCATTGAAGCATCCATGTTGGTAAGAAACCTTACCGTAGGACAGAAACAGCAGGTTGAGATTATCAAGATGCTCTATAGGGATGTCGATATCCTCATCCTCGATGAACCAACGGCCGTGCTCACAGAGCAAGAGATCGAAGCCCTGTTCAACACTCTCCAGCAACTTGCAAACAAGGGCAAGTCCCTGATCCTCATCACCCACAAGCTCCAGGAGATCAAAGCCATCTCTGACCGTGTTGCTGTCATGCGACAGGGAAAGATGCTCGGCACCTATGAGACAAAAGAGGTTACTGAACGGCAGATATCAGCCCTCATGATGGGCAAGAGCATATCGCTCTCTATCGAGCATGCAAAGCGAACAAAAGAGAGCAATCCAATTATAGAGTGCAAGAATATTACCGTACTCAGACAGGGCCAAGAGAGGCCCTTGCTCAACAGCCTCACCTTCACCGCCTACGCAGGGGAAATACTTGGTTTTGCAGGAGTCAGCGGCAACGGCTTAGGAGTCTTGGAGGCCGCTCTTGGGGGTTTTATCCCTACCTTCGATGGCCAAGTTCTGCATAACGGAGAGGACATAACCAATATAGGAACTGCCCAACTGCGTAAGCAGGGCCTTGCCTATGTTCCTTCTGACAGGCTACAGATAGGCAGTGCCCTCAAGGCGAGCGTGCAGGAGAACATTATAGTGGGAGAGAGCAAGTCCTTCCGCAAAAATGGATTTCTCGACCAGAAAAAGGTCACCAAACACACCAACAACCTATTGGAGAAGTACTCAGCCAAGGGAACTGCCCAGATGCCTATCGGCACCATGAGTGGGGGTAATATCCAAAAGGTGATCCTAGCTAGGGAGATCGAACGGTACCAAGACTATATTGTTTTCTCAGAACCCACCTGGGGCCTGGATATTGCCAGCAGTCAGTTTGTATACGAACAGATGGCCTCTCTTCGGGACAAGGGTGCGGCAGTCATCCTCATATCCTCCAATCTTGATGAAATCCTTACCATTGCTGATAGGATCATCGTACTGTATAGGGGAACTCGGGTAGCCTCTTTTGTCGGTGATGAGGCAAGGAACCTTTCCAAAGAAGAGATCGGCGAATATATGCTGGGTATCAGAAAGCAGGGGGCATCTCATGTTTGAGAAGGGCAATTCAACAAACAGAAAAGTACTGCCCACCGTAAGAGAGAGTGCTGGAAGCCTCTTGATCATCCTGATTGCCCTCTCTGGTGTGATAATCCTATCCTTCCTACTCAGCAAGACCCCGGCAAAGACCCTTAGGTACTTTTTTCTAGGTCCACTACAAAACGCCTATTATTTTGGCAATATGCTCAACGGTGCCATCCCCCTGATATTCGGTGGTTTGGGAGTTTCCCTTGCCATGAGATCGGGCAACTTCAACTTAGGAGGGGAAGGCCAGATTTACAGTGGGGCTCTTGCTACTACCCTGTGTGCTATCTTCTTGGCTCCCCTTGGTGTCGTAGGAGCCATCCTGGCCCTCTTCATCGGAGCCTCTGTAGCGGGAGGCCTTGCAGGGCTCTCGGGATACCTGCGCATGAAATGGAATACCAGCGAGCTCATAACCTCGTTTCTCGTTTCCAATGCGGTTGTGTTAGTGGTGAACTACCTTATTGCAGGGCCTTTCATGGATCCTTCCACCAGCCTGATAGCAACCAGGAAAATCCCCGAGTCCTTCAGGCTCTCAGTATTGCTTCCTCCATCAAGTCTCAGCACTGCCCTGTTCTTTGCCCTTGTTGCTGTCATAGCGGTCCACATCTACCTATATAAGACAAAAAGCGGCTATGAGCTTCGCATGACAGGCTTGAACAGTCGCTTTGCCAAGTATGGCGGTATCAACACCCGAAAGTTTATCGTACTGCCCATGTTTCTCAGCGGCTTCCTTTATGGCCTCGGTGGCGGTTTTGCCATCTATGGGACTTATTTCTCCAGTATCAAGGAGTTTTCCGCAGGCATGGGGTGGAATGGCCTGGCGGTCGCCCTTATCGCAAAAAACAAGCCATCAATGGT
>CAYXYD010000138.1:0-7049 GCA_964469205.1 uncultured Sphaerochaeta sp. | reverse complement strand
CCAGAAAAAGACCCTTCATCATTGCTCTTCTTTGTCGAGAAAAAAGGAAAGGTCCACCAGAAGATGTCAAATGACACTTCGCTGAGAATATGTAAAAAGTACGCTAAAAGGGTTAGAGAAACAGTAGAGGGTTATCCCCACGTACATGCTCATGTCCTGAGGCATAGCAGGGCCCAAAATCTCTATGATGCAGGGATGTCCCTACCATTGGTTTGTGACTGGTTAGGTCATTCTGACATGGAGGTAACCAGGGTTTATGCACGTGCCAGTCTGGAAATGAAGAGAAAGGCAGTTGAAAAGGCAACAGCAGGAAAGGATCCCATTCTCCCTATAGAACAGCCATTGTATGCAAATGACAAGGAGACCATAAAAAGATTGTATGGACTTAAGTAAAATAAATCCCGATACTATCTAGGATTTTATCCTTGGGGGCAAAGCAATTAGACTTAAGTTTTGTCCCCTATCGGGATTTATTCTCTTGTCGGGATTTGGTAGGAAATACCGATATCGGGATTTCCTACCCAACGGCTAAAGACCGATGGGTAGTCACTTTACTGTAGGTGAGGCGCCCCTTGTGTCTTTCTCTGTGTCCTAGTTTCTAATCCTTCTTTGCCTCCAACTTCCGAAAATAAATCAGAAACCATGGTGGTCAATTGGTACACAGGTACCAATAAAGCAAAAAAAAATCCAGGAGACAATTTTACCAATACAAAATTGGTAAGTTGTCCCTGGAGTACCTCTTTATGAAGTTACAGGAGTTTCTTCCCATGTAGTACGAACTTCTGATTTTGCATCATCCCAAGCTTGTTGAATAGTTTTTTCTAGATTAGCTTCCATATCTGCACGTTCTTTATCTGATTCGGCACGTAATTCTGCTGCCATATCCTGTGACCAATCTTCCTTGATCTGTGGTTTAGCTTCTTCCCATCTTGCAGTAGCTGCAGCCTCAGCAGTGTCTATGCTTGAAAGAAGGGCTTTTCCCTCTTCAGCTTCAGCTGAACCTGGGCGATTAGTAAAAAGTATCTCTAAAGTATCTTTTGATTCAGCATAATCTTTACTATCCATTTGAGCTTGAGCATCAGCAAGAAGTCTTTCTGCTTCATAAAGAGATGCGTCTAATGCGATAGACATTTCCGCATTTGCCTTTTTACTTGTTTGTACAACAGTCAGGCTCATGATTGCAAATACAAGCAATCCTCCAACGAGCAGTGCAATAATTCGATTCACTAGTAAATTGTCCCTAAAAGTAGCCATCGCGTCCTCCAAATCGTAACGTCCCAATTCATAGTGAATTGGGTGAGTGCCTTGATGCAAATCCATACTGTTATTTGATTTTTAGATTGTAAATGATATCAAAATAATTGGAGTCTAGAAGTGAAGCATGTTCAGCGACTCAAATACAGGATAACATGTATACCAGCATTATGCTATGGTTCATACTTTGTGTCAGTCACGCCAAATACACGGTTATGTAATTTAGGGGAATAAAGGACTATAGGACCCGGAGGATAACAATGGGTTCACAACAAAGGATTAACTATAGCAAGTCTCTGAACAGCGATACCAACGCAGGAGTGTTTGTAGGCAGCACCGGTGAATACAGCCGGGCCATAGCCAAACCATCCGAGATATGGATACGTCCGGGTGTCACAGATGGTAGGAAAGGACTTTCCTTGCTCATCTCCATGATTATCATCGAACAGAACATGAAGCCGGACGACGGGAGCCTGTATGTGTTTTGCAACAAGGGGCGAAGGCGCCTGAAGATAGTTTTTTTTGATGGTGGGGGGTTCTGGCTCCTATCCAAGGACTAGAGGGAAACGCTTCCCTTGGCCTGACACGGACTCCGAGGCCATGAAAATCAAGGAAGGGGAACTTCTCATGCTGATCGACGGAATAGACTTTTTCCGGTCCGGGGCAATGCTAAAACTAGCCCGCTAGCGGTTAATATAGCCCCTTGGACATGCCTTGGGGACTCCTGGCAGGAGCCCCCGCACAGCATCCAGGAGCTCACAGGAGCAACCTACCACGACGCTCTGAGAGCATATAATTTGTTTACATATAATGAGTTATTTATATTTACCTATTGCCAGACACCCTTGTTTTACGGTATACTTCACTCACTATGAAAAGCATTGACGCCGAACAGCTGCTTCGTGAGAACGAGGCGGGGAAACAAGAAATAGAGAACCTCAAGAGGGCATTGTCCAAAGCCCTGGGTGACCGCAAGAAGGATCAGGCCGAGCTGAAGGCTCTGTCCGAAAGGCTTGCAGTCTCCGACGAACAGAGGGCTGCCTTTGCATCCGCCCTCAAATCAGTGTCAGAAAGACTCTATTCGACACTTAGCGGGCAGTTTTCTCGCCATAGCGACGATATCAGGAAGGTTGACCCGGAGGCGTTTGCCAGGGAAAACGCGGAACTTGACGAAGCCGGGGATATCGAGGCCGCTGCGAAGGCGCTTGGTACCGACTGTGAAAAAGACGTCTTCCTGCCCCTGAGAGTGCAACCCGCAAAGAAGGGCAAAAGAAAGCCTTCTCCCCCGAAACGGTCACTCAAGGATATGCCTGGTGTCGAGGTCATATATTCGGAGACAGAACACCTTAGCGAAGAAGAGATAAAGAAAATCTGCGGTGACAACTACAGGGTAATCGGTGTCGACCAGATCCAGTACTTCGACTACAAGCCTGCAAGTTTCGTCGTCTATGTGGTAAACCGGAACAAATACGGAAGCAAATCGAAGGAAATCGGTGCCGTTGCCTACGACCCGAGGCCCAACAGGCTCCTGCAGAAGTCAATGGTCGGCGAGGGATTCCTGGCAGCCCTCTTCGAGGACAAGTTCGTATACAGGGTATCGTATGCGCTGCAGGAAAAGCGCTGGGCTGCAGCAGGGCTGAACCTTAGCCGGCAGGCTATGAGCCGATGGCAACTGAAGGCAACCGATATTGTCGAACCACTGGTAAAGCTCATCGAGAGTCACCTGATGGCGGGCCCCAACCTCCAGATGGATGAAACAACTATGGTTGTGGTGGGTGTGAAAGACAGGAAAAAAAGTTACATATGGGTACGGAACACAAAAGGCAGGGACCTTTCGGCCGCCGTATATGACGTTGGCCCCGAGAGGTCAAACGAGGTGGCCTTCAAGATCACCGATGGGTTCAAGGGATATTTGCAAAGTGACATGTATGCCTCCTACGAGTCCATTGCCAAACGGAACCACCACCCAGGGGGACCCCCTGGCATAATACTCGTATCCTGTGCCTGCCACATACGGCGAAAGGCGGTAGAGACCACCAATGTCTATGGGGGGCACATTTCCACGGCCAATGAGATAGTCGGATCCTTCAATGATATGTTCGAAATAGAACGTGACCTCAGGGCCAAGTTCGACAACAAACAGATCGATTCCGCCAAGTTCCTCTCAGAAAGGAAAGGCCTCGTCATGCCCCTGGTCAGAAATATAAACGACAAGCTTTGCGAGCAGCCGAAGCTCGATAACGGTGCATTGCTTCCCCATTCCGATACGTATGTCCGTTTTGTCAACTATGCCAAAAATGCCATGAAAATCCTTCCTAACTATCTTGAGTGCGAGGATTTGACCCCAGGGAACAATCTTAGCGAGAGGTCGATGAAGGACCTGAAGAGGGGTGCCGACAGCTGGTATTACTTCGGAAGCCTCGATGGCGCGAAGAGCGGTTGTATCCTCCTTTCCCTGTTCAGGAGCGCCCAGCTCAACGGGCTCAACCCCGGAGGATACCTACAGAAGGTTTTCACTGAAGGGGCCAGGATTACCAATGCAAAGGGTTATGACAGCGGAAACCTCGAGCTCTGGGAGGGCCTCCTTCCCTGGAAGCTCAAACCTTCCGACCTTGCATGGACAGATAAAGAAAGAACTGCTGGGGAATAACATGCTGGGTGCAAACCCAAAGGCCTTGGTCTTTTTCTCCTTTCGTTAACTACTGGAATGTCTTGTCTCTATACTCTCATATCCTCATCTTTGCTGATACCGTGTATTTGGCGTGACTGACACCATACTTTTGGTGGACTTATAAGCTCTCAGAGCCCATGTTGCCTTTTAGAAAAGCAATTTTACTATGAGGATGATTACAAGAATGACTCTTGAACCTTCGGAATCTTCTTCCTACCTGAGCCTATAGGTAAAGAGTCCTTTGTAATTGATGACCTGTACCTGATCATCACAGGAGAGTTCTTCGAAAATCTTCCTGCAGTCCTTGCAGAGCCTTGACTTCAGAAAACCCTCAATTTCAAACTGGTTCATGGGATGGCGCTTGATAATGCTGAGTACTGCAGTATAATCGTCCTCTATCTCGCTATGGAATCCTTGGGACACAAGAAGGTATATGGAAATCCTGGAGAGAAACTTTGCCGCATGGTCCATTTTTTCGTGATCAACCGCTTTGGCATAGGACTCGGCAGGGGGTCGTACCGGGGTATTCACATACAACTTGTCATAGTGAAGTTCCCCAAGCATCCGGGAATAGTTCGCAAGCGATTGCTCATCGTCATTAAAACCCTTTACCAACATGATCTCCAGCCAAAGCTGGCCTTGGTAGGTTTTGGAAAATTCCTGCAATCCCCCAAGCACATTGGCAAATGCCAGGCTTTTATGGGGTCTGTTTATTCGTCTGAACAGATCCTCGGTACAGGCATCCATCGTAGGCAGGACGATATCGGCTTTCCCCAGTTCCGATCGTATCTTCCCATCAGAGAGAAGCGCTCCGTTGGTAATCACTGCTACCGGTTTGTCCGTCCTCTTCTGTATTTCCCCGATAAGCTCGCCCAAACCCAGATAGAGTGTAGGTTCACCCTCCCCAACTATTGTAATGACTTCAAAGGGAACCTGTTCTTTCAGAACCTCAGTGAATTCCGAGATGATAGCATCGACAGGAAAGAACATCGTACAGGTATTGGTCATTTGGTCGGTTCTTCCAAGCTGGCAATATATGCAGGAATAATTGCAGGTTTTCTTGGGAATGGGACTGATTCCCAGCGAAATTCCAAGTCTTCTCGATGGTACCGGCCCATAGATGTATTTCATATCCTTCATGTTCATTTTCCTTTTGACCTGTAACGTTTACTCGTTAGGGTGCTGATTTCTAGCCGTGACCACATAAAAATCCCTTAAAATCCTTATTTTTCGTCTCTATTGCAGGTTTTTCTCTTGCTGTATGGTGATACGTGTGGTATGCTTTAAGCACCCTAAGTTAAGGTGCTGGAGATGCCCATGAAAATCAAGCATGTGAGACCGGATTTTGTTGCTGATTTTGTCAAACCCAAGAACACTGAAATCAAGCATATCAGTGGCAATTGGTACCTCTATGAGCGTACCACCAGATACAATCCCGAGACAGGAAAGTCAACCAAGGTCTCCGGCAAGATGCTGGGGAGTATCACCGGGCAAGGGTTTGTAGAGAAGAAGATTGCCTTTGCCAGTGTTCGTGAAATTGAGGTCGTGGAGCTCGGCGCCTCCCAGTATTTCTATGAGAAGGGGGCTCTGATTCGCGAAAAGCTCAAGGAGTTCTTCCCCGATGTCTGGCGCGAGATATTTTCAGTCGCTGTCATCCGTCTTGTCCATGACAGGGCACTCAGACGGTGCGACACCCACTATAAGACGAGCATTCTTTCTGCCATATTCCCCAAGCTTGCAATCTCCCCGGCAAGCCTGACAAACCTCCTTGATCGAATAGGGCAGGACCGTGGGAACATCAGGAAGTTTATGCTTTCCATGCCCAGAGAAGGCAACCGGTTCATCCTCATCGAGGGGCATCGCCTGCTTACAGCCTCCCTCACCCTTGAGAACGCAGAGATCGGCTATGACTCGAAATGCAGGTACAAGAACCAGATAAACCTGGTGTATATGTTCTCTCTTGGCGATGGCATAGGCCGTCCCGAGTTCTACAAGCAGTATGCTGGAAACATCACCGACGTCGCTGCCTTGTCCGACCTGATCAGGGAGGCAGGATGCAAGGAGGATGCATGCACCATCATCACTGACAAGGGGTTTGGCAGTGGAGGAAACTTCGATCTTATTGCCGACAGCCCAATGTATTACATTACTCCACTGAAGCGAGGCAACCTGGATGTGAGGGGACAGGTCCCCAAGTCCCAGTTCGATTACAAGTATGGGTTCTCCTATCACAAGAGGCCGATCTTTTCCAAGACAATCGAATATGAAGAGTACACGGTCCACCTGTTCCTCGACCCTTCACTCCTTACCGAAGAGTCTCTAAGCTTGCTTACAAGGCGTGAGAAGCAGAATGCCGTTTTGGAAGCAAAGAAGGGTAAGGAGCTGGAGCGCAGGGAAAAGCATAAGGGCAAGCTCATAGATGAGGAGCTTGCCTCCCTGGTCCCCTGTACTCTTTCAGAAGAGATTTCAGACAAGACGGAGATGGGCACCATATCGATCAGGACCAACAGGGTGGAGCTGACATCGGAACAGGTGTATTGCATCTATAAGCAGAGACAGGCCATCGAACAGTTCTTCAAGACCTTCGACTGCACCCTGGATTTCAATGCCAGCTACATGCGCAGCAACTACTCCATGGAGGCCTGGCTGTTCCTAAACCAGCTGTGCATGACGTTGGCCGTCGATGTGATGGATTCGATAGCAAATATGGGGATGACCAAGGGCATCTCCCTGGATGACTTCATCCAAGGGATGTGCAAGATACAGGCAAACAAGGTTGATGGGAAATGGTATTCTGCAAAGGTCACGAAGAAGGTGAGCACGATGTGCACAAAGATGGGAATAGAGCTTGAATCGATCGACGATATTATCCAGCCTGAGAAGGTTCCAGCACCCTAACGAGTAAACGTTACAGTTTGACAATTTCTTTTCATGAGAAAAGGGGGCATTGTCATGCCCCCTCCAACGACCTGTGATTTCAAATCGTATCCTATTTTGGGAAATAGCCTCTACGGGACATACATCTAAATACTATCAGCAACCGATATATATTCCCTTAACGAAGATAGCTTTTTAACCACTCGGCTGAGAAATCCCAGTTCTCTTAAGGGGCTGGGATGAATCA
>CAYXYD010000137.1:0-7069 GCA_964469205.1 uncultured Sphaerochaeta sp. | reverse complement strand
ATGCCTTTTGTCGATCGTGTGATGAAGATAAAGACCATTTTCAGGGTGAGCTACAAAACTGTTCTCTATCGTCTCAAGCAGAAGGGGGTTGTTGATGATAGTATCTGGATACGTTTTCAGCAGTTGTATGAAGAGCAATATAAAAAAAAGCTCTCTTTCAAGGAGGAACCCTGCATGGAGGGCTCAGAGCCCTTTGGGCTGAAACCCTTTGACTTTTCTGCCGATCGTTTGGGGCGTCTTGTTCGTAGGGCTCTTGAAGAAGAGAACATATCTATCTCCAAAGCAGCTGAGATTATGAGCATATCAACCCAACAGATGATGAAACTGGCTACGGAGTGGGAGGATCTAGGGTGAGAGTGGATAATCCGGCCCGTTTTATGATAATGGATGCTTGCGTCCTTATAGATTACATGAATGGAGAACCGGATTTATTCGGGCTGATATCCTCTTATATTGGACCTATCTATGTTGCCACTGCAATCCTTGAAGAAGTTGATTGCATCGATTCTATTGAAGAGCTGGAAGACCTTGGACTGCTACCCATTGATGTGGAGATTGAAGATGTTTTTTCAGCGGCAGATATGATAGGGCCAACCTCTTTTCAGGATAATTTGTGTTTCTTAACAGCTAAGCGCAAAAACTTGACTTGTGTAACCAATGATAAGAATCTGAGATTGCAATGTGAAAACTCGAGTGTTCTTATTCTCTGGGGATTAGAACTTGTTCTGGAACTAACAAAAATAGGCGGGATTTCTAGGAAAAAGGCTATGCAAATAGCAATAGAAATCAATGTATCGAATCCGAGGCATATTAGCCAGAAAGTTCTTGAGGGCTTTATGACTAAGCTTGCTTCACAGTACAATAAATAGCTCCATCTCATAGTATATTTTGAAAGTTGAAAATTCTGGCATAAGCAGCACAATCCTTCCTCAGGGAGGGCTTGTGCTGTTCTTTGTTGTTATGTCAATTTTCCCTCTCAGACTGTCAAAAGCCTTATTTTACTTGCCATTGGGACACAATTGCCCGTGATAATCCCCCCATATATGATAGGTGAGTCAAAATGACTCGTAAGGGTGTCTGTTTATTGGAATCGGGTCATTCTGGGTGCTTTCCTAGAGAATCTCTTTCGCTTTGTAGCGTTTTAGAGATGTCTGAAATGGTAAGCATGCTTACAAGGTAAAATCTTATCATAAAAATAGTAATATGACGTTCAAACCCTTGATTCCTAGGATTACTATGCTTCTTTAGTGAAGTTGGCACGCTCTGTGCATATATGTTTGTACAAGCCGAGAAGGCATACATACAACACAAAGCATACATGGAGGTGTCATCATGAAATATTATGTAAATTATAATCACAACAGCCCTGTAGCAAACTACCACTCCCTCTTCAATGACCTGTGGTCTGACTGGGGCACATCCAATAAGATTCCCCCTGTCGATGTAGTTGAGACAGATAAGGCCTATGTGATCGAAGCTGAACTTGCTGGCTATACCCAGAAGGAAGTCGAGGTCAATGTCGATAAGCACGTGCTCAAGCTCAGTTCTGCCAAGCAGAGCAATCCTGAGGAGAGCAAGGACCAAACGTCGAAATCCTTGGTACGCGAACGCTACTACCGCGCATTTGAGCGTTCTTTCAGTCTGCCTGAGGATATTGACGAGTCTTCCATCGAAGGTGAGTTCTCTGATGGTGTTCTGAGCATAACACTGCCTAAGAAGGCTGAGGTGCAGCCCAAGAGCATCGAAGTGAAGATTAAGAGCAACTAAGGCGAGAAGACTCTAGTGTAATCGAAACTAGAGAGATATTCCGATAACAATAATTCAATATACCTTGCACGCAAGACAGCCTGGAATTTTCCAGGCTGTCTTGTTGTGAAGATAGGTTACATTGGTTTCTTTCTTTTTCTTTTCTCGTTCTAACTCTTAGTCATACTTCTTTTTTTGTTCTTGTAAGTCGAGAATGATGATGGCTGCAAACTTCAGAGGTGCTTCCTGTTCATTACGGATGGCATGGCTTGCTCCCCCTCCGGTGACTACCAGGTCGCCCTTTGTTACTTTCTTTTCTCCGTCGGCTTCGGTGACGATGCCCTCACCTTCGGTGATCCAGTAGTACTCGGTCTCTTTCACATGGTCGTGCTCTCCGATGGAGCTCCCTTTTTCCAGTGTTATCTCACTGAATAGGCGACAGTGCTGTACACTTCCTTCTTCGGCGAGGGATTTGAATATGGTGGAACCAGTACCCCCTCGTAAGTGCTGTTTCTCTGTTGTCGGCATTTCGTTGTATTTTCTGATCATTGTTCTTCCTCCTTGCATAGTTTGCCCTACAGATACCCCCTTGGACAAGCGTTTTGTGAGGGGTGTTTTCTATCTGGAGGTCTTTCTTCTTTTATTTTAGGCAACGTATCAGATAATTTGTCTAGAAGCATAAATTCTCGTAGCGTAAAAACTCAAGCGAAGGTTTTCAACGCTGGACTTTTCGGCTATGATACGAGCTAGATATGCAAAGATTTGACCGAGGAGTTACGCATGAATAAGATTCTATCGAAGCAGAGGCTCTCCCAGGAAGTATTCAGGATGAGCATTCATGCTCCTGAAATAGCTGAGGCAAGAAAACCGGGGCAGTTTATCATCTTGCAGATGGGTGGAGACTTTGGTGAGAGGATCCCTCTTACCATTGCCGACGCAAATGTAGAAGAGGGTTCCATTACCCTCATCTTTCAGGCTGTGGGTGAGACCACCCACCAACTTGCAACCCTTGAGGTCGGCGATAAGATTGAGAACCTGCTTGGTCCTTTGGGCAAGCCCACTGATATTAGGAAGTATGGCAAAGTTGTCTGTGTAGGGGGAGGCATCGGAGTCGCTCCCTTGTTCCCCATTGTACAGGGCATGAAGCAGGCCGGAAACGAAGTGAAGGTCATCATGGGTGCACGCAATGAAAGCCTGCTTATCATGGAAGATGAGATGAAGGCTGTTGCCAATGAGGTCATCGTCGTTACTGATGACGGCTCCTATGGACGCAAGGCCCTGGTCACAGAACCCCTGAAGGAGTTGTGTGAGACTTGGAAGCCCGATTGTGTCGTCATTATCGGACCTCCCATCATGATGAAGTTTGCAGCCCTTACCACAAAGCCTTTTGGCATCCATACCATCGTCTCCTTGAACACCATCATGATCGATGGAACTGGCATGTGTGGTGGTTGCAGGGTCAACATTGGTGGGGTGACCAAGTTTGCCTGTGTCGACGGACCTGAGTTCGATGGTCACTTGGTCGACTGGGATAACCTGTTGCTACGTCTTGGGACCTATAAGCCCCAGGAAGAGAAGGCTCATCGCCGTTGCCACATTGGATTGCACATTGAAGAAGGAGATGCGTAAGCTATGCATGTTTCGATAGAAGAACTAGATAAGAAGGCCCAGGCTGTTTTACAGGAGTATGAAGGCAAGGATATTTCTCCCAAGGAAAGGGCTCATATCCCTTTGCAGGAGATGCCTACCCAAGATCCCAAAGTCAGGGTAACCAATATGCAAGAGGTTTCCATCGGGTACACCGAAAACCAGGTCAGGGCCGAAGCTTTGCGCTGTCTGCAGTGCAAGAACAAACCCTGCATCAAAGGCTGTCCCGTAGGTATTGATATTCCCGCCTTTATTGCTGAGGCGGCCAAGGGCGAACATGGCAAGGCTCTCTCCATCATCAAGGAGAGTAGCTCCCTGCCTGCAATCTGTGGTCGTGTCTGTCCACAGGAGAGCCAGTGCCAGCTCTATTGCACAGTGGGCAAGGTCCTCAAGGATGTGGAGCAGTCTGTATCCATTGGTAGGATCGAACGCTATGTTTCGGACTATGCCCGCGAGCATGTTTGCGAGGTCATGCCCAAGGTTGCCCCTGAGACTGGCAAGAAGGTTGCTGTCGTCGGGTCAGGCCCTGCGAGCATCTCAGCTTCCATGGATCTCCGACGCGAAGGCCATACTGTGGTGATGTTCGAGGCCCTGCACAAGGCCGGTGGCGTATTGGTCTATGGAATTCCTGAGTTCCGTCTTCCTAAGAAGATTGTGGAACATGAATTGCAGACCCTCAAGGATATGGGGGTTACCATCAGGCGCAACTACCTGGTGGGAAAGACGCGGAAGATCAGCGACCTTATGGGTAAGGATGGTTTTAGTGCCGTATTTGTAGGCTCTGGTGCCGGCCTTCCCAAATTTATGGGAATCGATGGTGAGAACTATGTCGGGGTGTTTTCAGCTAATGAATACCTTACCCGCAGTAACCTCATGAAGGCCTATGCTGTTGGTGAAGCTCTGACTCCTATGTTTGATTCTACAAAGGTTGCTGTCTTTGGCGGAGGAAACGTCGCCATGGATGCTGCCCGTACCGCCAAGAGGTTGGGTGCTGAAGAGGTCACTGTTGTCTATCGACGTAGCGAGGTTGAAATGCCTGCCCGTAGGGAAGAGGTGGCTCATGCCAAGGAAGAGGGCATCAAGTTCCTCTACCTGCACTCTCCTCTGCAGATCACAGCCAATGACAAGGGAAGGGTCAATGGTGTCGAGCTTATCAAGTGTGAGCTTGGCGAACCTGATGCTTCAGGCCGTCGTTCCCCCATCGAGATTGCCGGTACTGAGAAGATATTTGCCTATGATACGGTCATCATCGCCATCGGTAACGCCAGTAATCCTCTCATCAAGGCTACCACTGATGGGATCGAGGTGAACCGCAAGGGTAACTTCATCGTCGATGAAGCTACCTGTGAGACAACCCTCCAGGGTGTCTATGCAGGTGGTGATATCGTTCTTGGTGCTGCTACTGTTATTTTGGCTATGGGCCAAGGGCGTAAGGCAGCGAAGGCGATGAACGAGTATCTGTTGACCAAATAACAAGTTGTTAGGTGGGTGTCTCTAGTGTTCCTAGGGATACCCTACCTTGAAACTGTTCTTTCCATTGTGTATAGTGATAGTGTGGATATACTCAATGATTGCCAATCGGTAATCTGTCAGCTACAAGCGACCGACAAGACAAAGGCGCTTCTGGAAGTGATAGATACTTGCTCAATATTTCAGACCTTACCTGATGTGGAACGCTTCAAACGAGGCGTGCTTCGACGTGAACGTATCCAAAGCACCGGAATTGGTCATGGCGTTGCTATAGCCCATGGAAAGATTCTAGGCATTGACGAGGTGCATATCGCTTTGGGCATCAGTAGTGAAGGTATTGAATTTGGCTCTGACGACGGGATGCCCGTCCATCTTTTGTTTGTCATCGCGAGTTCGCCTGCCATACAGTTGGAGTACTTGCGCTCCCTAAGCGCCATCCTGCGCAGTGTGCGTAGCGAAACTATGCGAGAACATCTGCTCTCCCTCAAGGATAGCCAGATAGATGATCACTGCCATAAGTTTTTCACGATGATGGAAAGACAGGAATTTGTCTGGTTCGGTAAGAATTAGGTCCGATAAGAATCAGATTTAGTAAAATACTCCGTTACACAACACGCTTCTCACCCTCATATCCCAACTCTCCGTTGGGAGAGCATCCAATAATTGGTAGCTTCTACATATGCCCATAGTGGGTATAGTGGTAAATTGGCTAAGATACCTGTCGTAGTACCCTTTTCCTCTTCCCAGACGTGAGCCTAGGGTGGTGTAGGCCATTGCAGGGGCGAGTATGAGAGAATACTCATCAGGGATGGCAACATTGCCTCCTGGAGGCTCCAGCACCCCCAGCTCTGATGGCCTTACTCCATTGTTCCAATTTCCAATAACAAAGACAAACTCCAAAGTATCACCAGCACAACGGGGAAGGGCAAGCTTCTTGTGCTTGAGGGCATCCTCAAGGGCAAGGGATATGTCGACTTCACTGCGCAAAGGGGAAAAGGCAAAGAGCGTGGTGCATCTTGTATAGGCTGGGCTTTGTAGCAAGGCATCTACGCTGGCTCTATCTTCGAGGATGAAGGAGGAGGGGGCAAACTGTTTGGTTTGCTGTTTGAGTGATGAGCGAAGTTCCTCTTTGGTTTGCATGCTGCCTCCTATGCCAGTGATACTACAGGAAGAATGGAACGTAAGGGAAGCAAATTTCTACATCTAGAAAATAGAAGGGAACATGGGAAGCAAGAAAAATAAGGAACAAACCATTAGGATGACCACTACTCCAAGGTAGAGGTCATCCTTGGTGTAAGGTAGCGTCCTTCTTTTCCTGCTGGGATCGAAGGATCGTGCTTCCAGTGCCCAGGTAAGCTCCTCTGATCGGTCCAATAGCAAGGAGAAGATACTTGCTGCCACGGAAGTAATATTCCTTATAGGATGGCGGTTTTTCTCCATCCTGGCCTTTCTTGCAGTGGTTACCTGCTCTGTAACATCGAAAATGAGTGGGATCATGGAGAGCGTCAGCTCGATGGAGCTCGCTATCGCCCATCCGTCTACAAAGGGGAGCCTGTCCAGCACGCTTCCCAAGGAGCGGGCTAGGTCATCGGGGGCTGTTGAATCAGCGAGAAGCATACCGCTGAGTATGATGGTCAGGAACCTCAGGCAGGCAGTAAGAGAGGGTAGCAGCAATCTGGTTGCAAAATATTCGGTGATGCCTATCAGCAGTGTCATGACAAAGAAGAAGCGAAGCTCCTTGCCATAGCGGTAGAGTGGTAGGTTTTGGGTAATGGCTAGAAAAATCAAGGGGATGAGTAGGGCCACTGTCACTGAAAAAGAAGCCCTTGCTAAGGGAATGAGTATGGCAAGGATACTCACAAGCTTTATAAGGGGATTACATCGGTTGAGGAAGGCCCTCTGTTCCCTGTAGTGGAAGATTAGGGCTTCAGCCATGTCAGTTCCTCTAGGGGAATATCCGTTGGAAGATAGACTCCATGTTTAGAAAACAATGATCGTACAGAGGAAGGAGGGCCTTGTGCCGCTACCTTGCCACCGCTGAGGATGATGACATCATCAGTGTAGGCAAGGATCTTCTCCACTTCATGGCTGACGAGGACTATGGTATGGCCTTCGCTCTTTAGCTGGAGCAGTGTCTTCAAAACCTGCACCACCGAGGGATAATCGAGGTTGGCAAAGGGTTCGTCCATGATGAGCAGTTTGGGTT
>CAYXYD010000136.1:1212-7301 GCA_964469205.1 uncultured Sphaerochaeta sp. | reverse complement strand
GGATGTCGCTGGTGTCTGAGAACAGGGCAGCGGCAGAGACATCAGCACCTGAATTAGCCAGCTGGACTGAGTTGATCAGATCCATGACAGCAGTATCACGTAGCTTGCCTTCTGGAATTCCCATGATCTCATTCTTGGGCTGGAAATCAACAGAAGCTTTACCGAAGATACCACCACCGGGTTTGCCATCGGCTGTAGGTGCCCCACCGGAGATGAAGTCACGGGTTTTCTGATGAGCTTCCATGATGAAGCGATCCTTACGGATCAGATCACTTGGTTCGTAATTATCCATTTTGACAATCTCGATCTTGCGGGAGATTACACGCTTGTCCTTATCAACGCCAAGGTCGATGCGGATAACTTCCTTACCAAAGTTTCTGGCCCCACCGACAACAGTATCACCATGGATGGTATTGTAGGTATTGTGGGCGTGCCCTACGATGAGAGCATCAAGTTCAGGGCAGAGTTCCAGGATAGCGTTTCCACCATCACTGCCACCCTCTTCATCATATTCAGGATAGATTCCCACATGGGCTACGGCGATAAGGATATCAACCTTGTCCTTGAGGATGTCCACTACCCTTCTACAGGCTGGGCCTACAGCGGCAAATACGAATGGGTCAGTCTTGTCCCCATCCCAACGGGGGGCATTGGGATTTGTCAGGCCGATGATACCAATCTTGAGGTCGCCCCGTTCTACGATGGTGTACGGCAGGGCTGCCATAGTGCCATCGACTCGTGCCATGTTAGCAGCAAGGACTGGGAAGTCAGAGAGGGTCTGCACCCTCTTGATGAGTTTTTCCCCAAAGTTGAACTCATGGTTTCCCAAGGTAAGGGAGTCATACTGCAACAGGTTCATGGCCCTTATCACCGGGTGTGGACCTTCCTGCTTGTTGTAGATGTCATCAGTCATGATGTTACCCTGCAGGACATCACCATTGTCTACTAGAATGACATGAGGTTCTTGGGAACGGACCTCAGCAATGTAGGTGGCCACCCTTGCCATACCATCGTTTTTGCTCTCCTTGTCATTCTCATAACTGAATCCCCATACATTACTATGAAGATCAGTTGTTGCGAGAATGGTCAGATTTTGAGTTTCCGGCAAGGGCTGGGCAAAGAGTATACCCAACGAAAGCGAGAGGACCATCATGACCAGAACAAATAGTTTCAAACCACGTTTTCTCATCGTTTCCTCCTGAATTCGAATCGAACTGTTATTTCGATTCATCCTTTTGTGTGATATCTAAGTGTACTACCACATACAGGACAACACAAGAAAAGAGTATGCAAAATTACATTGGTTAATAAATTTTAAATCTTTTTATAGAATATAGTTACATATAAAGTATAGGCCTTGATTCCCTATCTGGGGATGCAAGGCCTATCCTAATAAATACGCTGATAGCAAGACTGCTTTCTGATCTTAGTTTGTTTCTGGCTTGAAGTGATTCCCTACCAAGTTCGCAGTGACAACCAAGAGAATTGAGATGACGATCATGATAATACCCAAAGCAGATAGCTTCCCCCAGAACCCATCATCACTGAACTTGAGGATCTGCACGGCCATAGTCTCCGTCCCAGGTCTTGAGAGGACTATAGAGAGTGAGAGTTCCCTAAAGAACATCGTTGCCATGAGAATCCAACCTGAGACAATGCCAGGAACCAACAACGGGGCAACTATGCGCCGTATGGTGGTGAGAAAGGATGCTCCACAGACAGTGGAAGACTCTTCCAAGTGACTATGGATCTGGATGAAGGCGCTGGTCATCGGCCTAATGCCATAGGGAAGGTAGGTAGCGATATATCCTATAAGTAGGGCCCATATTGTCGCATAGAGAGGGGTCCGTACAAAGAACCACATGAACCCGATTCCGATTACGATACCCGGGAAAGAGAAGGAAAGAAAACTCAACGACTCCAAAATACCTGAGGCCTTCGTCTTCACCTTAACAATTACATAGGAGATGAATATTGAGAGCACCGTTCCCAAGGAAGCACCAACAATACAGAGGAACAGGCTATTCTTCAGCGAACTGAGAGAGATGGGATCGTGGAGCACATCCTTCCAATGGTCGAGGTTCATCATTGCAAATGCCTTCACACTGGGCACCATGGAATAGGGAACAAACGAGGTATAGAGCAAAACCAGTGTGGGAAGCATGATCAGGATAAAGGAAAAGAGAAGGAGGATGACAAATAGGGGAATCCTTGCCTTCTTAAGCTCGATGACCACAGGCTTGAATCCACGACTGGAGACAGTTACGTATTTCTCACTGGAGCGGGTCATATACCGATAAACATAGATTAGGGAGATGGAGAGCACCAGGATGCTCATACCCACTGCCGCGGCCTTTCCGTAGTCAGCAATAAACCCTGTAGAAACAATGCGATAGATGTATGTTGCCAACACGTAGGTCCTACTAGGCATACCCAGAACAGAGGGTACTGCAAAGGAGGCCAAACTTCTAACAATACAAAGGATGAAGGCAGATAGGATAGCAGGCCGTAACACCGGTAAGGTGATACGGAACAGCGTCTTCATATTGCCAGCCCCAAAAACCCTTGATGACTCCTCAAGGGAGATATCAAAGGAAGCCATTGCAGGTGCTATGATCAGGTATGCGATGGGAAGGTCCAAGAGGCCCTCCACCATAATCATCCCCCTAATGGAGTAGATGTTGAACGGACCTTGGTCCAGATTGAAGATGTTCATAATCACAAGATTGAGAATTCCATTTGAAGGATTCATCAACAGTGCCCAGCTTACCGCAAAGAGCACGTGGGGGATCATCATAGGAACTACAGAGATTACTTTGAACATAAACTTACCAGGTATGTTGGTCCTGTTGTTCAGATAGGCAAGAAACAAGGCAAGAACTGTAGAGAACAAGGCTGAAAATACTACAAACAACAGAGTATTGCCCAATACAGCATAAAACCCAGGATCGGTATAGACTGAGACATACTTTGAAACAGTAAAATCACCAAAGGTATTCAGTCCTTTGGAGAAACTGCCGATAACAAGCATTACCACTGGACTTAGGGTAAGCAGGGCGAGAATCACAATAAGCAGATAGGTCAGTTGGGTTTGGCGCTTTACCATTTCACCATCCCCTATTCAGAAACCAGAAGACAGTGTTCCGGTTTGACGGAGAATGTAACAGGATCTCCTACTTCTAGGGTTGTCTCAGGATCAACTTTGGCCATAAACAGCACATCGTCCACCCGGATCTCACTTTCATACACCTCCCCGACAAATACCATGGTCTCCATCACGCCTGTAAGAGTATTTTTTTGTTCTTTTTCACCTGCTGTTGCAAAGTCAATGAATTCAGGCCTGATACAGAGGGTGAGGTCACTTTCGACAAGATAATTTCTCTCCTTGCAAATGAACTCGCCCAAGGATGTTTCTACTCTGGTAAATGCATCCTTCTGCTCTTTCACCGTAGCAGGAATAAGGTTGGATCTGCCGATGAAGTCAGCAACAAACTCGTGCTCTGAATTGAAGTAGATCTTCTTAGGTGCACCAATCTCCACAATCTTCCCTGCACGCATCACTCCGATGGAATCGGACAGGGAGAGAGCCTCTACCCTGTCGTGGGTGACATAGACAGCAGTAATTTGCAGTTCGGTCAGGAACGAACGCAACTCCTTACGGGTTTCCTCACGGAGCTTCGCATCCAAGTTGGAGAGAGGCTCATCGAAGAGGATGACTTTGGGCTGTGCAACGAGGGCCCTTGCAAGGGCCACCCGCTGCTGCTGCCCACCGGAAAGCTTGGTAGCAGGACGTTTCTCAAATCCTTCCAACTGTACAAAACTCAAGGTCTCACGTACCCTTTCCTCAATTTCAGCCTTGGGCATGCCCTGGTTCTGCAAAGGATAGGCTACATTGTTGAATACATTCATGTGGGGCCAAATGGCATAGGTCTGGAAAACCATTCCCAGCCCTCTCTTCTCGGTCGGTACGTATATGTTTTTTTCACTAGACCACACAACCGTATCGCCGATGGTTATCTCCCCTTCATCAGGGGTCTCCAGCCCTACGATACTTCTCAGAAGTGTAGTTTTTCCACATCCGCTTGGTCCGAGGAGGGTGAAGATCTTATTGGCAGGAATCGTCAGATTCACGTCATCAAGTGCCTTGATGTTCTTTCCCTCAGAATAGTAATACTTTTTTAGTCCTCGAATTTGAATTTCCATGAAAAACGTCCCCTACTATGTTGTTATTTCTTACAGTGCAAAGATTTTTTCAAATTCAGCACCCCATTCCATTATTTCATCATCAGAAAGATCTCGAACAGGGATTACAGTTGCTTTGTCAATACCATCGATAGGAGGAAAAACTCCAGGAGTAAGTACATACTCGCCAACTTTTTCTGCAAGTAGTTTCATGGCCTTGTCAGAAAGCCAGAACTCCATAAATGCTGCTGCAGCATTAGGATGAGGGGCAGAGGTAGTGATGCCTATGGCTCTGGGAGAACCGAAAAGCGGTTGCTCAACCTGGGCCCATGCCAGTGGAGCCGGTGCTTTGGTGATGATATTTTTGGGCATGGAGATACCGATAAGTTTCTCTCCACTCTCAATTGGGGCTGGAGTAGGTCCAAAGGAGGCTACGAACATGGGATTGTTTGCAGCAAGACCCTTTACAAAATCCATCCATTTCGCATCTGACCCGAATACGTTATTTTCCTTCAATCCTACCAACCAAGAGATGGTTGTGGCATGGTTACCTGGGTTGGCCATGACTATCTTGTTCTTCCATTTAGGATGAGTGATATCTTCATAGCGTTTGGGAACATCAGAGGGACTGACTAACTCAGTATTATATATCAAAGCAACATACTCGATACCAAACTGATAGATACCTTTATTGTTTCTGGTCCATTCAGGATAGGATTGAGCTGCAGGGGAGAAGTAGTCTTCAATAACCCCATAAGATTTTAGAATTTCCAACACAGGAAGTGGTGCCTGCAAGACATCAGCGACCAGTTTGCCTGCTTGGAACTCTGTAAGCACTGTTGAAATAAATTTCGATGTGGAGAGCCGGGTATTCTCAGCTACAATACCAGTGTCTTCCTGGAATGCTACAAGGATTGGCTCGATGGCCGTGATGCTTGCATACATGGATACTTTCTCTTCCATTACCGTTGATGCTTCTTTAGGAGCCTTCTCTTGGGCTCCAGCAGCAAAGAGCATGCTTCCCACCAAGAGAAAACTGGTGACAATACTAACGATTCTCATAGTTCTTTTCATTTCTAACTCCCCTTTTACTAATCCATTTTAAAATACATCAAAATAGTATTTTCCTATCGGTACCTGGAGTTCAACGTTCGGATTGAGTCTTGTTTACTCTTTCACAAATGCCTTTCTACCCCAAGCTATGCATATTCTTGGTCTGAAAACAGACCAGCAAAGCACTGCACAGCACACAAGATCAAAATATGTGCCATCAGAACTATCATAGCACACTTTATTTCTGTCATGGAGAAATATACGCTGTTGTTAGTAAACTTCCTGTCCCTCTGTCCCTTCTTTCTTGAAAGAAAAATGTTTCTAGGTAACTAATCGATTTGGCTTTGATCTAAACAACAGGCAATCAGGAAAGACAGTAGTGACAGACAAAAAATGCAACCTAGACAAATCGGATATGATGCTTTATACTTTTAATTGAAGTGACCTCCTAGTGTATGTGGTAGCCAGTCTTGTACTGGTGAATCCACGATTTTACACTATGGCAGGTCACTTCATTTTCTTGGTTCTGATGAAAAGAATTAGGGTCCAAATACTATACAGAGCGAAGAATCTACTTTTCTCCAAACAATTCTTACTACAACAGAAATCTGTTTACCCTGTTTGGTCTTTTCACCGTATATTTCAGGACTCTTTTCGTATCATCTCTATAAACTGAGCAGCAAGGGTGGGATCAAACTGGGTATTGCTGCAACGCTTGATCTCATCCAGAGTTTCTTGTGCTGAGACCTTTGACCTATACGTCCTATAGTTTGTCATGGCATCAAAAGAGTCACACAAGGCTAGGATCCGGGAGTAGAAGGGGATCAATTCCCCTGCAATCTGGTTGGGATAGC
>CAYXYD010000136.1:0-1112 GCA_964469205.1 uncultured Sphaerochaeta sp. | reverse complement strand
GCTAGGATCCGGGAGTAGAAGGGGATCAATTCCCCTGCAATCTGGTTGGGATAGCACCTGGTCGGCGATAGGGGCATACTGGTTGACCGAACTGAGGATATTGAACCCAATCTCAGGGTGGCGCTTGATCTCTCTCCACTCATCATCATCCAGTTTGCTTTGCTTGTTGAGTATCCTAGTAGCTATGGCAATCTTGCCAATATCATGCATGACACCAACGGTATGCAGAGCTTCTACCTCTTGCTTAGGGAGACCGAGGTATAGGCCAAATCGCTTTGCCAATAGGCCGACTCGTTTACTATGTTCCATCTCTCTGGTGCTTTTTTTAAAGAGGGACTGCAAGAGAAGATCAACCATTTTCAGACGTGCACTCTGATTCTCCACAAACTTGTTACGGAAAAGATCATCTTCGGCTCGTTTATGCAATTCCTCAATGGAGGTTTGGACATACTCTTTCTTTGCATACCCTATGGAAATGAAAAGGGCATACCCTACAAATGCTTGCTCAGACAAAGCATCTTGTATCTCTTGGGTGACCTGGTTTAGTGTCTCTTCAGTTGCGTTAGGGAAAAAGATGGCAAACTCATCCCCATCGACTCTACCCACCATCTGACCCGCATGCCATGGACACTGCAGTATGATAGCTATCTCGTTAAGGAGGGAGTCTCCTGTTGCATGCCCATATGCTTCGTTGATAAGCTTCAAACCATTGATATCCAAGAGCATAAGAGTCAAGGGATAATGCTTGGGAACATCAAATTCCTGCAATTTTGCGTAGAAGGCCTGGCGGTTCAAGAGGCCGGTAAGACCATCATGGGTGCTGAGGTATAAGAGCTCATCTTTTTGTAACCGTTTCTCTGTACCGTCAACAAAAATGAGAACAGCCCCTGTCACATTTCCCTCTTCATCAAGAATGGGGGAGACCATGTCTTCAATGGAGATCAGCGTCCCATTCTTATTGATAAGCTTTACTTCTTTATTGTCATAATGGAGTGGCTCCCCAGTTTTAAGCACTAAATGGGGCCAGGACTTTTCAAAAGGTTTGAGGGAAAGGCCGTCAACTACCCGATAAATTTCATTAAGAGGCAGGCCTTTCGCCTCATCAACATCCC
>CAYXYD010000135.1:0-7313 GCA_964469205.1 uncultured Sphaerochaeta sp. | reverse complement strand
GGGACTATCACAGAGAAATCCAAAAGATAGAATGAGAGGGCTGGAATAGACTTCTGTGCAAGGAAGGAGAGCATCGAGCCCAAATTGAGCCCCAAAAGGACACCTACTGCAGTTCCAAAGAGTATGGAGAGGAAGGTAACCAGCATGACTGTGGAGAAGTAGACTCCCCTGATAAGAGAATTTCCAGCTCCAAGCAGTTTCAGGAGGGCTATACGGCTCTTGTCGTCTTCGATCAGTTCCCGACTCAGCTCACTGATGAAGTAGCCACACAGGATCGCCACGACGATCATGACACCAAGCACTGCCTGGCGGCTCGTCTCAAGGTTTGTCGCCACTGCATAGTTCTCCTGATCCCAGGAGGTGACCTGCAAACCTTCACTCTCTAGGGAAGAGCGAACTTCAGAAAGCTCATTATCAGAGACCAAGATCTCATAATAGGTATCGGCCTTGGAGGAGAAGAGCTTCTCCATAAGAGAAAAGTCACAGAAGATGAGGTTCTCATCCAGTTCCTTATATCCAGAATCATAGAGGTTGCCCACAATGCAGAGCTGGGGGCGCAAGCTGCTGTTGCTGATCATCATCAGGGCAACCCTATCACCTTGGCCTACCGCAAGCTTTTCTGCGACGCTCCTGCTGAGCAGGACCTGGGGCAAGGAGGATCCTTTGGTATCGAGAGGAGTATCCAAAAAGGTCAGTTCTGTCAGGCGCAGGTCGTTAAAGTAGGAGCCCTTTACCCCTTTGAGACGCACCATAAGGTTCTTGGAAGGGCTGTAGATCAAGGAGTAGGTCTGGGCAACCATCTGCACATCGACAATATTCTCATGCTCTGGAATGGTAGTGTCTGCCGCATCATGTACCTGTAGGTGTCCATTGCCCAGCAAGGCGTACTTGTTGGCTATCCCGCGGCTCATGGAAACGACAAAAAGCTGGGCAAAGACAAGGGCGGCAACCACCACAGTAATAAGCAGCACATTAAAAAGAATCCTTCTTTTTGCAGCAGCGCTACTTTTGATACCCAGCTTTCGGGCAATGAGCATGAGTGCGAGCTTTGGCCTCACCGGATGACCTCCACTTTGCGGTTATGGAGTCTATAGACGGTGTCACACCTTGATGCAAAGGGAGTATTGTGGGTGATGAGCATCAGGGCAACCTGTTTCTCGGCGACTAGCTTAAAAAGCATATCTTCAATGAAAGAGGCATTGCGCTCATCCAAGGAACCGGTAGGCTCATCGGCAAACAGGATTAGAGGCTCATTCACCAAGGCCCTTGCTATGGCTACCCTCTGTCTCTCACCACCGGAAAGCTGGTCACTCTTATGGTCCAGACGATCACTGAGGCCTACACTTTCCAAGAGGTGCAGTGCCTTTGCCCTAGCTTCCCTCTCCCCCACTCCCATGATCATGGCAGGGACGCTTACATTCTCCAGGGCAGTGAAATCATCAAGCAAGAGACTGCTTTGGAAGATGAAACCCATCGAGTTGCTTCGGATCCTACTCAGTTGGGTATCATTGAGCTTATTGAGCATTTTACCGTCAAAGAGCACCTCTCCCTTTTCACTGGAGAGTAGGCCTGCACTTATCTGAAGCAACGTGCTCTTACCAGAACCGCTCTTTCCGGTAATGGCTATGCTTGTTGCAGGGAACAGCTCAAGGTCTATCAAATCGAGGATCTCAATTGGTTCACCCCCACGTGCTGTGGCTGGAAAACTCTTGCTGACTCCCTTGAGGGAGAGTATCTCATTGGACTTCATCATGGGCAAACATCTCCATAATATCTGCTTTCAGGATACGGCGCGTGCCTACATAGGAGGCAAAGCCACTGAAACAGAGTATTGCTACGACCAGAAGGAAAAGGTCAAGAAAGTTGATGGTAAGGTTCAGATGCACTCCCAGGGAACTATAGACCAGTAGGGAGAAGTTTGGGTAGATCAGCAAGCCTAGAAGGGAAAGGAGCACCCCTCCCAACGCCCCGACAGAGGCGACGATCAAAGCCTGCAGCACAAATATCTGCTGTACCTTATTCTTCTCCAGTCCCATCGAGCGCAGCATCGCTATCTCGCGCTGCTTCGCAAGCAAGAGACGTCTTGAGCTGTTGCGTATATGGATGATGATGACCGCTACCATCAAGAGCAACATAAGTGTCATCATGCTCTGTTCCAACTGCATCGCCCCGTAGAGGGAGGCATTCGCCTCCTTCCAGGTGATAGGCTCAAGGTGGGGAAAGTTCTTTTGTATCTCTTTTGCTACATCTTCACTCTTCTGAGTCGAGAAAATGCCAACAGAGAGGGGTGCATCAGAGTTGAGCGAATAGAGTGTATCCAAATCCGTCAGATAAGTGGAGCTGTCAAAATCATACATGGAGGTAAAATAGACGCCTCCGATGGTCAGCTTTCTCTGAGCGGGGATGACTGTAGCCTGTTTCCCTTTCTTCAGGAGGGTGACTTCAACAGACTCCCCCAATGGCATGGAAGAGAAATGGATGTAGGAAGTTGTGAGCATGCCTTCCTTGAAGAGCTCTCCCCTGAAGAGGTTCAGTTCCTCAGTGAAAGCTCCCTTACTCTGAATGGCACGTATCCTACCTGCCAAGGAAGAGTCATCCTTGCCTTGGACCAAGACAGGGATCTCAGCAAACAGGAAGGCATGGTCGACCAGAGGCAAGCTTTCAAGATCCTTGACCAAGGCATTGCCTTTCTCTAAATCCGTATAGGAGAGAGGAGCCTGCACATCGAAGGATTCGAAGGTGCGTATATCTTCAAACTGATTTTCCTGCAGTGCCTGCATGAAGGAAAGCACCATCGTAATGGCAAAGAGGCAGAGGGCAAGGCCGAAGGCGATGCGCACACTGGCTCCCTTGTGCCGGTTCTCGGAGGAGAAGGCATACCGCTTTGCAAGAAATAACAGCATAGGGTCTACCGGTACCTGATGGAGAGCACACGCTTGCCATCGAGAGCATAGGTTATATCACAGTAAGGCTGACCCTTATCATAGAGGGTCTCCACCTTCCAGCTATCTTGGGGATAGGAAATCTCTTTTTCAAGCATATCATTCTGATACAGTGATTCTGACACTTCCCGGCCTTCCTCATATCGTATGATGCGCACATGCCCATCGGCACTTTTCTCTATCGCTTCACTAAGGGAGCGTTCCTCATTATACCGGAATTCAGTGGTAAGGGAAGGAGAACTTCGCAAGACCAACAAAGCTGCATCGTCGTAGAGCTCGCTCTCCTCAAAACCTTTTTTAGTGGTTGTCAGACGGATGCCACCCTCTTGGGGCATCTCTACCTTCACTGATTTGATGGGGGTATCTCCCTGCCAAACCTCCTGTATCTGTAGGTTTTGGGAGATCTGGACTACTTTTGTAAAAGTTTCGTCCTTCGTATAGGAAAACCAAGGCTGTTCTATCAGGTCGCCAAAATACAGGATGGAATTCCCCTCCCGTGTGATGGTGAGGATGCTATTCAGGCTTTTGGTATTCGCATCATAGGTATAGAGCTCCATTTCGTTGATCTTCTCATCAAGCAAGACCATGGTTTTCTCCAGGATCCCTTCAGTGTCATAGTAATAATAGCGAACCCTTTCCCTCACACTTTCGGAGATGAGGCGGTTGTTCTCATACCGCCTGTAGTGGGTGGAATCATCATTAAAATGATAAACAGCGAGTTCAAAACCATCTTCTAAGGGGGTCCTGGTCTCTTTCCATACCGGCTCCCCCCCGTTGTACAGTATGGAATCACGGCCCTGGATACTCAGGGTATATTCACCCTCTTGTGCAAACCTACCCCTATCCTGTCCGATGCTGTTTGAGAGTACCACCTGTTCTGCACTCAGGGTGAACAGGAGCATCAGAAGGAGCAGAAGAGGGGCTACCTTTCTCATAGTCCTACCAGGCTATCGAGGAACTCATCCTTATCAAAAGGATGCATGTCGGCATAGGTCTCCCCAGTGCCGACAAAGGCGATGGGGATATCAAACTTCTCCCCGATCTGTACCAGTGCCCCACCCTTTGCAAGGGAGTCATACTTGGAGAGGATCAGGGCATCGAGCTTGACCGCCTGATTGAACAGGTCCGCCTGGCTTATGCCGTTCTGGCCGGTGGTGCTGTCTATGACCAGGAATTTCATATAGTGGGATGCATCGACTCCCCTTCCCTGTACGATCTTGTCGATCTTGGAGAGCTCGCGAAGCAGGTTTTCCTTGTTGTGCATCCGCCCAGCTGTATCGACGAGGATGAGCTGCTCTCCGCGTGCCTTAGCCGATGTTATCGCATCATAGACCACAGAGCCGGGGTCACTTCCACTCTTTTGCTTTACCAAGCGGCATCCCAAACGCTGTGCATGCACCTCCAGCTGGTCGATGGCGGCAGCACGGAAAGTGTCTGCTGCTGCAAGCATCACCTCATAACCCTGATTCTTGTACATCTGAGCCATCTTAGCGATGGAAGTGGTCTTGCCGACACCATTCACCCCAAGGATGAGAAAGACTGTCAGCTCATCCTTATCCAACTCTGGCAGGAAGGCGCGAACTCTGGAGGCGAGAAAACCCTTTACCATGAGCTGGAGATCTTCCTGGGTTGTGGGCTTTTCACTTTTTGCCAGTTTTCGCAACTCGCTCGAGATTTCCATGGCAAGCTTCGCCCCGAGGTCCCCTTCAATGAGGAAATCCTCAAGATCTTCAAAGAACTGCTCATTGAAGGTCTTTATTCCAAACAAGGCCTTAAGCCTATCACCAAACTTCTTTTTCATATAAAACTCCAAGCTTTGCTATCGTACGCCAGAGCTCGCAAGAGCGACATAGGAAGCAAGATTCATTATAGTCTGCAACGTGGAGACAAGGGCAAAGCCACTTGTCGCAACCTGCAGGGGCTGCCACAACGGGTTTGCCTCATCGAACGTTCTAGAGAGTGTGCTGCTGGCCACATAGAGTCCAAAAAACAGCATAGTATTTCGAAAACTCTTATAAAAGAGCCTTTGCTCATCCTGAAGAATTGCTGAACTGGTCATCCACTCCGGCTTCAAGGTGACTGCAATCTCTTTGACAGGTCTCTGTATCTGGAGGGTCTTGTTTGCAAATCCCTCTTTCTGGGCAACAACAACGAGTGGCAACTGGGAAGAGCCGATGCTCAGGTCACATGTAGTGTCAAGAAAACTCCCATCAACAAACCAATTCACCTTTCCCAAAGGGGAAAAAAGGTGTATATCCCCTCCCTCTGACCGTTCTAAAGATGCTGGAACGTGGGTGATGGTGTTTGGAAGGACTCTGACCTTCATCTCTTTTGCGATATATCCTTCTCCAGAGAGTCTTACGGTATACTCGCCAGAGATGAACAGCTCCTGCCTCTCCTTGATAAGCAGGGATGCACCATTGGCCTCCATAGCGACCGAAGACTTATAGTTGTCAAAGATGAGCAGGCCATACTCAAATCCTGCAGTCTTGACCAACAGGGCTGTCCCTATCTCTTCTAGCATCTCCGTGGGATCCTTTTGCATCACCACCTTGTCAAAGATCAGGGTGGTGGTATCAGAATAGAGGTCATACCAGTAGAGTCTGAGGCGGTCATTTGATGCAAGCTTACTCTTTTTCAAGAGTATGATTGCATCGAGCTTCTGAAGGGATGCATACCAAGATCGCGCATTAGGATAGCTCTGCAAAAGAGAGGCATACCCCTGCTGATAGGGAATCTGCCCGTACGTGATCGCCAGCCGGCCAGAAATGTCCGTGATAGGATCAGAGGGTGTCTCTCTGGCCTTTAGTAAATCCTTCTCAGATTTTGAGGCATAGGCGGCAGTGATCCTCTTTAGGGTTGAGAATTCAATTTCTGCATTTTTCTTGTTTGCAAAGTTTGCCTTGTACGCAACACTGGGAATAAGAAACTGGTTGGCATAGACAGAACCTGCCTCTTCAACCAGATGGAGCAGAGAAGCAGAGTCGTCCTGGAGCGCATAGATGCCCACAGAAAAGGGTGTCTCTTCGACGGCAAACAAAGGCAGGCATACCAAAAGCACACCTACCAGAGCCAACAGGAATACCCTGATCCGCACTCCTATGCCTCCTCTTTAGACCACCGCAAAAAGCTTTCGACAAATGGGTCGATAGCACCATCCATGACTGCCTGAATATTGCCTATGGTCTCACTCGTCCTATGGTCCTTGACCATGGTGTATGGCTGGAATACATAGGAACGAATCTGACTTCCCCAGGTAATTTCCTTCTTTGCTATCGCAGTCTTTTGCTGCTCTTTTTCCTTCTCTTCCTGATAATACTCATAGAGACGGCTCTTGAGCACCTTGAATGCAAGGTCCTTATTCATTCCCTGGCTACGTTCATTCTGACACTGGACAACAATACCCGATTCAAAGTGAGTTATCCTGACCGCACTGTCAGTCTTGTTGACGTGCTGTCCTCCAGCACCTCCGGCACGATAGGTGTCCAGGCGGTAGTCATCAGGCTTGAGGTCGATCTCAATGGTGTCGTCGATCACAGGGGAAGCATAGACACTGCTGAAAGAGGTATGCCTTCTCTTTTGTGAGTCAAACGGGCTGATGCGTACCAGACGGTGCACCCCTGCCTCTCCCTTCAGATATCCAAAGCAGTAGTGTCCGGCAATCTTCATAGTGACACTCTTGATACCACCCTCGTCCTCCTGCAAATCCAGGATCTGGCTCTTGAAGCCATTTCGTTCGCAGTAGCGCAGATACATGCGCATGAGCATGTTTGCCCAGTCACTGGCCTCAGTGCCACCGGTGCCTGCATGGATGGTCAAGAAACAGTCATTCTTGTCGAACTGCCCATCGAGGAGGGTCTTGAGCTTGAGTTTGCCATACTCCTTGGTCAGGGCCTCTATCTGGGCGTCGATCTCCCCTTGTTCTTCGGTGTTGTCAGGCTCGTCGGAGTAGATGGTCATAAGCTCTTCAATATCATCCATTTTTTGGATTATCTCTTTCCAAGGGAAATAGGAGTCCTTGAGGCCATTGAGTTCGCTGTATAGTGTTTCAGCTCCCCTCTTGTCCTCCCAGAATCCTGGAACAAGCGTCTTTTTTTCAAGCTCAGCTATTTTTTCTTGCAGATTGGAGGAGTCAAAGCCGCCTCCATACGGTGTAGGCTTCTTCTTTCATATCTTCAAACTGTGATTTATTCTGAAAGTGCATAGGGACTCCTCAATCTTATTTGCGTTCGAGCCTGAGGCCAAGCGTATGCTTCTGCTCCTCGCCAGGGGCGAGTGACAGAGGCCAGACCAACAGGTATAGGGTGTGTTGGTAGAGTTGTTCCTCTGCCAATATTGTCTTGTAATCAATAGTATAGTCTTCCTTGAGCA
>CAYXYD010000134.1:0-7331 GCA_964469205.1 uncultured Sphaerochaeta sp. | reverse complement strand
CAGTGTATACCCTCATGAATAGCTTGTCAATAACCCAGAAAACCTATCTACACCCTATCCATACTAACTATAGAGTTTTGAACAAATCCTGGTTTGCTTGTTGTTAGTAGTGAATGGGCATTATACTCCCAGACAGTGATTTTGCACTATCCAGATTACACGACCACAAAACTAATTTAAGTCTAAACAATGCTACTTCAAATACATATTTTTCTTGTTTGGACAGTAAAAAAGCACCAGAGTCTCCCCTGATGCCATACAATCCTTGGAAGGATGGTCATTCGCCCTTATTCACCAGATCCCTAGGGATGTTGATGATGTGCTGGTCCCCTGGGCGGTAAAAGGTTGCTATGAACCCTATGATGGTTACCAGATCACTCTCTGTCTTGAGGGCAAGCTCTTCAGAAAGCTCGCGTTTCTCGTCCTTGAATGCTTGGAACTTAACCTTTACCAGCTCATGGCTGGCAAGGGATTCGTCAAGGGCCTTGATGATCCGATCATCAAGTCCACCCTTTCCAACCATTACCACTGGTTTTAGTTCCTGGGCCTTAGCCTTCAGGAAACTACGTACACTACTATTCATATCCCCACTATACCTATTCATTGCAGTTCTGTGCAACTATGAAGCACTAAAATTCAGCAATTTCTTATACTACAACAAGAGCCTCTCCTCTGTTCGCTTGGAACAAGGAAGAGGCTCTTGGTTGTATAAGAGAATATCCATAGTCTCTTTACTAATCTACGTACTGATTTTAGACCTATTATTTGTCCTTATACTTCTGCTCAACTATGAAACGCTTGATCTTCTTGGTGCTAGTCAGCTCAAGAGGCTCATCAACCACTGTAGTGCGGGTGATCTTCTTGTAAGCCTGCAACTCCTTATTGACCTCGCTTATGATGGCTTCAATACGCTTCTGGATGGCAGCTTTAGCCTTATCCTTGCCATGTTCTTTCTCCATGGCGGAGGTGAACTTCTCAGCAGGATAGACAATTGCACGAATCCCTTCACTCTTGGTCTTGGCGTCAGTGATGTAGCCACAGACACAGATGGTCTCAATCTCATCAAACAACTGGAAGTGGTCCTCGACCTCCTCGGGGAATACATTCTTACCTCCATCGGTGACAATGATGTTTCTTGCCCTTCCGGTAAGGTAGAGATAGCCCTTTGCATCCTGGTGACCGACATCACCTGTATTGAGCCAACCATCCTTCAATATTTCATCTGTAGCTTCGGGGTTGTTGTAGTAGCCCTGCATGATCATAGGCCCTTTGATGTGGATGATACCGTTGCCATTCACATCAGGATCGACAATCTTGACCTGGGTCTGGGGTACTACCTTACCAACAGAGGTCTCAATGTATGCATATATTGGGTTGAGGTGTGTGATGGGACTGGACTCGGTGAGGCCATAGCCCTGTACGAAATCAATACCCAATTCGTTAAACATCTTGAAGGTTGTAGCCGGAAGCGGGCCGCCACCTGAGATACAGATGCGGTTGTTCTCCAAGGAAAGCTTCTTAAGCAGGAAGCCAAACATCTTCTTACCGATGTTTACACCGAACACCTTCTTTATCAGACCAGAGAATCTCATCATGCCACGGATCAGGCCATACAGAATAATGCCCTTCTCACGCACTCCGCTCATCAGAGCCCCGATCATCTTGTTGAACAGCATCGGGACAGCGAGGAACATCGTAACTTCCCCTTCCTTGAGCTCCTTGAGCACCTGACTGATCACAAGCTTCTTTCCAAACACAATGGAAGCGCCTACACTGAGGGCCTCAAAGAAGACCGCCATCATGGTATAGGCATGGTGGATGGGAAGAATTGCATAAAATACATCAGTGGGAAAGAGCGTCATATTGCCCTGGGAGAGATAAGCATCAGAGACCAGGTTGCTATGGCTAAGCATAACACCCTTGGGAGTACCGGTGGTACCACTGGTGAAAAGGATGGCAGCAGTATCGGAGGCTTTGGCAGCCTCACGCTTCTGCTCCTTCTTCTCCTGTGTCTCCAGGACAAAGAGGAACTCAGTCGTCGGTTCCAAACTTATCCGCCCAGCAATTTCCAACTTGTTTGTCTTGTCAAAATCCTGCAGCCGTTCAAGGTCAGCTAGCATATACTTCACATCTGCAAAGGTCATGAGCTTTTCCATGTCCTTATTGCTAAGGGTGTTGTCCAAAGGAACAACGATGGCCCCGGCTTCGAGGATGCCTAGATACGCAATGGCCCATTCGGGACTGTTCTTACCTGTTACGGCAATCTTGTCCCCCGGCTTCACCCCTTTGGAGAGCATATAGTTGGCCAGACCCTTTACATAGGTCTGTACCTCTGTATAGGTGAAAGACTCTTTTTTAGGCACAAAAGCCGAAAAACACCTATTTTCAGGATATCTGCTGACCGAGATGTCAAACATCTGGATAACAGTAGGCCACTCACCGGTAAAAACCTTACCACGATACTCGTCAAGAAAATCCCAAGGCTTTGGAGCAGTACTCGTGTTTGCCATATGCTATACTCCTTACAGCTATTTGCCGTTGTACCTCTATACTATAAGCACAAGTATTTCAAAAAATCAAGGTTTTCGTGACACAATTTCGTTTTGCGTAATTCTGTAATGTGTATTATGTATCGTTTTCCTACAACAACTTGATATCTTTAACAAACTATTCCAAAGGTGGGGTAAAGAACTTGTCCTTGTGGTAGGCCAAGGAGAACATCCTGGAAACAGAGTGAGCACCAGGCCAAGTAGTATGCCATGTGCATTTTTATGGTATTTCTCCACACACAAAAAAGAAAGCCGCACGACAACGGCCCCAAGAATTTGTTTTTTCGAATGTTAGTCTATAGGTGAAAAGTCCGACTTTGGAACGCCACAATCAGGACATACCCAATCTTCTGGAAGGTCGTCAAAAGAAGTTCCTGGCTTAACGCCATTATCGGGATCCCCTACCGCTGGATCATACACATACCCACACATATCGCAGACATATTTTTTCATGCTGTTCCTCCCTCTCTAACTGTAAGACCAGAATACTGTGACATACCAAAAATTGCAATGGATATTACGAGGAAGCAGGAATACGATGCACGCATAGGTCCAAAACAACAAGGTCGAAAGGACTTTTTCATCTGTTTTCATAAGACAAAAACGATATCTCTCTCAAATAACAGCACAATGATGGAGATTAGGATATGGTTCAATCACCTCTACAGGAGGTATATCTCTTTTTCAATGAACAGGTTTACCAGATCAGGATCAAACTGGGTACCACTAAAAAGCTTCAGCTCCTCAACGGCAAGCTCTGTGGGAAGGGCAGAGCGATAAGCGCGACTGGTGGTCATTGCATCAAAAGCATCAGCAAGGGTGACGATGCGTACATCAAGGGGAATCTGATCCCCCTTCAGTCCGTCAGGATAGCCTTTGCCATCCATGCGCTCATGGTGGTTTCGAATAATCGGACGATAGGCCTGGAACAGGTCGATATATTTAACGATCCTCTCCCCTGCGACAGGATGATCCTTTATGAGCTCATATTCACTTTTTGTCAGCTTGGAGGTCTTATTCAATATCTCTTCAGGGATCCCTATCTTACCGATATCATGCAGCAAAGCTCCACCTTCGAGTGTATGCAGTCTCTCTTCTGAAAAGTTGAGAGCGCGGGCTATGGCCAGAGATATGGTTCGCACACGGCTGCAATGCCCTTTGGTGTAAGGGTCCTTCTGTTCAATTGTCTCGGTAAACGCCTCAAGGGTTGCAAGGGTCGCGCTCTTCAGAGCCCCAAGGGCGCTTTGCAGCTGGTTTTCCAACTCTTTCTGATGTGCGATCGAGTGATTCTTTTCTTCATCTTCATCATGTCTGAGGGCAGTGGCATCCAACACGCGGGAGACGCTCTCCACCAGTACTTCACGGTGGACCGGTTTGGCAAGGTAATCGCTAGCCCCTAGGCGAATCGCCTTCATACCGGTATCGAGATTGTTGAATGCTGTAAGCATGATGACAGGTATGCGCGGATAGTTGCGCCTTAGAATCTCAAGGATCTGCATGCCTGAGAGGCCAGGCATCTTAATATCTAAAAGCACCAGGTCTACTGTTGAGAAGCTGGTCTTAAGGATGGCGAGCAACTCATCACCATTTGAGCAGACGGTAACCTTATACCCTTCTTTTCTGAGTAGTATCTGAAGGACTTTACGGATCGCCTGATCATCATCGGTGGTTATTATATGTTTTTGCATACTAGGAGTCTCCAAAATGGGGTGTTCTACAGGAAAAATGGAGTATGTTTTTTATACTCTTCATATTCTGCGAACATCTTGGGAAAGAATATACGGTCTTCTACCGCTATCAAGATGAGGTTGCACAGGGTCAACCCAATGCAAAGCATAGTAATACGATAGTTCCAATAATATATCAATACCAAACCATTAATCATTGTATACCATATAAAACCTGGGTGTCTAGATATTCTGTATGTGCCCCCTTGATAAAGCTTTCCTGTACTGTCAGAAAAAAGGGCAGTCTCTATCATGACCGAATAGATAAGCAGCAGGGCAAAGGCTATGATAAGGGGGAAGATGATCCAAGCAACAAAGCCGGGAAGGGGTGAAACCCAGGTGAAGAAAATCACCGGGTACGGCAGGGCCGTGATGAAGAATCCTGCATAAAGGAACTTCCTCAGCAAGGGTTTATCACGCAAAATAGCCACATCATAGAGTCCTGCAAACAAATATCCGGTGGCGCCTAGGAGAAATAGTTTGATTAATTCCATATATTGGTTCTATACTAATACAAATTAGCTTCATTTGAAAGAAAAAAGGGTTTCCCATGATCATTGATGTCTCGACTATTATCCCTGCAGTGGCATTTATTCTCTATGTATTTTTTACTGTGTTCGGATTTATGCAGTATAGGAAGGAGGGATTCTACTGGTCATTCCAGCTCTATATGGTATTTGTCTCCATCTGGAGCTTTGGATCGATGATGATGCACCTCAACAGCGGCTTCATGACCCCTCTCTTTTGGAATAGGATTATGCTAGTGGGCCTGCTTTCCGTACCGTTTGGGCTAAGTAACTTTATTGTAGATATGCTGGAGATACACAAACGCTCCATCAGGATATTCATTAATGCAAGTTATCTCTTGATCATCCCCCTGATGATCCTCAACTTTACCGGAAACATCGTAACCGATGCTGGCTTCACAGCCGAGGGAGTCTTTTTCTATGAGCTGGCTTCGGGATCCATATCAGCATACTCCATCAGCTATGCCTACCTGATACTTACCCTCATCATCCTCCTGTTCGGATCCAAGTACAAAACCTTGAAGAAAACCCACAAGAACCTGATGCTTCCTCTCATCGGGGTGGCGGTGATGCTCATCGGTATCCTAATGAACCTCTTTCCAACACTGGGGAAATACCCAATCGACATCTTTGCAGCCACCATAAACGCCCTTCTGCTCTTCTACACTATCTACAAGTACAGGCTGATAAGCTATTCGCGCATCGGCATCAACATCATCTACACAACCATCCTTGCCATCATAGCTTCAGTGTCCTACTACATCATCATATCCATCATCAAGTTGTTCAACAGCAATTTTATTCCCGGTGATGTCTTGCCTCTCACCATCATCCTTGGTGTTGTCACTGTCCTTATCATATATCCCTTGAAAAACCTGCTTGCATATGTGGTGGACACCATCATCATCCCCAAACGCCACCCCTATCAGACAACCATCAAGAACCTCAGCCATAAGCTTGCGACCATCGTCAATCTCAAGGAGCTTGGCGATGAGGTGGTGAAAAACCTGAGTTCAGGCCTGAAAACCGATTGGGTCATATTTGTGGTAAGGCGTCTGGACAATGGGGATACGTTCAACATGATCGCCAACAGCAAATGCCCGACCTCTCTTAAGGAAGGTGATGAGGTAGTCTTCACCTTCCCCTCCTATGTGGAGGAAAAGCTTCATAGGCTCAGAAGCGAAAACGTCTCTTTCATCCTTAACGTCACCCCGGATGAGAAACGCTTTGAAGTCTGTGACCAGCTTCCCCCTGCCGATATCCTCATCCCCTTGGTCTTCAGAAAACAGATAGCAGGGTACATCCTCATCGGCTATGACTATACCAAATCCCTGATAACCACGATTGAACTTGAAGCACTGGAGATCCTTGCAGCACAGAGCTCCCTTTCACTAAAAAACGCACTCTCCTTCGAACAGCTTCGTGAACAGGGTGATGAACTGACCATGAGCAAGAACAAGATGGAGGCCATCTTCAATGGCATCGCCTCCCCTGTCTGCCTGATAGACATCGACTATACCATCCAAGAGGCCAACACAGCGGCTGTCGCCTTTTATGGCAATAACAGGAAAGACCTCATCGGCAGCAAATGCTACCGTGCATTCTTCCAACGACAGAGGCCCTGTCAGTTCTGCCAAGCCCTCGATTGTATGCATAGAGGAGCGGTTGAAGAGACCGAGGCTGTGATCAAGGAGAAAATATTCTCCTTCCAGTTCCACAATGTAAAGGGTAGCGAGAACTCTAAGAAAGTGTTCATCGAGATCATCAACGACATTACCGAGCAGAAGAACCTGCAGGAGGAGTTGGTGAGGACAGAGAAAATGGCAGGCATAGGGACCTTGGCAGCCGGCATTGCCCATGAGCTGAACAACCCGCTTGCAGGAATTCTCGGGACCGCTGAGATAATGCTCAGTGAGATAGAAGAGGAGCATGTCCATCATGAGTATCTTGAGGACATACTTGCTTATTCGAAGACTGCCACTGACGTCATCAATGAGCTTTCCCTCTACTCCCGCAAGGAAAAGGATGCCTCTGAAGAGAACCAGTCTGTAGAGCTTGTAAGGATTCTGGAATTTTCCCTGAGGCTTGCCCTGCGAGGTATAGATTCCCAGAACATTGATGTCAGGCGCAACTATCATGCTCTGCCCTACCTAGAAGCTAACGAGAGCAAACTGCAGCAACTATTTCTGAACTTCATCGTCAATGCCATCCAAGCAATGGATGGCAATGGGATCCTCACTCTTTCCTGCATGGAAAGTGATGGCCTGATCATCATAAAGGTTGCCGATACCGGGTGCGGTATCGCAGAGGAGGATCTCAACCAGATCTTTACCCCTTTCTTCACTACCAAAGCACCGGGTTCGGGCACAGGTCTCGGGCTCTCCAACTGTTATACGATTGTAGAAAAGATGGAAGGGAGAATCAGAGTGAAAAGTGAAATGGGTGTAGGTACGGAGTTTACCACAATTTTTCCCTATGACCCCAAATAACAGTTGGATTCAAACAAGTATCTATAAAGAAAAGAAATA
>CAYXYD010000133.1:0-7391 GCA_964469205.1 uncultured Sphaerochaeta sp. | reverse complement strand
ACCGGCATAAGGGGGGAACAGGAATCCCCTTCCTTTAGGTGGGGGAGGATGTCAACTCTCTTCTTGCTTCTATACTGTCCGCAAGGAGATGGTAGCCAATGCGTGGCTACCCTTTCGGGCAATACTGGTATTCTCTTCATCTTCTCATTCCCTGGTGACAGGGATCTGTCTTGGCCTAGATCAGGCTTTAGATCACCTGAAATCACTGATGTCTTGGAAATATACCTCTTCAAGACCCATTGGGCAGGAGAGACGTCAGATCCTACCAACACCTTTCTAATGACCCCACACCTACCAGCAAAGAAGTTGATATAAGTGTACAAGCTTGATGATGAAGAGATGCAATGAACATCTCTTTTTGGGCAACTAACCTCCGCTCTCTGTATCGGGTATGATGACTAAAGTATGGAGTCATAGATTCTTTCTGCCTTTTGTTCAGCTGTAGCCCTGTACGTAAACCTTAATCTTCTCCTCATCCCAACAACAAGAAGAAGATGGTTATTGAACGGGGGTTATGTACCATCAGGCATTTTATTGGATGATACTTTGGATGCTTGTCTGGTTTTCTGGATTGTTGGATGCTTCTTGGATAAGAACAATACCGACGGAGAGATTACTATCTGCTTGATAGCCCCTTCCCGCCAGTGTTGTCTTATTGGCCGTGTTTGATGGTAACCACTACCCACAAGACTGCTTGCTTGTTTGTTCCCTTGCTTGGGATACCAAGATGCTCCAATACATCAAAGCGCTTGCCTTGTGAATCTTCTCTTGTTTGGTAGCTTTCTTATTTGTTTGCAAGCATTTGCAATCCTCCCTATCCCACAGTATGCTTACCATAAGGGAGGACAATCTTGATGGATCCCAAAACAAAACTCATCATCGAAGCTCTTATGAGTGAGAATCTTGAACTCAAGGCTCTCTTGCATAAGAGTGGCATAATCCTTGAAGAGACAGAAAAATCCAAGATATCAATGCAAGGCTGTGAAAAGACAGAAAACCTACAAACTGATCAAAATCTTGGTCATAACCCCGTAAAAAACGACACTCCCAGTACGACCAGAATAAAACAACAACCCCTTTAGATGACAAAAGCCCTCTGGTTTCCCAGAAGGCTTTATCATCAAATAGAGTATCGAATACGGTTTTGAGTGCTAAAAAAGGATGGTAAAGGCGGATTGCTGTCTTCGCTCTTTTTTTTAGAGGCCGGGATATGTATGCCAGACGTTGGCAGTCAGCTAAAACAGATAGAAAAGGCTATTCCCCTGCTTGTAGGCATGAGGGTGTCTATGGGGTCTGTGATAAGAGAAAGACCAAATGTTCTGATTGCAAGCAGCGTGATCTGCTACACGTACAAACAAAGGCTGAAAGAGCATCTGCTTGAAACATAACCTTAGGGGTCTATCCCCTCCTTGATGACAACACCTGTTATTTCCTAGCCTGTGACTTTGACAAGGAGAGCTGGCTCTCTGATGCAGGGGGGTATGGTATCACCTGTAGGGAGCTAGGGCATCTCAAGTCTTATGAGGGGCCTACACAGAGGTATCCCGTTCTGGTAATGGGGAGCATGTTTGGTTTTCTTGTTTGTTTTTTTGGTCTGATGCTGTGCTTGCCAAGGAGGCAGTAGCTGGGTGCAAGGCCTTTGTATGATGATGATGATGGGCCTTACCTGTGATCGTATACGGCAGTTGTCATTGACCAGCTATGACTGTTTCTTTCCTAATCAGGATACCCTACCCTCAGGAGGGTTTGGGAATCTGATAGCCCTTCCTTTGCAGAAGGTTCCCAGAAGACAATGCCAAAAAAGGGAACAGATATGACTTTGTTGATGATCACAGTAATGCCTATGCGAATCAGTGGGAGTTGCTCAGTGGTGTGAAGAGGTTGGATGCTGAACAGCTGCGGGCTTTACTGGACAAGACCAAAGGCTCTGATCTTGATTGTGAACTTCCAACTACAGAAGAGTCATCTGATAAGCCCTTGGAGAGTAAACCCTGGGAAAGCAAGCCCAAAAAAGCACAAATAGAGTAATCAGAGGCTTATATACCCTCTTCCTGCCCAACTGACAGTGGTTATTGCCAATATGCTTTTCATTGAGAAGAACAAGTTTCCCCAACAGTTGTTGAATCGTCTTATCTGGTTAATGCCTTCCAGAACCCAGAGTTCACTAAAGCCCAGGCTATGCGTTTCTCTGTCTGGGACTTAACCCATTTCATAAAGATTACTGAGAACTACAAGCAGTACATAGGGTTCTTCATTAGAGTTGCTTGGAAGGTTGCCTAGAGGCTGTACAGGGCTTGCTGGAGCAGAATGTGATCGTATGTATCATTGATGACAAACGAAGCTGTGGTGAGGCTATAAAGGTTTCCTTTACTGGGGTGTTAAGAGCTGAACAGGAAAGAGCCCTTAGGGCTATGCTTTGTTTTGATTGTGGAGTCTTGCAGCCATAAAAAGAGCAAAAAAAGCGGTAAGCACGTTACTCCTTGTACATCGCTCTGTTCTGAAGAGGCAGTGGCCAAGATAGTGTGGCAGATGCGTCTGAAGGCGTTTTTCTCTCTCCTACAGAGGGCATCCTTGGGAAGAAAGGCAAGCTTTCATACAAGGTTGATGTCCTGCTGTTCTAGTCTTTGATAAGGCAGGAAGACAGGGAGGGAGGTTCTTGGTCGGTTTGGGATGGTTGTTACTCTCTAGCTACTAGAGAAAATGCCATCATAAGGGGCTTTCTCTTTTGGGTCGTTGCTGAAACAGGTAAAGGCCAAGTTTGTTGCCCGTCTATCTGCAACTCCCTTCAGGCGTGATAGCAGGCATCCTATCGTTACTATGCAGTTGGGTCCTATTCGGCATGTGCTTGTTCGTTCCAGTGTACAGGAGATGGATATGGTGGTATGGAGCAAGAAGATCAGGATGGTAGATATCCCTGATGGTCTTCCTATTCAGGAGGTGTTCAAGCTTTTGGCTGAAGACAGAGAAAGAAACAGAGTAATTGCAAGGGATGGTAAGGAGGTTTGTGGTGAGGGGAGGAATGTGTTGGTGTTGTCACAGGGCTTTGATCAGAAGGTAGCTTTGGAAGAGGAGTTGGAAGAGATAGGACAGGGTTGCTTTGTGTTGCATGGGAGGATGGGTGTAAGGAAGAGAAGAGAGGTTATGGTAGAGTTTGATGAGATGGTGGGTCCTAGGGTTCTGCTTGCTACGGGGAGTCTTATTGGTGAGGGTTTTGATAAGGGTGTGTTGGATACGTTGTTCTTGGCTCTTCCTATTTCGTGGAGGGGTACTCTTTCTCAATATGCAGGGAAGCGATAGAGGGAGTATCCAGGTAAGGTTGAGGTAAGGGTGTAGAAGGTGTGGATGAGGGGAACAGGCAGTTGTTGAATATGTGTAAGAAGAGGCAGGTAGGATATAGGGCATTGGGGTATAGGAAAAGAGAAGAGGGAGAAGATTAGGGAGCTGGGGTTAGGGTATTGATGAGGAGTTTAAGGATGGGGGATGGGTATGGATGTGGTAGGAAGGGGGGGTTGAGGGGAAGGTCTTACCCTTCGCCTCTGTTGGCTTTTCACCATCTCTTTTCTTGCTTCCATACGTACTTAAGGAGATGATGCCCAATGCGAGGCTACCCCTTCGGGAGGAAAATTACGTATTCTCTTCATCACCCCAATGGAAAGCTGGGATACCAGAAAGATTTATGAAAGCACGGTCGATGTCAGCTTGATTGAAAGCTGGCAATGAGACAAAACAGTGTAGGTTGTTATCTACAGTTAGGTTGGGGTGCTCTTTTTTCAATTCCTCTAATTGAGCGTTGTAAAATGGGGTATCGAAACGATCTTCTTTTGCTAGCACTTGCCATACTAGACTTCTGTTCACTTCGCCAAGAATCTTGTTCTTGATTTTTTCGATACTCTGCGACTCTACATGATCACCTGTCAATTCATTTTGAACCATAGCATCCCACTCTTCTAGGGTCTTCAGCATCATGTCTCGCAACAACTTGGCATATCTGTATTTTAGTTTTCGTTCTTTGGGGGTAAATCTCGAACCAGGTTTATAATCAGTTTCAGCCATAAGAATCAACCTCCATAATCATCATACTGTTGAAATCTACCCCAAGACACAAAGCAAAACGCAGGATGACATTCTCTGGAAATCTAGGGGCCTGAAAATAGAGACGAAAAACAATATCTTGGAAGCCACCAACTTCAGCAAAAAAAGATCATCGAGCTATTCGCTTCTTTGAGTGACCAATCATTGGTTATTTGAACCTCGTTACCTAATTTTTCAATTGTTATGACCTATATCTCTGTATGATGGGTGCCTTGTGAGTCGGTCTAGAAGTATTCCACAAAAGGGTTTCAACTTCCCTTCGGTATTCTTGGTTCTCAGGTCTTCAATCATATGGTCAATTCTCGCCTTTGTCCAAGCCCCTTGTATTCTTTCCAATTCCTTTGTCAGCGCATTGTCTGCTGCTTTTCTATTTCCGCGTAATCGGGGTTCATTCAAGTTCAATATGTCATTCAGCTGTTGATTCCACTCTTGATCCTCGGATCTTATCGTCCCATCACGTTTGTACTTGATAGTATCCTCAATATTGGGATACGTGGCAGGATTATACTTAATCTCCATATCTTTCTTTTTCGTATCACAGTGCTGATGGTTCTCAGACTGGCCCTCGTTTCCTTTACAGCACAAAAGCAGGTTATCATAATCGAGCTGCTTCAGAGGTTGTAGAGTTTGAGCTATGACATGTTCGATTTTTGTGTCAAGAGGGTCCGCTGAGATTCTTTGCAGGCAATAAGCGCAAAGATAGCCCTGTTCTTAGGCTAATTGCCTTCGCAGAGAACCTTTCATTGAAAAATCATCAAGGAAGTGTATCACTCCTCTGTTCAACGAATCTAAACATTCCCGCCTGTACTGAGTCAATGAGGTTGGAGGTTGTCTCTTATGGATCCGTATCATATCAGAGTTTGGTGTCGTAAAAGGAAATCAATGTCTCACCACGTACGATTTCGGGGATAGAACCATAGGTTGCCTTGAATTCGTCGATAGAGCATTTCGCTTTCTCAATCTCATTCTCATAGATCAAGTCGAAAATACGATCAAGCTTTTCCTTAACCTCATGATTGACAGGGGAAGTGTGCATAATCTCCTCAAGGATCTCATTGGAGCTCAGCCCTTTGCTTTGCTCAATGGTCGTATGGACAATCTCGCCGTCCTTACGATACAAGAGAATGACAGAATTCCGTTCCGCCTCACTCAACACCTGCGGAGAATGGGTTGTGATAATAAACTGGACGTTTGGGAACGTAGAACTCAATTTTCCGATCACTTCTTTCTGCCACTTAGGATGCAGGTGCAACTCAATCTCGTCTATGAGGACGATACCCTCCCCTTTCAGAGGATTCTCCAGCACTGGGTTGGCAATTGCCAGCCTTCGGGCCAAATCCCCAACAAGAGCAAACAAATCTCTTTCACCTTCAGATAACTGCTCAACTCCAAGGATCTCCCCATCCTTCTCCAGCTGCATACGGTGAGGATTCCTCTGTATTGTAATCTTCTTGAATCCAGTAAACTGTTCAATAACCCTCCGAATTACATCTAACTGAGGGATCCCTTGCAAATCTACGTTTGTCTGTTTTTCCAAGTATAGACTTCGATACTGTTCGTTCTCAATATCCTCTAAATTTCTAAACCACTCAAAAAATGTCCTATAGTTTACTTGAGGATCCAGAGCGTTCTCATATGCACTCAATAGGTTGAAATGATGTGCTTTCTTGATTCTCTGCACCTGATCCGTTACTGCTCGTCCTACTGTATAATATATAAGAATAGGGATTGAGCAGATTTCATTTGAGTCAGTAATCTTCTGTTTATACAAATCTGCGAGTTCAGAAAATGCAGTCATATCAGATTTCTCAGAAACTACATTCCCAGGTTTCGTCTTGAATAAGGAAACAGAATACTTTTTTCCGCCATCCCTATAGCGTGTTCGAATTTTGGAAGCAGAAGCCCCATTCCTGATCTCTGAAGTACTGATCTGATCACCACTCCCACCAGGAGAACTTCGATGCACTTTCAGAATGAACCATGAAAGGTTATGGGAAATTGCATCAAGGATTGTTGTCTTCCCTGCTCCATTCACTCCGGATAAAATAGTGATATTGCGATCCAAATCAAGTGATAGATTTTTGATTCCTCGGAAATTCTCGATATCAAGCTGTTCTAAAAACATTTGGTATACCTCAATTTTGTATTCTCCCAACATAGTCAGGCACCTTCCGGTCTTCAAAAACGAACATGTGAAAATTATCCCCCTAACCTCACAGAGCGTTCTATACTAGTCCCTACTGATTTGAGACCTTATCAGTCTACCACCAAATTCTCTAACCAATCAACTCCAAGCAATCGAAAGTCATCCATCATGCTAGATGGTCACTCCAGTCCAACCTGTAAGTGTATGCTGCTATAACTTACACACGCATGACAAACGAGGCTGTGGTGAGGCTATAGGGGTTTCCTTTACTGGGAAGTTACGGCCTGAACAATCTGAAGCTCTTATGGCTATGCTTTGTTTTGATAGTGGAATACTGCAGGTCCCACGGCTTCTGGCAAAACCGTGATCGATGCTGCTCTTATTGGTGCTATAGAAAGAACAAAAAGAAGCGGTAAGTACGTTACTCCTTGTGCATAGGTCTGAACTGAAGAGGCAGTGGCCAAGATAAAAGAGCAGATGCGGTTGAGGAACTTCTTATCTCCAACAGAGGGCATCCTTGGGAAGAAGGGAAAGCTTTCGTATAGGGTTGATGTCCTGCTGTTTCAGTCTTTGGTAAGGCAGGATGACAGAGAAGAGGTGCTTGATCGGTATGGGATGGTGGTGGATTTTGTGAAAATTCTACCCGGTACCTCGAACCCTTAAATCACGCTCTCAGTGCCCTATTTCAGTGGGTTTTGTGGAAAATGTGGCAGTTCTTCCCGGTACCGATGCTTGGGGGTTGAGGGGAAGGCCTTCCCCTATGCCTCTGTTGGATTTTCACCATTTCTTGTCTTGCTGCCCTACGGTACGCAGAGGGAGGTGCCAATGTGTAACTACTTTTTCGGGTAATCTCCTGTGTCAGTGGATATTTTTTGGATCTCCTACCTGAGTCCCCGGTACCCGTACCGGGGCATTCTCTTTCAACTCAAATCGGCCAGCCATCAAAGAAAACGCCATTATTGAGATTGACCCCATAGAATCGAATTCAGCTTGACCTAGATTTTATGGATTTCCTACCCGGTACCCTATTTCAACGGTTTCTGTGAAAATGTGGAAGTTGTACCTGGTAACGATAATTACTCCCCGGTCACCACGAGTGGAGAATCGGTTATGTCCTACAACATACCGTTACGACTTCTAGCACACCCCCGTA
>CAYXYD010000132.1:0-7402 GCA_964469205.1 uncultured Sphaerochaeta sp. | reverse complement strand
GTAATACTACGGTGGTATTTGGAGTAAAACAATCCCATGAACGGCACATATACGCTATAAGGTGGACAAAGAAAAGTATGTCCTGCTTGTAAATAATTAACAAACCGTGCATATGGGGGAACCTGATCATCCGATTTGATTACCATAAACAAGGGAAATCACTTCTAGTATAAGGAGGATGCTTGGAGATTTTCATATCCCGCACCTCCCAATTTTTCCTACTTGAATCACCCCTACCCCTATATCTGCACCACCATCCTTATCGCCACATAGCACAGCGAAAGAGCAAAAAACGTGTTGATGATCTTCCTCGACCGATCTTTCTGCATGGTCTCTCCAATAAGAGAGCCGAACTTTGCCCAGGTAGAGACTGCAGTGAAGCTCATCATGGTAAAACCAAGAGCTGAGAAGATGAGGTTGAACCAGGTGTGGGGCATTGAGACGAGAAAGGTTGTGTATACGCTTAGGCCAAGGATGATGACCTTGGGATTCACTATCTGCAGCATGAAGCCTCGTCCAAATCCCAAAGGCTTGCCCTCCCCTTCGGTAAAGGAGTATCCGCTTTTGAACGTATGGTATGCCAGATAGAATATGTAGAGAGAGCCAATATACGAAAGGACTGTGACCATTTTTGGCAGATATACCTGAATAAAGGCTGAAAGCAGGGAGCAGGAGAGCATTATAAGGAAGAACCCTACTGCGATCCCCAGCATGAACTTGAAAGATCGTTTGTACCCGAATGAAAGTCCCATCGAAGCGCTGCTTATCGTGTTGGGTCCAGGGGAAAAGGTTGTGGCAAATGCGAACATGAACAGCGAAACCATATCAACCTGCATAGCAAATCCCCCCACCTAATGATGAGTAGTGTATCGACAGTGCTACTCAGATACAAGCAAAAATCTTGTATGCATATACCAAGAAATACGTCGTATCGTTAATTTTCGAAGAGTTATCCAAAAATATTGCTACCTTTTCCTTACCTGGAAAGATAATCATACCTGATTGTACAGATTTATAGGAGAATTATCCTAGAAGATGAATTTACTGTCATTCTTACACTTGGAGCAGGCTCTTCTCACAGCAGAATACCATCCGAGGACAAACTACGGAAAAGGCCTTGCAATGCACTGCATCACAAGGCCTGTATTGATTTGATTTTTATACTTCTCTTGAGAAGCTTACTCCTTAGGACCTGATGCAAGGGCCTTCTCTGCCAAGGTGAAGAAGTCACTGACATGCATGGATACCCCTGCAATATCATCTGTTCCGCCTTCAGAGCTGGAGAATTTAATCTTCTTAGGATCCTGGGTAGCTATCAGATAAGCTTCAGTGCTCTGAGCCTGCTCGTGCCACTCCTTACCAATCTTACTGTCCTTGATCATGCCATATTTACCATCAGAGGCAAAGGTCTGCTTATCATCCCCTGCTTCATTCACGCCGCTGTAGTAGACCTGCACGATGTTGCCATTGTTGACATAGAGGGATACAAGTCCTTTCCAGCCATTTTCATCAAAGGCATCCTCGCTGGCATAGTAGGTTCCATCGGCATAGGGGCCAATCTTCTGGGCGCCAGAAGCAAGTGCCTTTTCTACCAAAGCATACATAACGTTTACATGGATAGAGACTCCAGCGATATCATCAGTGCTTCCTTCTGCATCCTTGTAGGTGATGGCCTTGAGGTCTTGTTTCTCAACAAGGAAATTTTCAGTACGGACAGCCTGTACAGACCACTCATCCTGTGCCTTGCCATATTTAACCATATTGAAGTTACCTGCTTTGTCAAAAGCCTTCTTGTCATCACCGGCGCGGTTAACCCCACTCCAGTTGATGGCTGCAATCCTTCCATTCAGTACGGTAAGGGAGACATAATCTTTCCAACCGGTAGAGGCAAACTGGTCATCGATGGCAAAGTATGCACCATCAGTATAGGGCCCGATGCTTATAGGACTGGAGGCCAAAGCCTTTTCAGCAAGAGTAAAGAAACCCTTCACATGGACAGATACGCCAGCGATATCATCAGTGCTTCCTTCAGAATCCTTATAGGAAATAGCAGTTGGATCCTGGGTACCAATGAGATGGGTTTCAGCCTTTTCTGCCTGGACTGACCACTCGGCCTGTGCATTGCCAAATTTCACCATATTATACTTGCCGGCCTTGTCATAAGTTTTCTTGTCTACACCACCTGAGATGTTAACCCCATTCCAATCTGCCTTGGTTATCTTACTGTCTGAAACTGTAAGGGTAACTGTATTTTTCCAGCCAGAAGAACCGAATTCGTCCTCTGCAGCGAAGTAAATCTCACTTTTCAGAGCTGGTATAGCTGGCCCGACAGTTGCTTTGGGTGCTGGGGTTGCCACAGCAGCTACTGCCTTGGGTTCATCTTTTGCGCAACCTACTGCAACGAATGCAATAAGCAAGATTATGGCTAAAAAAGCCAATTTAATAGTTCTTTTCATTTGGTATCTCTCCTTGACAGCAAGTGTTCTACTAGTCATTTACATACAATCATATACGCATTTGATGATGCATTTCAATATATCAATAGAAAAATATCAATAAATACTACCGTTTTTCGTAAACTTTTTTATTTCATTACGCCACAAGCTCTTAAAACAACCTATTTTCCTTTAAATTTCATCATCTTAGATGCTTCGTTTATACGTTTTCTTTGATTTGTTCAAATATTTTATACTATACATAGATAATACTGAGGCAGGAGGGTTACAAAACTGTAAAAATATGAGAAAATCTATTCGATAAATAAAGCAACAATTGCCTTATTTCATAGTTATATGCTAGTATACGGCTAGGTTGCATGCGAGTCTGTGCTCTATCCCCTTATTAGGAGATAGAAGAGAAACATTCTTGATGCCGAGGCTCAAAGGGATAGGAAAATGGAAAAGAAACGTATCGTAATCCTTGGTGGAGGATATGCAGGAGTACATGCTGCTAAAAATCTGCACAAGACATTCAAAAAAATGCAAGATCAGGTGGAGATCACCCTGATAGACCGCAACAGATTCCACATACTCATGACTGAATTGCATGAGGTTGCAGGGAACAGGGTAAAACAGAACTCTGTGAAGATCTCATTTGACCGAATATTCTCTGGCAAGATGGTACATGTTGTCCAGGATGAAATACGAGACATTGATTTCACCAAGCAGATGCTCACCGGCGATAGAGGCTCATATTCCTATGATCAGCTGATCATAGGCACCGGTGGTGAGACTGCCGACTTCAAGATCAAAGGGGTAAAGGAACACGCCTTCTACCTTTGGAGCCTTGAAAATGCCTTGGCTATCCGTTACCACATTGAGACGATGGTCAAGGAAGCCGCTAGAGAAGCAGACCCCGAAAAACGCAAACAGCTGCTGACCTTTGTGGTAGCCGGAGGCGGCTTCACTGGGGTAGAGCTGGTTGGAGAGCTTGCTGAGTGGCTTCCACATCTCTGTGATAAGAACAAGCTCGACAGCAGTGATGTACGCATCATAAACTGTGAAGCGCTTGGACAAATACTCAACATGTTGCCCGAAGGCCCCCGCCAGAAGGCAGAACGATATATGTGCAAACAGGGCATTGAAATCATGCTCAACTCCCTCATTACCGAAGTCAACGAAGACGGCTTCACTATCAGGGGGGGAGAAGTCATCAAGACCAAGACTCTCGTCTGGACCTGTGGTGTGCGTGGAACTGAGTTTGGTGAGAGCCTTTCCATTACCGATGGCAAGATGGGACGAAAGCTCGTAAACGAGTTTATGCAGTCACCTGACCATGACAATGTCTATGTCGTAGGGGACGGCATGTACTTCCAGGAAGACAATCGCCCGGTCCCCCAGATCGTAGAGGCTGCAGAGCAGAGTGCAAAGACCGCTACTGATGGCGTCATCTACACGATCAAGACCGCGATGGGGAAAAAGACAAAGAGCCCAAAACCCTTCAAGTCGAACTTCCATGGCTACATGGTCTCCATCGGTGGAAGGTATGCCGTTTCCCATACGGGAGGCATCTCCCTCTCGGGTTTCTTTGCCCAGGCAATGAAACATATGGTCAACATGTACTACCAATTTGGGGTCTGTGGCGTCAATGGCACCTGGACCTACCTCAAACATGAAATTCTCGAGATCAAGCACAAAAGGTCCCTCATCGGAGGCATGGCCTCCTATCGGGTACCTTCCTACTGGACAACGTTCCTCAGGATGTTCCTCGGGGTGATGTGGCTCATTGAAGGCTTTGGCAAGATCACCGAAGGGTGGCTTACTGATACCACCGGCTCAAAAGTATACTGGGGGGCACCCGATACTGTCGGTGCTGCCTCTGAAGCTTGGGGAGAGGTATCTGCCGAGACTGTCGCAGTTGTTCAAGATACGGTGCAACAGTTTGCCCCCCCTGTCCTAGCTGAGCCTTTGGCACTCTACACTTGGATAAACGAAGTGTTTGTCTCTCAGGCACCCTATCTATTCCAGATCATGATCGTACTTGCAGAAGTGGGTATCGGACTCTGCTTATTGGGCGGTCTGTTCACCTTCCCTGCTGCTGTAGTCTCCCTAGGCCTTTCGGTCATGTTCCTCATAGGAGCTTTGGCAGGCAAGGAGATCTTCTGGTACATGGCGGTCTCCATCATGATGCTCGGAGGGGCCGGACGTGCTTTCGGACTTGATTACTGGGTCATGCCCTATCTGAAAAAACTCTGGAACAAGACTCCGCTTGCAAAGAAAACCTATCTGTTCATGGGCGAGCCTGAATTCACCAAAAAACAGATGAAGCGCAAGCTAGCCAAAAACCAGGACTGATATAATGCAGGATTTTTACGAACCTGCACTACAGCAGGAGCTACAAAGCGTGCAGGCCACCATTGAAAAGACAGTGGAGAGTGCCCACGCTTTTATCCGTTCACTACTACGTTCCCATGTGAGTTCGGGAGGCAAGATGTTGCGCCCGGCTCTCGTGCTTCTCTGCTCAAAGCTTGGAGAAGAATCAGATCGGGACCAGGCGATTACCGTTGCAACTGTACTGGAGATGATCCACCTCGCCTCCCTAGCCCATGACGATATCATCGACTCGGCAAAGACACGCCGAGGAGTGCCTACCCTTTTTGCCCAAGCTGGAGCAAAGCAGGCAGTGCTTGCAGGAGACTACCTGCTTGCCCGTGCCCTCGCCCTTGTCTCAGATGAAGAGAGTAGTGAGAAGATAAACGCCCAGGTAGTATCGAACGCCCTGGCTCGGCTGTGTGAAAGCGAACTGGAGCAGGATGCAGGACAAGGCAACTACTTCATCTCCAAGACTACCTACTTTAGAAGGATCGGGGGGAAGACAGCATCCCTATTCGCACTGTCCTGTTATGCTGGGGCTTCGGTAGGCAAACTTTCAGATCTTGAACGAATGGTCTGCCACCGAATAGGCTATACCATGGGTATGGCTTTCCAGATCCAAGACGATATCCTCGATTATGTGGGTAAAAAAGAGATGCTTGGCAAACATACAGGAAAAGACCTCAAGGAAGGCATCCCTACCCTTCCCCTGTTGCTCGCCCTCGAAGCCGAGTGCGTAATGCCTGAAAAGGACAGGAAGCTGACAGCTTTTTTGAGAGCAAGGAACAAGCCACTTTCCAAGGCTTCCGTTACCAAGGCCGTGTCTTTGGTGGAAACCTTAGGTGGTGTACAAAAAGCTGATTCTATTGCACAATCCTATAAAGAGCGGGCTCTGAGAGATATTCAAACTCTCAAGAACCAAGAAATAGCAACGCAACTGACCCATCTTTTTGAAAAGTTGGCCGTACGGTCAGGATAGGAATTATTAGTAATGCAAAATACAGATATATTTCAAGAGCTCACCTCTGAAGAGCAGGCGTTCCATGATGGTTATGATTCAACCATGCAATTTTTGGAGAACCGCATCAGGTTTGCCAACCTGAAGGTTAATGATTTGGAAGGTGAACTCCACCATCTGACCATCTATGAAGGTCAGGACTGGGTGGGAAGAGGCGAACTGAAGAACTCAGAGATCCAAGGGCAGATCTACGCCTATATGGCGGCCATCGACACCATGAAGAATAAAAACAAGCCTAAGAAAGGATGATCCTCTCTTAGGCTTGCTTACGAAGGTCAATCTGCTAGCAGCTTGTTTCCTTCCAGGCTTCTCAGGGCCGATATCTCTTCGGTCACTTCCATGACACCAAGATATTCTCCCTTTTCAGAACGAACAGCATAGTAACGGATGAGGACAAACTGGTTGCCTCTCTGCAGCCAGAAGGACTCTTCATCCTTAGTCCCTGCCTTAAATTCCTCTACCAGCTTCTCTACGACATGCAAACTCTTCGGTGGGTGGCAGTGTGCCACATCCCGTCCGATGATGCTGCGTGTCCTGGGGAATACCCTCTCTTTCCCTTCTGAGAAATAGCGTACCTTATCATCCTTACCTACAAACGTTAAGTCAGCTGGCATGGCATTGAGCATGCATGTCAGTTCCTCAAGGGTGAAAGATCCACTGGGAAGTTTTACCTTGTCACCGGACTGCTCAAATTTCTCTTCCTTACCGCTCATGCTGTAATTCCAACGATACCAGGAGAGGGCATCAGAAGGGGAAGCTCCCTCAACACCACCATTGAAGCAGTACCCGATATCAGCGCTATCGCGTGCGACAGTCAGCCAATCATCAGAGTCAAGGTTTTCAAGCAACATCGGCATGAGGATGTTATCCTCTTTGGTGATCATGTTCTTCACCTGTTCCAAAACCTTCTCCACTACAGGCAGTACAGCCTTGCCCTTGGAAGGGAGGTCAGCTATGGCTTCTTTCCACAGGTCACGAATCTCATCATCCACACCCCACATTACCTTAGGAGGTGCAGTTATGCCTGCCTTCTCAAGATAGGGGAACAGAAGGTTCTCTTTTCTCTGGTAGTGCACATGCAACTTTGACAGGCTTTTTACCCCCTGATGAAGTGCTGTAGTGTTCTTTTCTGAACTATCCTTGATGAAAGCCTCTAGAGCAGGTTCGAATTCCTTGGCAAGAAATGCCTTCAAGCCAGTGTTCTCTCCCTTGAAGACAAAGGCAGGGTGCCCTGGGATGGAGTCTGCCTGCTTGTCCTTGTTCACAGACTGAAGATTATCCTCAAAGACGAATGCATGCACATCACAGAGTTTCTGAACCTGTTCAAGCTTCATCCCCTCTTCCATGAGTTTCTTCTCAGCCGCTGCCAAATCCTCAGCACTGACTTGGCCAAACTCCCGAAGGAACTCCTCTTTTACCGATTCAGGTGTTGCTCCGCTATGAAGCTTCCCTAAGATTTCTTTCAACTGTATTGTTTTCTCTTGGTCCATCTTATTCTCCTATTTGTAATGTACAAACATTGACATCCTCCCCCACCTAAAGGAAGGGGATTCCTGTTCCCGGCTATGCCGGT
>CAYXYD010000131.1:0-7428 GCA_964469205.1 uncultured Sphaerochaeta sp. | reverse complement strand
TAACTCTTTGGCTCTCTCTTTGGTTGGAGGTCTCCTGTAAAGTAGTTTGTCCGTCTTTCTTCATTCTTTTACCTCCGGAAAGAGAGGGCGTTGTTGAAGAGGAGACTAGCTTCTCCAAGGAGAAATCCTCCTCATTGTCAGAACCACAGCGATAGTACATGTTCAGGGTAAGGGGGCACAGGTTGTCCTGCATCCTGATATCGGAAAATACCAAGTTGGTTATCTTCCCACCCCTGCCCCTTCTTGTCTTTATCCTAATCCCTCTATCGGTACCATCAAAGAAACAGTCTGACACATGTATGGTAGAGATGCCTCCGGCAGTTTCACTGCCTATAACAGCCCCTCCATGTGCATTCTTCACGGTACAGTGCTCAATACGGACATTGTTTGTAGGAATATTTGTTTTGATACCATCTTCACCACTTCCACTTTTCAAGACTATGCCGTCATCACCAACATCAATGAGACACCCTGTTATATGGACAGTTTGGCATGAGTCAACGTCTATACCATCACTGTTGGGAGCATCTTTGGGATTGATGATCGTCAGGCCCTTGAAGAAGAGGTTTGTCGAGTAGAGAGGATGCAAAGTCCAGAAAGGACTGTTGGTTAGGGTGATGCCTTCAACGCTCACATGCTCACTCTTACGAATCTGTAGCAAAGGTGGGCGCAAGTACTGTGACAGCCTGCCACACGCTAGTGGCAAGGTTCTTTGATGACCAGTTTTATTATACAGGACTAGAGAAGGAAAGGCTGGGCGAAAGAGACTGGGCGCTTGTTGTCAGCGAGCACCTTTTCCATGTACACACTATCGAGTTCAAGGTCATCGACCAGCCTCAACAAGAGTTCTTCAGGCACAAGATTATGTTCGCAGAACAGGAAGATGAGTGCCTTTTCTGCAATATTTGCAGGTTTGAGAGAGTTGAAGTAGATCTCCTCGTCAGGCTTTCCGGCATAGCGGCCTTGGATATTACCAAACAGCATGGAGTTCTCCATATCGTGCTTGAGGGCGTACAGCTCCTTGCGTAGGGGCTTATCCTCACCTCTTGCTGCCTGCTCCCCTAGGGGCTTCAAGTGGAAGAACGTGTACTCCTTGCCCGGCAGGTAGTGGTGATCGTCACACCTGGCTGCATAATTAGGCTCCAGGTTGCTGCTCTTGAAAGCATCACCGCCGACTATGATAAGAGGATCGAAATAGAGGGCCGGACACTCCTGTCCATCCACCTGGTAGTACCGATAGGTATTGAAGGCATCCTCCATACAGTCAGGATGCTCGCAATAGGCGGTAAGGGGGATGACATCGGTGGCGATGTCCAGCATGAGGCGTGCTGTCGAATTGAATATGTCCCGGCGAAAGTTAAGGATCAGGGTGGGAAATATGAACATGACCCCACGCTCGAAGCTGTGGTTACGCACAACATAGGCAAGCCTCTCATCGAAGAAGGAAGCCTCATCTATGATGAAGGTACCCACTGTGGGGTTGTCCTTAAGGACATCCTCAAGACCGAACGAGTCACGGATCTTTGCAATATTGGTACCACAGCTTATATACCCACTGCGGTAGCAAAGGGCATCTTCAGGATACTCTGAGAAACGCTTACCATCTATTTCGCTACGGATAAAAAAGACCTTTCTGCGATCAACCTCACCACTGCTGGTCAAGGCTCGTACCTTCTCCCCTTTTTTCTGTGCTATGGCGGCATCACGCCAGACCCTAGCGGCAAACTCCGTTTTGCCCGAGCCCATGGGTCCTATGAGAAGGACCCTGCGCCCAGGATTGGTGAAGTCAAAATGCGAGAAGGTAGTATGTATATCGATGGTGGGAAACCCAAGGCTCTTGAGAAAATCGGTTTCCTCACCATGGGGATTAATTCGCGGCATTCTGCCCCTCTACGATGGCAATTCCACTGGAAGCACCGATTCTGGTTGCCCCAGCCTCAATCATGGCTTTCGCCTCTTCGTAGGTATGGATCCCCCCAGAAGCCTTGACTCCAAGATCGGGTCCGACTGCCTTACGCATTATGCGGATATCAGTTTCCTTTGCCCCTCCGGTGGAGAAGCCTGTGGAAGTCTTTACAAAATCAGCACCGGCTGTCTTTGCAAGACGACAGGCACGGGCCTTCTGTTCGTCAGTAAGCAGACAGGTTTCAATGATGACCTTCAGGGGCTTCTTCCCGCAAGCCTGCTTTACCTTTGCAATATCATCCAACACCAGATCATCATCATGATTCTTCAACCAACCGACATTGATGACCATATCTATCTCATCAGCACCATCAGTGACGGCACGTTTTGCCTCAAAAGCCTTGCTCTCTGTGGCCATGGCTCCAAGGGGGAAGCCTATAACTGAACAAACCATAACTTCACTTTTTGCTAAAATCTTTGCACAAAGGGAAACCCAACAACTATTCACACAAACTGATGCAAAATGCCACTGCTGAGCCTCTTTACAAATCTGTTCAATCTTCTCGCGCGTAGCATTAGCTGCGAGAACCGTGTGGTCGATGTACTTGGCGACATCCTCTATTATCATGGCAACCTCCATTGCTTAGGTACATTGTAAGCTTACTCCAAATCCCTATTGCTATCAACGAAATTGTAAAAAGAGACCAAGAGGGTTAGAGGGCAAAGCTTGACGAACGCTTCAGAGCACTATACCCTAAGCCTCATGATTTTAGAAACCATTGAGAAGTATTATACATGGGCACTGATAGCCATCCTGCTGGTAAATTTCACCCAAAGAAAGATTCCCCGCACGGAAAAGAAACGGTTTGCTACCATCTATTTGGCAGCAATTCTCCTAGTGTTTGAAGTAGGTATCGTAACCATCCTCTCACGGGAAATGAACCACAACCTTGCCTGGCTTGTGTTTGCCCTCTGTGTGGGGCTTCTCTACCTCTTCAGGTACAAGGCCCTGCCCTTTAGGATTCATTGCCTCGAGTGTGGGATAAGAATGGACTTCAACCACATAATCGGTCATGACGACAACCTCTGTAGCGATTGCTACAACAAGGCACATCCAGAAGAGGCCGCTACTGAAGCTGCAAAGAAAGTAAAAACAGCACAAGTGACTGAAGAACCTGAAGAGTTTATAGTCCCCGACACAGTTGCAGAGATGGACTGGGACCTTTGGGATCCTAAGGAAGTGTGTGTCATCACCTACCTCTTCGATGGCGATCAAGTGATGCTCATCGACAAGAAGACAGGATTGGGAACAGGCCTGGTCAATGCCCCCGGCGGACATATCGAGCTTGCTGAGACTGCAACCGAAGCTGCCATCAGGGAGTTCAAGGAAGAGACTGAGCTAGATATCGAAAACCTCAGAATGGTTGGAAAACTCAACTTCCAGTTCAAGGATGGTTTGTCGGAACGCGGGTACGTCTTCTTTGCCAATACCTATAGCGGTACCCCTGCTGAGACTGAGGAGGCCAGACCTTTCTGGTGCCCCATCAAGGACATTCCCTATGACAAGATGTGGGAGGATGACCTTCACTGGTTGCCTCAGGCTCTTGAAGGAAAGAAATTTGAAGGATTCTTCATTTTCGATGACCAGAAGATGCTCGACAAGCTCGTAACCTTTGAGGAAGATGAACAAGAGTGAGTTGGCCCTCGGCTGCTGGCAGTTTGGGCCTTCCTTCGGGTTTTGGGACGGTCAGGACCAATTAGACTCCGTGCGTGTCCTGCATAAGGCACTTAGAGACAAGATACGACACTTCGATACTGCCGCTTCCTATGGGAACGGCAGGAGCGAACAGCTTTTAGGGACCCAACTAAAACGATTTTCCAAAACTATTGATAGAGAAGACCTTAGCATAGCGACAAAAATCATGCCCAAGAGTCCCTCTCTTGTCAGAAAGGATGTGCATAAGAGCCTCTCAAGGCTCTGCACTCCCTATCTGGACATCCTCTACCTCCACTGGCCAAGCAGTGCCATCGATCTCCCCCCCATCCTACAAGCCATGACAGAGCTCAAAAGCGAGGGCTTGGTACGCTCTTTGGGTCTGAGCAACTTCCCCCTTTCCCTGCTGCCTTCATTCGAAGACGACCCCATCTCCTACCTACAGAGTCCTTGCTCGCTTCTTTGGACCAAAGAAATGCAGAGCCTTCGTTCCTACTGTAAAGAGCATACGATCAGGCTGGTGGGCTACAGCCCCTTGGGCTTGGGTCTGCTCAATGGAAAACATCTTGCCCCCCCTAATGACAGCAGGAGAGACCTCTACGTCTTCACTGAAAGAGCCTACCCCACCTACAAGGCTCTCTATGCTATACTTGCAGAGGTATGCGAGAAGCATCATCGCCCTATGGCACAGATCGCCCTCAAATGGGCGATGAGCCAAGGCTTTGATATGCTGTTGCTGGGAGCCAGGAACAAAACCCAACTGGAAGAGAACCTAGCTGCAAGATCGATAAAGCTTAGTGAGGATGAGTGTTCAGCGTTGGATAGGGCTGCTGCCCTCCTTGCTGTAACTATCCCCGCAGAACAGGATAATCTGTTCGGACACAGGTGGTAGCATGAAAATCCCTTTGGAGAGTGCACAGATAGAGATAGAGGTGCGGAAGTCCAAATTCCTCGCCTTTGCCATTCCCTGCACTTCTCTCTCAGATGCAAAGCAGATGGTCAACACATTGAAAGCAGAACACCCGGGTGCGAACCATGTGGTGCACGCTGCTGTGATCGGAGAACATGGGGATGAATTCAGCTTCAGCGATGACCGCGAGCCAAGGAACACGGCAGGGAGGCCCGCCCTTGAGGTACTCAAAGGCAGTGGCATCACCAACGTGGCAATCTTTATAGTCCGTTATTTTAGGGGAACCCTGTTAGGAACAGGAGGCCTGGTCAAAGCCTATGGAGACAGTGCCAAAAATGTGCTGGAGGTCCTCAAGACTGAAGAGCTCATAGAAAAATGCAACTTCTCCATAACGACATCATATAACCTGTACGAACCCATAAAAAAACTACTCATAGAGGCTGGAGCGGCAGTTGTTGATGAACAGTTTGCCACTGATGTTAGTATCGAAGGGACACTGGCAATTACTGAAAAAGAACAAGTAGCAAGTGATGTGACAGAACTCTCTAATGGTCGTGACCACGTGGTCTTTACCGACTAGAGAATTTGCTGAACTTAAGGTCAGGTCCATCCTCATCCACATGCTTATCCTCTTTGAACAGCGTATCAGAATCCTCATAGAGCTCTTCCCTGTCGACGAGTTCCACTAGGCGTATTGCTATGGAGATGGCATGCTCCACCGCTTTAGGCTCTATTGCTGAAACGGTGTCATCGGGGGTGTGATATACAGCGGGTTTGCTGCGGTCATCCCAAGCGACTGCAGTAAGGGTGGTGGCATCGATGCCACACCTTGCTGCAGAGGCTGCATCGGTCCCTCCAGCGAAGATGGGGATAGCTACACTCTGAGCCTTATACCCCATGCCTTGGGCAATCTGGACACAGCGTCTGGCCAACTTGGAGGAGAGCGGTTGCAAGCCATTCACATCCCGTTCAAGAAAGGTCAGCTCATCCTCATAATAGGGTGAGTCAAAGTTCAGATGGATAGGATCTTCAAGCAGGTCCAGGTTCTGGTCGAACCAGTGGTGCGAGCCTCTGAGGCCGACCTCTTCCCCATCGAATGAGCAGAAGACCAGACGGGTATGCTGCAGTGGTTGCCCACACTTTCGCTTCCAGTCGAAAAACCTTGCCAGCTGCACACCCATGCTAGAAGAAATAAGGTTGTCCCCAGCCCCAGGCGATCCCTCTTCAAGCACAAAGTCCCGCAAGGGGAAAAGCAGGGGGATACCAAGGGTAAGCAAGAAGTTGAGAATGAAGTTGGCCAGAGGTGGCAGGTTCGCCGTGAACAGACGCACACTCAGTATTTCAGTTATGAGCTGAACCACAGCGGAAAAGCCCAGCAAGGCAAACAGAAAAAAAGGTGCAAGCACTTTCTTGAAATAGGCTTTCCTATCGAGCTTGTTGTAACGATAGAGACGGGCGCTGTCGTGATGTCCACTGAAGACAACCGTATGCAAAACCTCTAGTTCAGGTTCTATGCAGCCATGGCTGTTTGCACCTAGGGAGGAAGGGGTATATTTTTCACCCATTGGTTTGAGAAACATAAATTCGTGAAATACATAGACACAAAACAAGACATAGGAGAGCGTACCTAAAAGAGGCAATCCAAACCAGAGAAAAACCAAAACTATCGGGTAGGCAACAACCATGAATTTTAGCCAGAGGGTATAGGCTCGGCTATGCAGGGTGAATTCCTGATATTTGGTGGTATTACAATATTTTTGCAAATGTTCTTCGAGAACAGCAGCACTCTCCCTGCTCTGTTTGGTTCCAGCTACTCTTGGTCCAAACTGCTCAATAAGAGAGGATGTGAGTTCAAGTGCCAATTGAGCTAGCCTGCCTGCCTTTAAGGTATCAAGCTTAGGCCTTTTCTGCTCACTTTCTTCTGACACCAAAGGAGGTGCTATTTTCTTTCTTTTCCTAAAAATGGGGATTCTCATGGTAGATTCATGATGCCGAGATAGGGTAGCACTGTCAAGAAACATGGAATGCTTCCGATAGTGGCTTGACAAAGATTGAGTCACTCAATATAGTGAAAAACCGATTGGTAGCTAAGCAACCTAAGAATTGCATGGCTGTAGCCATGGCTTTGATTAGGAGAGATGTCCGAGCGGTCGAAGGAGGCAGTCTTGAAAACTGTTGGGGCGCAAGTCCCCGGGGGTTCGAATCCCTCTCTCTCCGCTCATTACTTCATTACTACTTTTATCTAGGTTATTTTAAGTATATGTTTTACTCTGGAGAGGTGCGAGAGCGGTCGAATCGGGCTCCCTGCTAAGGAGTTGACCTGGTAACGGGTCCGGGGGTTCGAATCCCCCCTTCTCCGAATCTGTTTTTTTATAGTTTACGAGACCATAGCTCAGCTGGATAGAGCATCAGTTTGCGGAACTGAGGGTCGAAGGTTCGAATCCTTTTGGTCTCATTGTTTTTTTGTCATTATCACACCGGGAGAGATGTCCGAGTGGTCGAAGGAGACGGACTCGAAATCCGTTGTACCGTTTACGGTACCGAGGGTTCGAATCCCTCTCTCTCCGATAGCTTGGATTATTTTATGGTGTCATATTGATCATCAGTTCGTTCGTTTGGAGAGGTGTCCGAGTGGTCGATGGTGCACGCTTGGAAAGCGTGTGTGCTGGAAGGCACCGGGGGTTCGAATCCCCCCTTCTCCGTATTTTTTCCCAGCCGACAGATTCTGTGCTATGTGTATTCACCCAACCCCGTCAGGACCGGAAGGTAGCAGCGGTAAGTGGACTATGCATGAGACGCAGGTGATTTGTTGGCTGGGTTTTTTATTTATTGGCACCGCTTCTGTTTTTTCAGCTGGTACATATTCCTGTCAGCACTCAAGATTAAGGTGCTAAGGGTC
>CAYXYD010000130.1:7251-7507 GCA_964469205.1 uncultured Sphaerochaeta sp. | reverse complement strand
GGACAAGGAAGAGATCTACTACTATGCGGTAAAACTGGTTACCGGACGCATGTTTACCAAGTATGCAACCCTTGCTTGGTCTTCCGAAGACAACTATATGAATAGGATCAAGAGGATCTGCTCTGAGATCATGGATACCGCAACAGCCCATGAAGGTGAGCTGACCTCGCTCGTGGATGTGATGCTGCAGATGAAGAAAGAGGGCCGTGATTTCAACGAGATTGTCATGAGAAGGACAGCCAAACTTACCATCCTT
>CAYXYD010000130.1:0-7241 GCA_964469205.1 uncultured Sphaerochaeta sp. | reverse complement strand
GCGCCTCCTACGCAATGGCATCAGTAGCGGTGATATCATCGAGTGTGACATCAACAAGGTTGCCAACCATATCCTGTTGCTTCTGGAGTCCTCCTGTTTCCAGGTGGCATTCCTTGATACCTTTGAGATGGCCCTTTCCAAGGAACTGATCGCCAACTATCTGGAGTTCTTCAAAACACAACCTAAAACGACACCGGTCATAAACCGTTCCTAGTCGACAGAACATTTTATTAGTATATTCGGTATGTACAGGATAGGGCCCCTTTGGGGTCCGTTGCCTCATATCCACATAGTGAGGAATACATATGAATATAGACAAAATGACCATCAAGCTTCGTCAGGCAGTCGGTGATGCCGACCTCTTGGCGAATGAAAGTGGGAGTGCAGAGATCACAAGTGAGCATCTCTTGCTCGCGCTGCTCAACCAGAAAGAGGGCTTGCTCTCCCCGCTCTTTGAGCGGTTGGGAGTACATCCCAAACAGATCCAAGTAGCCCTGGAAGAAATTGCCAACCGTCTGCCCAAAGCCTACGGAGGCAGTGTGAATCGCACTATTTCTGCTGCCTTGGGAAATCAGCTCTATGCTGCAGACAAGATAGCCGCAGAGTTCAAGGATGAGTTTCTCAGTGCAGAGCATATCCTTCTTGCCATCATCGATGACCCCTGTCCTGCCAGCAAGGCATTGAAAAACCTAGGGATTACCCGCTCTGGCGTCATGCAGGCATTGCAAAGCATCAGGGGCAACCAGACTATCGACACTGAAGATCCTGAAAGCAGGTACCAAGCCTTGGAAAAGTACTGTAAAGACATGACAGCCCTTGCCCGTCTGGGCAAGCTCGATCCTGTCATCGGGCGTGATGAGGAGATCAGGCGGTTGATGCAGGTCCTTTCCAGAAGGACCAAGAACAACCCGGTTCTCATTGGTGAGCCTGGAGTGGGAAAGACTGCCATAGTCGAAGGTCTCGCCCAACGTATCACCCGTGGTGATGTCCCAGAGTCTTTGAAGAACAAGCGCCTTTTGTCCCTTGATGTGGGATCACTGGTTGCAGGAGCGAAGTTCCGTGGGGAGTTTGAGGAGAGGCTGAAGGCTGTCATCAAGGAAGTGACTAGCAGTGAAGGCTCCATCATCCTTTTCATAGACGAGTTGCACACCATCGTCGGGGCTGGGGCGAGTGAAGGTTCCACTGATGCATCGAATCTCATCAAGCCTGCCTTGGCTCGTGGGGAGCTTCATGCCATAGGGGCCACTACGTTGGATGAGTACCGTAAGTATATTGAAGTTGACAAGGCCCTGGAGCGTAGGTTCCAGCCGGTCTATACCAGTGAGCCCTCTGTTGAAAGTACCATCGCGATACTGCGAGGTCTTAAGGAACGCTATGAAGTGCACCATGGGGTGCGCATCAAGGACGAGGCCCTTGTCGCTGCGGCTACGATGAGTAACCGCTACATCACCAACCGATTCCTTCCTGATAAGGCGATCGACTTGGTAGATGAAGCCGCCAGCCAGTTGAAGATGGAGATAGAAAGCCAGCCAGAAGAGCTCGATCAGATCGAAAGGAAGATTCTGCAGCTGAACATCGAAGAACAAGCACTCACCCGTGAGACAGATGAGGCCAGCCTTGAGCGTCTGGAGAAAATTCGTAACGAGGTAAGTTTTCTGAAGGGCAAACGGGACAGCATGCAACTGCAGTGGGGCAATGAGCGTAATGCCATCGCCCTTTTGCGGGAGAAGAAGGCAAGCTTGGAACAGCTGAAGGTAGAGGAGCAACAAGCAGAGCGTGAAGGCGACCTTGCTAAGGCTGCCCAGATCAAACATGGCTCGGTGCCTACCTTGCTCAAGGAGATCGAGGAGCAGAGCTCTCTCTTGGCCCAAGGCCAGATTGATGGAAAGCAGATGCTTCGAGAGGAAGTCACAGAGGATGACATCGCTAGGATTGTCAGTAACTGGACAGGTGTTCCCGTTACCAAGATGAAAGGCAGCGAGATGCAGAAATATCTGCATCTTGAAAATACCCTTTCTGAGCAGGTTGTCGGGCAGAAAGAGGCTATCAAAGCCATCTCCGATGCCATTAGGCGCAACAAGGCAGGCATCGGTGATGAGAGGCGACCCTTGGGAAGTTTCCTGTTTGCAGGTCCTACTGGGGTAGGAAAGACGTTGTTGGCAAAGGTCTTGGCCTCGTTTCTCTTTGATGATGAGAAGGCCCTTACCCGCATTGATATGAGCGAGTACATGGAGAAGTATTCGGTGAGCAGGCTTATCGGAGCCCCTCCCGGGTATGTGGGCTATGACCAGGGAGGTCAGCTGACTGAAGTAGTCAGAAGAAGGCCCTATTCGGTTATCTTGTTTGATGAGATTGAGAAGGCACACCCGGATGTCTTTAACGTCCTCTTGCAGCTGCTGGATGACGGACGGCTCACCGATGGGCAGGGTAGGGTCGTAGACTTTACCAATACTGTGATCATCCTGACCAGCAACCTGGGAAGTGCTCTTCTCTTGCAGTCCCACGATCAGGTAGAGGCTCGCAAGCAGGTGCTCTCTATCATCCATAACTCCTTCAAGCCGGAGTTCATAAACCGTCTTGATGAGATCATCATCTTTGAGAGTCTTGGCCCTGATCAGATCAAGAGGATTGTGGGCATACAGCTACAACAGCTTGCACAACGTCTTGAACGGCGTGGGTATATCTTGAAGTGGGATGAGGACGTGGTGGCCTTGGTATTCCAGGAAGGCTTTGATGCCTCCTTCGGAGCACGTCCTGTGAAGCGCGCTATCCAGAGATTGGTGGAGAACCCCCTCTCTGTACAGTTGCTTGCTGGTGATTTTGGCACTTCTGCCGAGATTCGCTTGACGAGAGCCGGTGATAAGGTGGTTGCCGTCAAGGATTAGGGTGCATGAGCAGCTCCGCGTAGGCGTGTATTGTATCGATGTCACGGACGAAGGCCTCGTCATCGACAATACACTGCTCTACGTGGAAATCCTCTAGTAGGTCATGCATGGTAAAGGGTACGCCCTGTTCAAGGATCTGAGCCTTGAAGTTAGCTCTCAACAGGACCGGATGGCCGATCTGTCCCTTATAGAGAGGACGTAGCGCATCAGACGAGGTGAAATGCCGGGCTAGGAGATGGTAGTGGGTAGCTCTGATCAGGGGCATGTCAGAGAGGGAGATGAAGAAGTCCTCATCATCACGAAGGGCTTTCGCCCCTACGAGTGTTGAGCCTCCCTGGCCAAGGGCATAGTTTTCGTTGTAGGTCACTAGGAGATTTGGACAGGCAAACTGCACTAGAGCCTGCTCGACCTCCTCTTTTCTGAAGCCTGTGACTACAATCGTATAGAGCCCTGCCCGGAGGGATTGCTCTACCGCGTGTGCAATGATCGGTTGCCCTTTGTAGGGTAGCAAGAGCTTTTCGCCCCCACTTCTCTTCCCTAATCCCGCTGCAAGAAGGATGTTTTGCATATTCGTTCCTTGTCCTTGTCTTTCTAACGTATTATACTCCTATCCATTATGTTTGCCACCTATATCAATTGTCTTACAGTCATACTCGGGTCCCTGCTAGGGCTATTTTTTAAGAATCGGCTTAAAAGCTCCTATAAGGAGGTGGTTTTCACCTCCTCAGGGTTAATCACCTTGGTCATCGGCATCTCCATGGCGATGCAGACCGGCTCGTTCCTAATCCTCATCTTTTCCACAGTGTTGGGAGGATTTGTAGGGTATGCCCTTTCCATAGAGGACGGGGTGCTCTCTTTGGGAACCTGGATTGAATCAAAGCTGGGAAAAAAGCATGGTGATGAGCAGGCTGCAAAGAATTTTGCCTTGGGCTTTCTCAATGCCTCCTTGCTCTTTTGTTCAGGGGCTATGACTGTAGTTGGTTCCATCCAGGCAGGAACTACAGGAGCTTACCAGCTGCTGTTGGTGAAGTCGGTCATGGATGGTTGTATGGCGATCATCTTCAGTGCCGTCTATGGCCCAGGGGTCATGGCAAGTGCTCTGGTCATTCTTGTGTACCAAGGCTTCTTTACCTTGGCAGGCGGTTTCATCTCCCCCATTTTGGGAGAAGCGGGCATAAACGAGCTCTCTGCCGTAGGCGGAGTGCTGTTGATGATGATTGGTCTGGGTTTGTTGGATATCCGAAAAAGCAAGACAGGGAATTTTTTGCCGGCGATGCTGATAGCTCCTGCCTTGGCAATATTCTCCCCCTATGTGGTGATGCTATTTTCCTTTGCAGGGCTCTAAGATTTTTTCTTCATGTAGGTGAGCAATCTGTAGACAATATCCTGTTCTTCCTTGTTGAGGCTTGATACCATCTGCATGATAGCCTTGAACCGTGGAGAATGGTTCTCTGCTGCTTCCTCGTCGTCTGAGGGTTCCCAATCTAAGCCATACTCAAGGTTCTCAAGACTCAGCCCTGTCTGGGCGGTGAGTTTCAGGAGGACATCCATCGGTGGGCGACGGTCGTTATGAATCCAGCTGGATAAGGTGCTTCTTTTAACATTGAGCATCGAGGCAAGATCTACCACACTAGGTGATCCCAATAGGGTTGTTACGCGATTCCAGAAATTTTGCATGGTAAGAATATACCAGTAATTTTCTCTAGATTGCTAAAAATGCGTCATAAATACCAAAAATTTATCAAATAAATATTATTTTCATATATTGGAAGTAAATACTTTTTTAGGATTGCTATTTTTGTGTCATTCTAGAGTGGTTATGCTAAATACAAGACAGCAGATTCCTTTCGGAACCTGCTATCTTGGCTGTTTATTTTACTTTTTTATTGCATCCTGCAAAGCAGTCTCAATACCATTACCCCGCTCTACAGGGCATTTCTTGAGGTTCCAGATATCATTTGCATACTCGCTGATGGTCCGGTCACTGGAGAATTTCCCGCTGGAGGCAACATTGAGGATAGCCTTGCGGTTCCATTCATCCTGGTCGCCCTTGTATAGGGAACGAGCACTCTTGTGCGCATCTGCATACATGCGTAGGTCTGCAAAGTGGAAGTACCTGTCCCCGCCTTCAAAGAGACTCCTGCGAAGAGGCTCAAAGATATTGGGTTCATTCACATTGAAGTATCCGGTTGCAAGAAGCTGGACCGCATCCTTGATATCCTTGTCCTTCATTGCCCAGGCAAAGGGGTCATAGTCTTGTCCCAGTTTGGCAATCTCTTCTTCCGTATGTCCAAAGATGAACATGTTCTCCTTGCCCGCTTCCTCTGCGATCTCCACATTGGCCCCATCCATGGTGCCGATTGTCAGGGCTCCGTTGCACATGAACTTCATGTTTCCCGTCCCTGAGGCTTCGGTGCCTGCAGTGGATATCTGCTCGGATAGGTCGGTGGCAGGAATGATGCTCTCTGCCATTGTCACCCTGTAGTTGGGCATGAAATGCACGGTAAGAAGCTTGTTGGCTTCCTTATCTGCATTGATGACATTGGCAATGTTGTTGATCAGCTTGATGATGAGTTTTGCATTGACATACCCGGGGGCTGCCTTACCTCCAAAGAGGAAGGTCATCGGTTGCATATTCTTGGTGGCCTTGCCGCCCTTTTTGATGTCGTTGTAGATCAACATGATGTTCAGGGCATTGAGCAACTGGCGCTTGTACTCATGGATTCGTTTTACCTGGACATCAAAGAGGGTGTTTGGATCGATGAGTATGTCACAATCCTTCTTGAGGAATGCTGCAGCCTTGATTTTATTTTCCAGCTTGATCTTTGCAAAGTCAGCAACAAAGCTCTTGTCGGTTGCAAAGGGGGCAAGCTTGGAAATCTGGCTGTAATCTGTTATCCAGCCATCACCGATAGCTTCGGTAATTTTTTCTGCCAGCCTTGGGTTTGCATCAAGCAGCCAACGGCGCTGGGTAATCCCGTTTGTCTTGTTGTTGAACCTGTCTGGGTAGATGGTATTGAATTCTGGGAACATGGAACGCTTGAGCAATTCTGAGTGGAGGGCCGCCACACCGTTGGTGCTGTGGCTACCGATGATGGCAAGGTTTGCCATGCGTACCTGCTTGGGATTCGATTCCTCTATGATGCTGATCTTTCTGAGCACATGGGGCTGTAGGGGGAAGAAGGATACTGCCGACTGCATGAACCTGTGGTTGATCTCGTAGATGATCTGCACGTGTCTGGGCAGGATGGCCTGCAACATCGGTAGCGACCACTTCTCCAGAGCTTCAGGCATGAGTGTATGGTTTGTGTATGCCATCACGCTGTTGGTGATAGCCCACGCTTCGTCCCAGGTAAGGTCTTCCTCGTCCAGAAGTATGCGCATCATTTCAGGGATTGCCAGGGAAGGGTGGGTATCATTGAGTTGAATTGCGGCAAAGTCAGCAAACTCTGACCATTTGTGATTTCCCCGTTTGAAGGTCTTTATGATATCTGCAAGTGAGCAGGCAACAAAGAAGTACTGCTGTTTCAGGCGAAGCTCCTTTCCCATGTAGAGCGTGTCATTGGGATAGAGGACCTGAGAGAGGTTCTCTGCAGAGATCTTCGAGCGGACAGCTTCGGTATAGTCGCCTTCATTGAACTCGTGGAAGTCGAACTCGTCAGGGCTTGTTGCAGACCAGAGCCTGAGGGTGTTCACTGTCTTACAGCCATAGCCGATGATCGGCATGTCGTAAGCGACTCCTATGACCTGTTCTCCTCCAACCCACTTGAAGTTGTCCTTGCCCTTTTCATGGATAAGGCGAACGTCGCCTCCAAACTGCACAGTAAAAGAGACATCGTGGCGTTCAATTTCCCAAGGGTTGCCGTGTCGGAGCCAGTTGTCTGGTTGTTCGACCTGCCATCCGTTCTTTATTTGCTGGCGGAAGATACCATAGTTGTAGCGGATGCCATAGCCATAGGCAGGATACTCCAGGGTTGCTAGGGAGTCGAGGAAACAAGCGGCCAGTCTTCCCAGTCCTCCATTGCCCAGACCTGCATCGTGCTCGATGTCAGAGAGCTCCTCATAGGTGTACCCAAGGGAGGCAAGAGCTTCCTTCAGTTCGTCCTCTATGCCTAGATTGATGATGTTATTGGTCATTGCCCTTCCCATGAGAAACTCAAGGGAGAGGTAGCTGACCCGTTTTGCATTGGTGTTTTTCTGGGTTTCCCTGCTCAAGTTCCACTGGTGTACTATCCTGTCACGAATAGTGAGGGCAAGGGCTGTATATCTGTCTTCGTCTGTTGTATGATAAATATCTGCATCTTGACTGTACTTGAGATGCTCGGCAAAATCCTGTGCTAATTCAGGTGGTGTATG
>CAYXYD010000129.1:0-7532 GCA_964469205.1 uncultured Sphaerochaeta sp. | reverse complement strand
ACAAGTTCATGAAAAGGTATCTCAGGATTAATGGATAATGAGGCTTGAGGATCCAGAAAATCAAAAAGGTTTTGGTTTTCGATAGTTTGTTTTTTCCTGGATAGATATGCCAAATCTTTTAGTTGTTCTTGAACCATATTGTGATCGAGAGAGGCTGGCCATGAAGTCGCCCCAAGATCCAGCAATTTAGTATTTCCGCTTGGAACGTTGGCACCTACCCGAACAAAAACAGGAATTGCATTATCCCGTCTGAGCTCCTCCTCTGCACCTGCCCATGTGCCTCCTTTTTTATATTCTGAACTTACAACAAGGCCATAATCAGCCATAGCATAGATCAACTTGTTCCTGCCCATAGCAGTTCCTACGGTAAACCGCGCATTGGGATGATATGGTGATAGTAATAGCAAACGTTCATCAGCAATAGCATGACGAGCATCACGTTCCAGGCTTTTTTTCAAAAGATTCTCTGCAAGAACACCTATTGCAAATCCACCAGCTTCAAGTGTTGCCTTCATAGAGATTTGATCAACTCCACGAGCTCCCCCTGAAACAACTGGGATTTGATTTAAAGCACATAGTTCTGCCACATTACGAGTAAAAGCTTCTCCTTCCCCATCAACATTACGTGAACCTACTATACCTAGTCCCCCACCTTGAAGCAGGGCACGATTCCCCACACCAAACAACAATGGAGGTGCTTTATCTTTAAGGTGTTTTTTATATCGAACTGGATATTCTTCATCACTTCTACTGATAATCCAAATGCCATTGCGATTCCATTCTTCTATTGCAAATCCAAGCTGGACACCTCTTACCAATAATGATTTCAAACGTTCGTTATCTAGGCCAGATCCGATAGAAGCTTCTCCAATATTCTCCGGCACTAGTAAATCACCAGGTCGGAGTTGAACATTGATAAGCCATTGAACAAGCTTTGAATATTCTGTTAGTGATAATGGTTTTACAGCAGACTCTTTACCTAAAACACCGCAGAGCAGGATGATTGCTTGGGTATCTCTTGTTAGATAATTGTTCATAATTAATCCATCCTCAATAGATTTGTAGCAAGAGCCATTGGATAAACGGCAGAACAACCAGCCTGATATAATAAGGCCGCTGCCACTGTTATAGTCCATCTAGAATCAACTATATCATCTATTAACAAGCACTCCCCTGTCTTGCATTGTTCTGTAATAGCAAATACACCATCCAGATTTTTTACTTGTTGATAACTATTTTGCATTTCTTTCTGTTGTCGATTATTTCGAATTTTTTCAATACAAGGGACGAAAGGTAGGTCAAGGGCTTGTGCCAAACGGGCAGCAAAATCAGGTACTAAATTAGGATGAGTGAATGAAGGAATACAAGTTATCCATTTAGGTTTCGGATCTGGAGACCATGTTCGTAGCATTTCCTTGCAGGCACTCACTAGTTCATCTGAAAACTTATTCTCCGTATATTTCCCGTTGGCTACAAGGTTTCCCCAGCCAGCATCGCGCCAAAGGCTTAATGAGCGACCTTCAAGGGCTTGTTGGTCTTGGGGGATTTTATAACCACATAATGGAGATATAGTAAAAATATTTAAAGCAGGCCATTGTTTTCTGGGTGACACTATTTGATAGTTTCTTCTCAAAAATAGTCCAGCCTGATTGACCAAATCATCATTGTAAGATTCATCTAAAAGTAATTCTGGATTGCAGTTTTTGCATTTGCCACAATCCTCTATAAATGGATCATCTAGAGCTGCCTGTAAGAATGCCATCAAACATCCCGAATGATTCATATATTCACGCATTTGCTGTTGTTCTTTATGTCTTATTTCAATAATCTCTTTGATATGTTTCTGGTCAATTTGATATGTAGTAGCGACTGCAGTAACTTGCCATTTATGATCAATTTTGACTATTGGTGATGGAGAATTAACCGTGAGAAATTTAATTGTATTTGTGATCTGTATCTTGCTGAGATTTAAGATACTTTGCAATTGAGGAACAGAAAGGCCTTTGTCAGACTGTTCAAGCTCATTCAAGATTTGGGAGATATGCTGTTGCGGGGGAAAAGCATTCTTGATAAAATAATCAGCTATATGATCATCTTCTTCTCCACAGAGAAGAATACCAAAAGCTTCTTTGACAGCTCGTCCTGCTCGACCAACCTGCTGATAATAATGTACTACTGATGCAGGTCTTTGATAGTGAATAACAAATCCTAAATCAGGTTTGTCAAATCCCATACCCAAGGCAATCGTCGCAACAAGCACTTTAATTGTATTATTCAGAAGTTGCTGCTCCAAATCTTCTCTACTAAAATTATGGCTTTCAGTTTCAGAAATATTTGCATGATAAGCTTCAGCAACTATTTTGTTAATTTTTAACCATTGCGCAACTTGTTCTGCATCTCGCTGAGTGAGAGTATAAACAATTCCGCTTCCAGGAAGAGTTGGAATAGTTTGAGCTAACCAAGCCATTCGAGCTGAAGGAGAGGGCATATTTATGTTCTGGAGTTTTAAGCTCTTACGAATTAGAGGACCTCTAAGAAGTATGAGCTCATCTCCTAATAGTAATTTTATATCATTCACAACACGGTTGTTAGCAGTTGCTGTTGTTGCTAAAACAGGCACATTAGAAGGAATGGCTTGAAGTACACGCACAATACGCTGATAATCTGGCCTAAAATCATGTCCCCAGTCTGATATACAATGGGCTTCATCTATAACAAATAAACCAATGTTGTTAGCAATGCTCTCTAGTATATCCAAACGGAATTTGTCGTTTCCTAAGCGTTCAGGAGAGATGAAAAGCACATCAACTTGATCACACAGTAATTCATCTTGAATTTCTTGCCAATCGTCATTATTAGTACTGTTAATGGAACGTGCTATTATGTTAATTCTTTGTGTAGCTTCGATCTGATTTCTCATTAACGATAATAATGGGGAGATTATTATTGTTGGGCCATATCCTTGCTCACGTAAAATCTTAGTGGTAAGGAAATAGACCATGCTTTTCCCCCAACCAGTACGTTGCACAACTAAGACACGTTTCTTATTCAATAATTGCTCGATACTTTCCCATTGGCCAACACGAAATATTGCAGAGGAATCCTTTAATGCTTTTCTAAGATAAATTAGTGCTTGTTGCTTCATATTCATATGTCAGATCCAACATCAATAATATTCATGCAATTAGCAATAGAAATTATATATATAGCTTTTTTTAGTTGATTGATAGTTTCTTTCTTTACACTAATATTAATATTCCATAATCTTAAAGAAATATAATTAAGCAGTTCAAAGAAATAAGGATGTTTTCTTTTTTTGAAAAATTTCATGTTTAATCTCCTTTCTATATTCTTTTCATTATTGCTTACATTAATAATGCTAACCAATTCAAAAACGAATTGATTGATAGTTTCATAATTATGGTACCCGAAAAAGAATTCAAGTCAATCCCCATTTACAACTATTTTTTAAGTAAAAGAAAAGCCGAAATACTTTTCTGAACAATTCGGCCTTCGGGTTTTGGTGGTGAAATTCGCCCCCCGTCCTAACGTGCCAGCCAATGACGTCTACAAGTTTAGGCAGTGTTCTTGCTTTCCGAAGGTAGGCAGGTACACCAGCAAGACTTCATCTCTTCGTATCCCACTTGTGCTTAATCAAGCCTTTTTTCTTAACTACAGTACCGTTTTTCTTACATCTAGGAGATCAACCCAGCTTTCAAGGGCAATAAACGCCTTCTCAAGGTCAACAAAGCGAAGTGTTGCCGCCCCATCCTGGGTGGTCTGTTGTGCGTTGACAATAACTAGAGGCGCACCGTTTTGGGTCGCATACATCGGAAAGGAGGCTGCTGGCTGTACGCGTAGCGAAGAGCCCAGTACCAGACAAAGGTCGGTATGGCTAAAATCCTCATATGCACGGCCTAAGACGTGTGAATTTAGGTTTTCCCCATAAAACACGATATCTGGCTTGATAAGGGAACCACAAGCAGTACAGTAAGGCACCTCATCCTTGAGTACTATGGGTGCAACCTGCTCGTAGGTGTAATGGGCGTGGCAATTGGTACAGTAGTGGTGAGCGGCACTGCCATGCACCTCATACTGTTTCTTGCTGCCCGCCTTCTGGTGCAACATGTCTATGTTCTGGGTGTAGAGTGAACGCAGGTATCCTTTGGCTTCCAGTTTGGCAAGGGTTCTATGTACAACGTTTGGCTCATAGGTGTCCAAATGATACCAGAACTCCTTCGCCCACGTATAGAAAACATCTGGATGTTGCATAAAGAAGGAGATGCTCAGGATATGCTCAACATCAAGGCCTTCCCACTTCTTGGAATAGATCCCTTTGGAACTGCGGAAATCTGGGATCCCCGAAAGGGTGGAGACCCCTGCCCCGGTGAATACGGTCATCCTTTTGGCATGGAGGATCATAGGCTTGAGTATGGAGAATTTCTTTTCAAACTGTTGGAGTGTCTCTGAATTGGTTTTCATATACCCCCAGTATACAAGATTAATTCCTTATAGTGTATAGCCATTTCTTTGTTAGACATCCAGTGTTCCCATATACGTGTTTCCCTTCAAGCCAGTAAGACGAACAGTCACGATGCTTCCAACAGCAGGACTGCCATCAAAGACGACCATCTCATTGTGTTCGGTTCTTCCCAGCATCTGGTTCTTGTCATTTCTAGAAATTGCATTAACCACTACCTTTGCCAAACCTTGGGCACGCTTGGTCTTCTCACGCACAAACACCTTGTGTTGGAAGTTGATAAGGGCGGTAAGTCGTCTTCCTCTCTCCTCTTCTGAGACCTCTCCAGGGAAGGATACAGCAGCTGTTCCTTCACGGGGATTGAAGTAGTACATGAACGCTTCAATACAGCCCATCTGATCGAGGGCTGTGATGGTGTCCTGATACTCCTCTTCAGTTTCGGAAGGGAAGCCTACCATGACATCAGTAGCAAAGGTGGCAGTTGGTATCTCCCTCTTGATGGTTTCCACCAAGGAGAGGAAACGATCACGGGTATACTTGCGATTCATGAGGCCCAAGATGCGAGTATTTCCACTCTGCATGGGTATGTGCAGGTGTTTGGCTACCTTGTTCTGGTCCCTGATGACTCTGATGAGATCATCAGAGAAATCCTTGGGATGGGGGCTTTCAAAGCGTATCCATTGGATGTCCCCAGCAACAGCGCAAACTTTTTCCAGAAGTGATGGGAAGGTAAGAATCTGGCCATCCTCTTCATAGTGGTAGCTGTTTACGTTCTGGCCAAGCAGGGTAATTTCCTTAACGCCCTTAGAATCAAGAAATCGTACTTCAGTTAGAATTTCCTCAACAGGGCGGGAAATTTCCCTTCCCCGAACATAGGGAACTATGCAATACGAACAGTAGTTGTTGCAACCGTTCATAATCGGTATATACGATGAGTACTCACCTTCCTTGTAGTAGGAAGTGCCAAAGTTGTAGGTTTCAGTTCTCAGTTCTGCACTTTCAGGTGAGACTAGCACTTCGAGAATCTTCTGCTTGTCATTGGTTCCCAGGACATAGTCCACATGGGGTGCTTCAACCTTGAGGTCTTCTTGCAGGCGTTCTGCCATACAGCCTGTTACTATGAGAGTTAGAGGGTGAAGCGTCTTTATATGGGCAAACAGGCCGAGCCTTCCCCATATCCTGTTCTCTGCGCTTTTGCGCACAGAGCAGGTATTGAGGATGGCGCAATCTGCTTCTTCTGCAGTTTTGGCAGGAACGAATCCTGCTCCTTTGAGTTGGAGTTCCAGTGCATTGCTTTCAGCAATGTTCATCTGGCATCCATAGGTTTCTATCCAGTACGAGCGAATCATTTGGTATCCTTGTCAGCAAGCAACAAGGCTGCTTGCAGTGTATTTTTCATAAGCATAGCGATGGTCATCACCCCTACCCCTCCAGGGACGGGAGTAATGAAAGAACAGTGAGGATGAACAGTATCATAATCGACGTCCCCTACCAAGCGATAGCCTCGCTTGGCTGTTGCGTCTTCCACACGGTTGATGCCGACGTCTATGACAACAGCGCCTTCCTTTACCATAGAAGGCACGATAAACAAAGGTTTTCCGATGGCGGCTATGAGGATGTCAGCAGTTGAAGTGATGGAAGCAAGATCAGTAGTACGTGAGTGACAGACAGTGACTGTAGCATCACGGCCTTTCTGCATCAGAAGGGCTGCAAGTGGTTTTCCTACGATGTTGCTCCTGCCTACGATGACCACGTGCTTTCCGCTAGTCTCTATCTTGTAGTGGTCCAGCATTTCCAGCACACCCAAGGGCGTACAGCTGACAAAGGTAGGAAGCCCGATAAGGAGCTTGCCAATACTCATGGGGTGAAAGCCATCGACATCCTTATGCTGGTCTATAGTCTCTATGATCTCATCACTGTCCATATGGGCAGGAAGAGGCAGTTGTACAAGTATGCCATGGACAGAAGGGTCTGCATTGAGGTCCCTGACTACAGTCAGGAGCTCTTGCTGTGTACTATCTTCAGCTAAGGTATAATCCTGATGTTCGAAGCCTAGGGTAAGACACGCTTTTTTCTTGCTCTTCACATAGCTTTGGCTTGCAGGATCGCTTCCAACAAGTACTACAGCGAGCTTCGGAGCATAGCCGTAAGATTGCATAAAAGCTTCAGTCCTAGTTTGTAGATCTGCATAGACTGCTTTTGAGACTTCTTTTCCTGACATAATTTGCATGGCTTATCCTTCCTTCTTCCCTAGACTACCGTAAAATGGAGGATAATGGCAACAAACTCGAGAGGAAGACTCAAGAGAAAGAGCCGTTTGATTTGCCTTTATCCTTCTCTCTCATTATACTGGCTATATGGTTTTCATTACGGCCTATTATACGTATGATTGATTATATGTAACGCTCAAAGCATCGTATTGTTCTTACAATTAACACGAGGTACCCATGAAAAAGTTTTCCCTGCTATGTCTCATAGCCCTTCTCCTTCCCTTAACCCTGTATTCAGTCGATTTCTATGAAGCTGGAAGTCAACAGTTTTCCTTTAGGTTGGGGACCAATGTCCCTACATTCTTCCATTTCTTCGATGACAACACTACCGTAGTGGGACCAGGAGAAGGCAACACAAGAATGAAGATGGGCGGCTACGGCTCCATAAGCTACCAGATGTTCAATTCTCCCAAGACAGCAATCGGAGGAGAGATTGGGTATAACTTCAACTTCTCAGCAGAGGAAGAGTTTTTCTCAGCAGTTCCTTTCTTTGCCAAATACTCCTACTTCCCTCTTCAAGGAACTTTAGACCTCCCTTTGTCAGTTGGACTTGGTGGAGCGTATATCAAGTATAAGACTGGTTCCCTGATGGCCCTCTACACAAACTTTGAAGTAAGTGCTATTTGGTTTCCAGGTGAGAACTGGGGCTTTGGTATCTCAACAGGAATGTGGCTCATTCCAGAGCTCAACTATGAACCGAATCTGAAAGAAGACAATGCCCTTGCAGGTTTCATCCCTATCACACTCTCAGTCACATACCGTCAATAGGAGAATCCCATGAA
>CAYXYD010000128.1:0-7707 GCA_964469205.1 uncultured Sphaerochaeta sp. | reverse complement strand
GATACCTTAAGTATCTACCTGCTTGTGATTTCTGTAAAAGAATATGCGCAGGATTCATGCAATCTTTCTGTAAATAGCTCTCTGGTTGATGATTTTGGGCTGTTCCTGCGCATCTTCTAAAATTTCGCATATACTCACTAATGCGAGGTTTCGCATTATACCAAGAGCGACAAATAAAAACCTTCGTGATTTCACGTAAAAACAGTCTTTTTGCTTCTACCGAGCGAGGAGCCCTCGCCTGGACCAAGCTTATGACCGTACTACAGACCGCGATACTCAACAAAATCAATCCTACGCTATACCTAAAGTTCTTGCTGGACAATATTACGGTGATAATGAATTCAGAGGCTAAGGCCAAGGATGTCGACTGGTCACAGTTCCGACCTTGGAACCTGACTGCCGAACAGCTGGAACAGGCCTGGGATGCTTGAAATAGCCTAAAACCCATAATCCATACATACTCTTGCATTACCTAAGCCATTCTAATCCAATGGCTAGGTGAGGTATACCCACGTGTTGGTATGAAGCTTACATTGTGTTTCCAGAATTCTGTTATATTCATGTCATGATTGAATTCTTTGTGATTAAAGAAATTATAGCACTAAAGAGCTGCTCTTAAGCCTGATTTTTCATCAGACTTTCGAAACAGCTCCCCAGCATTCATAAGACTTTTATCTTACCTGTTCTTTTCAACCAGTTTCGCTAAAGCTGCTCCCTTGAGCCCGCACTTTTCGAGAAGATAGGCGTAATCCCCAAGCTCTTGGAAGGTATCGCCAAGACTTGCCATGATCTGTCGTGGAGCATTTGCAAATTGTGCCTTGTACTCTGCGACAGCACTTCCCAACCCCCCCAGAGGAGTATGCTCCTCTACCGTAAGGATCAGGGAGTTTTCCCTAAACACCGAATCCAACATCTCTGTATCAAGGGGTTTGATCGTATGCATATCGATCACTCTCGTAGAGATTCCCTTCCTCTCCAATATGTTTGCTGCCTCGATCCCCTCAGCAAGCAGGGACCCTGTGGTGATGATGGCAACATCCTTGCCGCTCTTGTACTCAATCGCCTTGCCAATCGTAAAGGTGAAATCATCAGGATACAGGACAGGAAAGCCTGAATCTCCGGTCAAGCGTATATAGACAGGACCATTGTGCTCAGCGGCTGCCATAATCGCCTTATATATCTGGTGAGGATCAGAGGGGCAGATGATGGTGAAGTTGGGGATGGCTCGTACTACTGCAATATCATCCATTGCATAGTGCGTATTGCCTAGGGGCCCAAAACGTACCCCTGCCTCAATGCTTATCACCTTTGCATTCAGATTCATATACCCCAAGGCCACACGCATCTGCTCAGCACATCTCATGGGAACGATGGCAGCGATGCCAACCGCTATGGGAAGCAGGCCTTCAACAGCCAGACCGGCTGTAAAGTCTATGAGGTTCTGTTCGGCGATCCCCACATCAAAAAACCTCTCCGGATACGTTTCCTTGAATTTAGTCAGACGGGCTGTAGGGGTCAGGTCTGCTGTCAGGACGCATACCTCAGCCCTCTCTGCAGCCAGCAGTTCAAGCGAGGCGCTCATTGCATTTCTATGTCCTAGTTTCGACCACTCTTTCAGGGTCTCTATCGCTATAGGTTTCATCATATTCCTCCTTATGCCTTATCCAGGTCTGAAAGGGCCTGTTCATACTGCTCCCTATTCATGGAACGGGCATGCCAGCTAAGGCTGTTCTCCATGAAAGAGATCCCTTTCCCCTTTACCGTATTGGCCACGATGACATGGGGTTTCCCCTCTCGGGACCCCTTCATGGCGGTGAGGGTCTCAAGCACTGATACGACATCATTGCCGTCCTCTAGCTCTATGACATCCCATCCGAAGGCTCTCCAGACAGCAGCAATATCAACATCCATGATGTCTTTGGTCTTTCCTGCAAGCTGGACCCCATTCTTGTCGACAATGGCGATGAGGTTATCAAGCCTGTTCTGTTTGGCGTTCATGGCAGCCTCCCAGACCAAGCCCTCATTGCATTCGCCATCACCAAGCAGGCAGAAGACCGTATGCCCCTCATCCTTTACCTTGGCTGCCTTCGCCATGCCACAGGCTATGGCAAAGCCATTGCCCAAGCTTCCCGAGGAGACCTCTATGCCATACTGGAGGTTCCTGCATGGATGACCTGCCAGGAAGCTCCCGTCACCCTTGAAGGTCTTCATCGCTTCGCGAGGGATATACGCACTCTCTACAAGGGCTGCGTAGTAAGCAAGACATGCATGGCCCTTGCTCTGCACGAACCTGTCACGGTCTGCGAGCAAGGGATTGGTTGGGTCGTGGTGCATGACTTCAAAGTAGAGCGATGCAACGATCTCGATGCACGAGAGTGCAGGACCGAAATGCGCTCCACGATCACCTGCAACAAACCCCATTTCTATGACATCGCGCCTCATCTTCTTGGACATCGACTCGATCAAACCAACTGTATCTTTTTCTGCCATATCTGATTCCTCCTACTGAATATGTGTCTTGTACCAATAATCCTTACGTTCACTGCTCTTCTGGCACCCTAAACAGATGTCCGCTGAACAAGCCTTCCGGGATCAATTCCGCTTGGCGCCTCGCCAATCGGACCAAGGCCTCAACATCAATGCCTGTTTCATAACCCATGTGGGTGAGCATATACAGCACATCTTCTGTCGCCAGATTTCCTGAAGCACCAGGTGCATACGGGCACCCTCCCAATCCCCCAAGGGTGGACTGGACCTTGGACACACCCATCTCCACTGCAGCAAGGGTATTGACCATGCCCATATTCCGTGTGTCGTGGATATGGATCTGCAGGTCAAGATGGGGAAATTCGTGTTGTACTGCCGCTATGGTAGTGCGTACCTGCAAGGGGTCTGCGATCCCGATCGTGTCACACAGGGAGACATACTCCACACCAAGATCCACATACTGCTTCAGGAACTCCACAACTTCCTGTTCACTCTTTTTCCCTTCAAAAGGGCAGCCGAATGTTGTTGCCAAATCCAAGCCAACGGCCAAGGTAGGATACTCTTTCTTTATGAGCACCAATTCCTCAAACGATTGTTGGTGGGTTTTCCTGATATTTGCCAAGTTGTGTTTTTCACCCAAAGAGACAACGTAAGAGACATCTAAAATTCCACTTTTCAGTGCACTTTTGGCTCCCCGTAGATTAGGGATCAGGGCAAACAAGCCAAGGCCAGGGTATTTCTTCTTACAGTGAACAGCCAGCTCATGAGAATCCTTCATCTGAGGTATGGCCTTCGGGCTGACAAACGACGTGATCTGGATATGTCCGACTCCCGCTTCCACAAGACCATCAATTATTTCGAGCTTGGACTCCAGAGGGATATAGGTGCGTATGTTCTGAAACCCATCCCTAGGTCCGACTTCATAGAGTGTTACTTTTTTCATCTTGTCTCCTCTGCCATGGTCCCTGTCTCCTGGAGCCTCTGATACCATCCGAAGGCCTCCAGAGGAAGCTGTGGGTGGTGTCCACCCGAAGTTCGTATTGCCCGCCTCAGATAGGAAGAGAGTGCCCCCTTGTACTCGGCAGAGGCACAGGCTTCGATAATCCTCTGTGCACGCTGCACATCATCCAGACCCCGTACGTCAGCAACGCCATGCTCTGTTATGACGACATCAACATCATGCTCGTTGATATCCTGATGGGAGACCATCGGAACAATATTGGAAATGGCGCCACCTTTTGAGACGGAGGGGATAAGTACAACAGAGAGGCCGCTATTCTGGGCGAAATTTGCCCCGCCCCCTATTCCATTGACAACCCTGGAGCCGGTTATATGACTGGAGTTCACGTTTCCATAGATATCAATCTCTATACCAGTGTTCAAGGCTATGAGGCCGAGCCTGCTGATGATCTCACTGCTGTTGGTGACCGAACCGTTTCGTATCACCAGCGACTCTTCCAGATGAGGAAAGGAGGAGAGAATACCCGCTACCTTTTCATTCATCCCAAGCCCCCCTGTAGAGAGGGAAAGGGCTTTCCCACTCTCCAGCAAGGTCATCGCAGACTCACCGACTCCTCCACAGAAGAACTGGATGTCTTTGAAATGGGTATCTTGGAATCCCGTGGTGATGGAATCGGCAAGGGAGCCGAATCCTGTCTGCACAGGAGGAAGATACCCCTTGCTTTCCTTATACTCCACCTCTAGGAAATCAAACAGATTCTGTGCCATCGTTGTACTGAGCTCTGTAGGGCTGTACAGCTGCGTTGAAATCTCTGGGATATCGGTCTCTACAATGGCTACAATCTTTCTGTGGTCAAAGGGAATTCCCTTCAGACCAACTCTCTGGTTAGGCTTCACCAAGGGTATCGGTTGGGTCAGGGGAGGAGCTTGGGAAATGTAGATGTCGTGCAGGAAAGCCAGCCTCTCATGCTGGGCCCTGTTGATCTCAATGATGATCCTGTCGGAAGCCTGCATCAGGAGATCAAGCATCCCGATAGCGTTGGTCGGGATCAGGTTCCCTTGCGCATCAAAGCCCAAGGCCTCAACGACCAGCAGGTCGATACGGCCAAACGCATTGGATCGCAACAGACGCGGCATCCTGTTCATCTGCTGCTCCACATAGTGGACCTCACCCCTGTTTACCAGGGTGCTCAGAGCCTTGTGGGCGACCATGGGCGCCCTTCTGGTGAGAAGGCCAACACTGCCCAGCCTTTCATCTACCCAAGGGACATTCGCTCCAGTGGTAAGGCTGATACAAAAGGGGTCACCGGCAAGCTTGCGTTCTCTCAGGGCTTCAACAACAGCCTTAGGATACCCTGCTCCAGAATATCCGCTCATTGCAACATGCATGCGATCGGTTATCAAGAGGGAGGCATCCTCGGCGGTCGTCCTATATCTTGCCAAGATATCCTGTAACACGGTATCTCCCCTTATCCTTTAATCGGCGTGAATCCGGCAAAAAGTTCAGCATCTGTCGGTTTGTAATAGGAAATTTCCCTGATCACCCAGGTATTGTTCATATAATGCTTGAGGGAGATGTTCTCAGAAACAATGTTTCCTCCCCATGTCCCGCACCCCAAGGAACTGGTAAATGGCATCCCACTTGTCCAACTTCCTGTGTTTGTCGCCGCCTGGCTCTGGTTGACTACGACTCTCGTCGTATAGGTTCCTAAGGCAATAGTGTCTACAACTTCCCGATTTTTAGAGAACACTCCACAAGAGTGGCCGGCACCTGAATACGCGTGGTTCTCATTGATGATCCTCACAGCATCAGATGCATTGGTACTCTTATAGATGGCAGTGACCAAAGACATCTTCTCGCCACTGAAAGGAGTTGCCTCTCCGGTCTCGCTCTCCTCCACCAACAGCAGCTTCTTGCCCTCAGGGACGTCAAGGCCTGCTATTGCGGCGATATTGGTCACTGCCGAGGCAACAATGTCCCGATTGATGACATGGTCTTTGGGCCATGAGGGCCAAATGGCCTTCTTAAGCTTTTCCTTCTCCACCCTGTTCAGCAAGTGGGCCCCGGCTTTTCTGAATTCTTCCAACATCGCATCATAGACTTCGGCGTCAATGATGACGCTGTTATCGCACGAACATCCTGCTGCAAGGTCAAAGGTCTTGCTTGCAATGATCTTCTTGGCAGCATCAGCGAGGTCAGCTGTCTTATCTACGTAGATGATGGCGTTCCCGGCTCCGACTCCATAGGCAGGCGTCCCTGAGCTGTAGGCAGCACGTACCATTGGCTGGCCACCGGTTGCAATGACAAGATCACACTGCTTCATCAGTTCCTGGGTAATGGGGACAGAGGGCTCCTCAATGGCAATGAACAGATCTTCAGGTGCGCCATACTTTTTCATGACGGCCCGGATCAGGTCCACTGTTTTCTTTGTGGTCTTTTTTCCTCTGGGGTGTGGGGAGAAGATGATACTGTCGCGAGCCTTGACGCCAAAGATTGCCTGGATGATGGGATGCATCTCAGCTTGGGTACTGGGAACCAGAGACCCTACAACACCAACAGGCTTCGCTATGCGCACAAGCCCTCGCTCGGGCATCTCTTCAACAATACCGACGGTCTTGGCATGCTTCACATCGTAGTAGACTCCACGACATTTTTCCTGCACCTTGACCTTTTTAGAAGCGAAGTCACCAAGGCGGCACTCATCAAGGGAGAATTTGCTCAACTCATCAACAATGGCTTCATCAGTTACAATTTCCCAGGTGATGGCGGCAGCAAGCGTATCGACCTGTTCCTGTGAGAACCCTTCAATAATTGATTGGGCCTTTCTAGCCCTGCTCATCAAGTGTGCAATATAGTGTTCTGTATTCAATTGTTTTGTATCCATTTTGTTCTCCTTTTCTTATAGTTGCTATTAATTTTTTCTATGTTAAATAACAAATTAATAGTTATGCAAACATTTGCTCTTTGTATGAAAAAAGGTTCCATTTCCCTTCTCCTTCTACACCAATACATTTGGCTCATTGTCATACCAGCTGAAGGAACCATCAGCCATAATGATTTCGACTTCATCATGCTCAGCACCGAAAGCACTTATGCCATCCTGCAGGTAGGTCGAACCCTTATCAGCAAAACTACTCAATACAGAACCAATTTTAATAACACCTTTTTCAGGTTTTCATCAGTAGCAAGTTTTGCTGACAGCATAAAAAAAAGTCATTAGAATAACTAGTACAAAAATAAATCATTTATTTATAACTTTCTCAAAATTTATATTGATTGTTATTATCTTTATTATCTTAACCTAAAATACCAAACGTTTGCTTTTTATTAATTATACATTATAATATGCATTTGTCAAACGATTGTATCGAAAGGTTTTGGTTTTTAGTTGTTTTTCATTACCTCATGCAACCATTGCGATCAAGTACAAATATGTATCAACACCAAAGTACAGACAGAAGCAAGGCACACTAATTTTTCCTGTTCTCACAGGTACTCCGGCTTCACAAACTTCTTGAGCCTGTGCTTCTAATTCCTACGCATGGCATCCATGAGGAATACATGGCTTGCCATAAGATCGGCTAAAGCGCCCTTGCTATTCAGGGGGTCTTTTTCCTGCTCTACAGTTACCCAGTTCTTATATCCTATCGTCTCTAAAGCTTGAAATATTGCACGATAATCGAGACACCCTTTGCCTATGGAGCACATCACAGAGTTGTTGCAGGCATCAAAGAATCCCAAGGAATCAGCCAAGGATTGATTATACACATCCCTGTCAATATCCTTGAAGTGAACATAATCAAGGCGCGACTGGAACCGTATCAGGCTTGTTGCCGGATCATCACCAGCATAGTAGAGATGCCCTGCATCCAAACACAGTCCAATAAGAGAGCTATCACTATCGTTGAGCATGTGTTCTGTCTCATCCTGATATTCGATATACCCTCCGGCATGAGGATGCACTACGGCTCTGATACCGAACTCCTCACGGGCAATTCGCGCTATCTGAGCAACATTGTCCATCAGGGCCTTCCAGGAACTGCCGTCCAGGCGCTTTGCAAGGGAGGAATGCCCTGCGGTGAGGTTCCGGTCTGGCTTTACTGCATCAATGACGACCAAAAACCCTTTCTCCTCTTGCACCTGGGACAACAGGGAGCAGATGCTTCGGGTCTTATCCATCAGATAGGCCGTATCTGCTGATCTAGAAAGGTTGTCATAGAGGGTGCCGGCTGTAAGGGCCAATCTCTTGGAGGCAAGTA
>CAYXYD010000127.1:0-7787 GCA_964469205.1 uncultured Sphaerochaeta sp. | reverse complement strand
TAGTCTATCTATGCACCTATGGTGGTGGTATAAGAAATTATCCTTTACGGATAAAATAAATTGCTTAATGCATGAATCTGTCTTATTCTCTAAAGGCTTTCTTGAAAATGTCATTCACACATGTGTTTTGAGTCTGTTAGCAGGTGGATGGTAAAAGATTTTGCTCATACCATCAGCTTTGAGGAAGTATTTGCTTTAGGGGGAAGAGTAATGCATAAGCAGAAATGCCCTGTCTGTGAGATGGGTGAACTACAACTGGAAAAGAAACACCTGACAATTTCCAAATATGGGCTCTCCGAGGCTAGAGAGATCGAAGTTCTCTCTTGCCCAGTTTGTAATGCTGAGTCCTATCCCCATGAGAAGGAAGAATCAGTTCATAGGGATATGCTAAAGAGTCTTGAACAACGGAATGTAAGAATTCTTCTGGAAAAGATGGCACAAGCGAAAATAAGCTTTGCTTCTTTGGAACGAGCCCTATCACTTCCCCAAAGGACACTGTCCAAGTGGAAGCAAGGATCTACAAAGCCTTCAGAAGCAGGCATTGTGTTGGTGAATCTGCTTAGCCTTATGCCCTGGTTATCCCAAGTCGTTGACAATGACTATGATCCTAATCTTGCCCTTTGCCTACAGTGGGAGAGCCTATGCAAGAGCATAGAGGGCTTACCAGAACATGGTATGGAAAATGGATATGAGAAGGTGATACAAGCCTATGCAAGTCAGGAAGTGGAGTCAGAACAGCTCACTCTTGAAGATATAGGTGATATCGCATGGCTGTAGAGCGGCTCAAGGCTAGTGAGTGCCGTGAAAGAGCCAAAGGTGTTTGGTAGGGAGGCAGGAATTCGCAGATGTTTCACCTGAATCCTAAAAAGAAAAGATACCGACAGTCTTGTCAGTATCTCTCTGTAGTACTACGCCAAGTAGGAATCGAACCTACGACCTACTGCTTAGAAGGCAGTTGCTCTATCCAACTGAGCTATTGGCGCGTGTTATAACGATGAAACAATATCCCAAATCAAGAGAAAGGTAAAGATGCTTCAGGAATTTAGTAAGAGGCCTTTGTCAATATAGTAAAGTGTTTGCAATAGAGTTGTAAAAAACCTCTTTGTAGGACTTGCCAGGTAAAGGGATTATGAGTATAGTATATATAAACTAGTATTAAACTAGGAATTAGAACTTGGAGGTTTTATTATGTTTTCACAATATTCACTACCTTATGATTTTGCTAAGTTGGAACCACACATTGACAAACTTACCATGGAAACCCACTACACCAAACATCATGCAGGCTATACTAACAACCTTAATGCTGCCATAGAGAAGGATCCTTCTCTTTCAAATAAATCCATAGAACAGATCCTTGGAAATCTTGATCACATCTCTGATGATGGTCTTCGCACCACCATTTGCAATAATGGGGGAGGCTACTACAATCATAACCTATATTTCTCTACCATCGCCCCCGATGGCGCTAAGAGCCCTACAGGCAAGCTTGATACTCAGATCAAGAAGGACTTTGGCAGTCTCGACTTTCTTAAGGACGCGATGGGCAAGGCAGCCTTGTCTCGCTTTGGGTCAGGGTGGGCATTCCTCTCTGTAGCTAAGGATGGCAAGCTCACAATCTCTTCCCATCCAAATCAGGATAATCCCCTGATGGATAAGAAGGGTGATACTCCAATTCTTGGTATCGATGTCTGGGAGCATGCTTACTATCTGAAGTATAAGAACCTCAGAGGTGACTATGTAAAAGCTTTCTGGAATGTTGTTGACTGGGATGCAGTAGGTGTCCTTTTCAATAAGCAATAGTGTTTCATCTCCTTTTCAAGTGTTTTTCGCCCTCTCTTCAGTTCCTTGAAGAGAGGGCTTTTTTCATTAACAAAACTGTAATAAGAATATACAAAGTATCCTAACATGTAGTGAAAAGAACGGTATTATACAAAAAGATAACGGAACAATGCAATAACTAACCACCTTACTTGCTTGCACAAGCTCTTTTTACTTGGTATAGTTGATATATAGAAAAAAGAACTTGAAAAGGAGCATTAATATGAACAACAACGATAATACCAAAAGAGAAAGCATTGAATTTCTGATTAAGGATACTGACATGTTCCTGAATTCAGATTATAATAAACTTGCATCACATATTGAAGGTCACCGTTACTTTCTGGGAAAAGATTTGAACATCGACATTACCTGGGATGAAGCGACCTTCTCTTGGATGAGCAACATGTACCAGCCTATCAGCCAGGTCATGGAAAACTGGACAACCCAGATGAGCTTCCCTGGAAGAAGAAGAGCCGAAGTGTTCTTCGAAATCTGTGACCACCTCTACTACCTGAGCCTTGAGAAGGGCAGGGAAGTGAACGTCTACGAAGCTGTCCTCAGCTATGACGCAAATTTTGGAAAGGCACTTGGCCGCTTCATGGCAAGACTGCTCTCTCCCAAAAGTGTCGCATAACGCGCAAGACGTAGTCTGATATATATATAGGAAGACGACCCGATTTGGGTCGTCTTTTGCTTGTTCCTAAGTACTATCCCATGTATATCTCTGTTGCTAGGGTTATACCGATAAAAGAAATATTTATGTATCAGTTGCTAAGGCTTCTTATCCTGCCACTATTTTTTTACGGTTTGTAATGATAATTATATGTACTGCTGATACCACTCTCATCTCTGTGAGCTTATAAAACATAGTATTTGAGCCTCTTCAAGGTACTTGTATGCTGGGTAGTGCTGGCAGGTTTTCATATCCCCTGATCTCCCGTATCTCCAGCCCAGGATGAACAGGCACATAGCGAAGTGTCGGCTATCGGAGTTATGATAGGCTTTACCGTTATGATGACACTTGATGCCATTCTAGGTAAAATAGCAGCAACTGCATTGCTTGCCCCTTGTTAAAGCTTGCTATTGAATTTTTTTCATCTTGAGGCGACACTGTGTAAGTTACAATTTGAGAGGCGGTACATATATGTTTCAGGGATTTTCTGCACTTTTTTCCGGGAAAAATAAGGTCTTTCCGCAGACTCTGTCATCTCAGGAAAAGGAAAGGGGTAGGAAACTTCTTATGAGGTTCTACAGCCTCAACGGAATATCGGTTGCATTTCTGTTGGATAACATACTCATAGTATATTCCATAAGAAATGGTTTACCGGCTCCCTTGGTTGCAGTTATTGCATCTTTTGTACATCTTACCATGCCTTTTATGATTCTTGGAAAATCAGCAGGTGCTAAAATTGGACTTGCCAGAATCTGGGCTCTTGCATGGTTCTTCCGTTATGTTTTTGCAGCTTTCATGATTGGAGCCCCTATTATAGCACCGTATGTTGATCAATCGGTCGTGTCAGCGTTGATTGTATTCAGTGTGTTTGGTTTCTCTCTATCTAGAAGTATGGGAATGCTTGCGCCTTCCCCTTTGACAGGAGAAGTGACTACTCCTGATAACAGGGGAGATTTTCTTTCCAAAAACCAATTACGGCTTAATACTTCCCAGCTTATTTCAATGTTTGCAATTATCCTCATTATAAGTCGAACTGACGATTTGTGGGTGTACCAGATTCTCATAGGTTTTGCCTGTGTTGTTGGGGTTATTTCTAGTTTCCAGCTGGCGCAAATACCTGAATCGATCATTCCCAAAAGATCGGCAGAAATACCATTGAAAAAGGCTTTTACAACGCTCTGGGGGCAAAAACGATCTAGGAAGCTATTATTTGCCTGGAGTGCGGTACTTATCTCTTTTATGATGGTAATCCCATTTATGATGATAGGAGTTAAAAGTGGTTATGGCATTTCCGATTACAGTGCCCTGACCTTTTCTCTGTTACTCTTATTCGGCGGGATTGCCTCTTCGATGGTTAACGGTATGGTTTTAGACCTGGTAGGACCTAGACCGATCATACTTATTAACCTGGTAGGTTTATTTATCCCGGCAATTATCTGGGCTACTGCTTCTAATGAGTTTACACCAATACTTATAGGAGTTGCCTTTTTTATTGCCGGTTATAGCAAATTAGGTATGCTTATTGGGCTTTCCCACTACTTTCTTTCGATAATAATTGAAGATGACAGGGTTGGGAGCACCCTGTTTATCAGAGTCTTCTCCGGTGCAGCAGCAGGTCTTGCAGGAACAGTTATCGGAGGAGGACTCCTGTCTCTCCTTGAATTTACAGGAATGGAGGGGATAGACATTTATCGCTCCTATTTCCGCATCATTCTGGTGGTAGTCTTTTTAATGCTGCTCATTGTACGATCTCTGGAAAAATTCAATGAGTGGAATATTAAGAGTATTATGGGATTATTTGCATCCCCCCGAGATTTGTATGCAACCCATCTTCTCAAACGTTTCCGTTCTCAGGAAGATTCCAAAGAGAGTGCAAAGACTCTCAAAAAATTGGGTGACATAGGCTCTCTCATACCTGAACAGGAAATTAGAAGGCAGCTCGACTCTCCTCTGTTGTCGGTACGGGTGAATGCACTGCATGCTTTAGCCAAGATCTCTTTTGGCAAAAATACAGAGGATGCTGTTATGCGTCACCTTTCACAGGGTGAGCATACATCAGCCTGGATTGCCGCAGAGATCCTGGGCAAACATAAGGTACAACGGAGTAAAGATCTCCTGATATGGGGATTGGGTTCTTCTGATCATTTCCTTCAGAGTAAATGTATGGTTGCTTTAGTACGCCTTGAAGTAACAGATATGTACCCTCGGATCATTGAGCTTTTTGTCTCATCTGATAATCCGAGAATTATAATTCATGGGGCTAAAGCCCTCAGGCTGATGGGCGATATGGGGCATCTGAAGCTGTTGTTTGCAAAATCAATTGAAAAAGACTTACCACGTTCAGTAGTCGATGAGGTGCTTACCTCTGCAGCTGCCATGGTGCATGCAGAAAAGCAGTTTTACCAGTTTCTTAAGCATTATAATGCAAATGCATCAAGCAGCACCCATGAGCTCATATCGGATTTAGATACCCACTATTTTCGAAAAGAGGATTTTTCTATTTTAAGAAGAGGTGCTGATGAGCCCGACTATCTTCCCAAGCTTTCAAAACAGTTACAGCAAAAAACTAAAAATACTCATACAAAAGAAAGTCATGCAGTGGGCAGTTTCTTTGATTCTGTGGATTATGCTAAGCTACCTGCCAAGACAGTTTTCTGCATTGCGTTAGTACTTTCAATTAATGGCAGTATACCTACACAAATTGTTGAATAATGCCATTACTATTCCCTAGAAGCTGTCCAGATTATCGCTTCCAGACTAACACGAGATCCAAGATGGGATCTGTATACCCGCTAAATTCTGCTTGAGTATAGTGAGATTCTCCATTTAGATCGGGACAACCCGCATTTTATAAGGTGAGTTTGATCATCAAGAGACTGATGCTTGTCTTTTACAAACATCAGCCTATGCTAGCATTTTTTTGCAGTTATGCAGGGGGGAAACCCACGTTTGGGTTACCTTCAGGAGAAGTGGATATGAGGATGGACATAGTTTAGCTTACACCTAGTTAGAACAAAAAAAGGCAATCTGTTTGTTTCCAAACATATTGCCTTCTCTGTTCTTCTGATGAAGAGTGTAAATAGTCGGGGCGAAAGGACTCGAACCTTCGATTTCCTGCTCCCAAAGCAGGCGCCTTAGCCACTAGGCAACGCCCCGAAACCATGGTGAGTATACGCACTTGAGCTTGAGAGCGTCAAGGGGTAGTATGAAACAATGACAAAAATACAACAAAAGGCAGAAACGGTCTATACAATACTAGATCATCTGCTACCTCCCCATATCCAATTCCTTGAGCAACGTGACCCTTTCAGGTTCATGATAAGTGTCATCCTCTCAGCTCAGACCACCGATAGGATCGTCAATATAGTGACAGGTCCTCTCTTTGAACGCTTCCCTACTGTAGAGGCTCTTGCCTCCGCTCCTATAGCTGAGGTGGAAGAGATCATATTTCCTACTGGTTTCTATCGGATGAAGGCAAGGAATATCACCACCTGCGCTCAAGCGTTGGTGGGCAAGGAGATTCCTTCCACTATGGAGGAGTTGGTCAAGCTTCCTGGAGTAGGGCGCAAGACAGCAAGCTGTGTGCTCGGTGATATCTATGGAAAGCCAGCCATCATTGTCGACACCCATTTTGGTAGGGTTGTCCAGCGCCTTGGTCTTGTCGACACTAAGGATCCTGAAAAGATTGAGAGACAAATTGCCATGGTGCTGGATGAGTCCAAGCACTACCGGTTTTCGATGACTGCAAACATGTTTGGCAGAACCGTCTGCCATGCCAAGAAGCCTGGCTGTGAAGATTGTCCTCTTAGATCGATGTGTCCTTCTGCAGCCGCTTTTCTGAAAGCGTCCGCCAAAGGCTGATCTCTCCTTCTTGCTGAATCTCTACCAGGGCGAGACGAAGATTATTGAGGGGAGGTATCTCCCCTAGGTATTCCATGTTCACCTCTCCCAGATAGATGCCGCTGTAAGGGTGGCTTATCCCAAGCTCGGTGCGAAGAAGATCTAGTTCTTTTTGTTCCACGGGAAAGTATAGGGAATTGTCCGAATATGTTGCATAGCCCTGTACTGTCAGGGGCAGGGTGGGGCAGGTCACTTGCTTCGTTAGGATGGTGTCCTCTGTTTTCCCAAGCAGGATACAGCTATCTTGGGCTCTAAAAGATTCATGTCCACTTTTGCAGAATAGGACTCTACGAATCTCTTGTATCTTGAGTCTTACATGTTGAGGCAGTAACAGTGCATAATAGATTGACATATTTAGAGCATACTGACAAACTTGAGGCTCTTCAAGGTCGAAAAGTTATAAAAGATAGGTCCTTTGTCTTTACACAAAAGTCATTATCTGGTAATTTGGCTAAGGTTGAAGTCCTAATCGCAATAACCTTGCAATTATGCTCACGGGCAAGCCGTTGCCCGTGCAAGGGTAGCCCTTGACTTTAACAGGCCCCATTTCGGCCAACGAATGAATTTATTTGGATAAGGTGGATATAGCTATGGCTCGTAGATGTGAGATTTGCGGAAAAGGAACGATTGCTGGAAATAGTGTTCCAAGAAAAGGTCAGGCCAAGAAGAAAGGCGGCGTAGGCCAACACATTGGCGTAACCACAAAACGCACATTCCGCCCCAATCTTGTGACAGTCAAGACTTTGATCAAGGGTACACCTCGCACTATCAAGATTTGTACTCGTTGCCTTAGGAGCGGAAAGGTCGAGAAGCTCGTATAATTTTATGGCTATGTTTGACAACCCATGTTTAAATATTGAAAAACGGGTAAAAATGCAGTATAATTAGAGGATGAAGAAGCTAAAACTCAGCAGGGAAGCCCTTGAAGATCAATCAACCGCATTCTGTCTTCAAGCAGGATTTGGCTGAATTCTACGGTGTAAGCACGAAATACCTGGAAAACTAGGCTCAATCTGACCATTTTCAAGCAAGAAACCCCTGGCATCACAGCCAGATCCAGGTCAGCCTTGCTAACTGAGAAACTTAGCAATCTCCCCAGTGTGGCACTGTGGAAAGACCTGCGATGTACGGATTATCCTCAATTCGTATATGATGTGCTTGAAACAACATCGGAGGATAGGGTTTAAACATGGGTTGTCAAACATAGCCAATTTTATTATACGGAACTCGAAAATGAAGGGCCCTGAGGGGCTCTTTTTTTCGTACTTGCTCAAATGATTCTCTGGTTCTAACTATAGAAACAGAGAAGAAGTGTATAAACGCTTCTGGTCAATGTTATCCAATATGCCGTAAAACCCCGTCTCTTCAGGTCGGGGATATAAGGCATCCA
>CAYXYD010000126.1:0-7898 GCA_964469205.1 uncultured Sphaerochaeta sp. | reverse complement strand
ACTACAGCGACTATCGGATCGATATAGCTTAGGATTGCCACCTGTTGGCCTTTCAGGTGGGCAAGTGCCGAAAAGTAGAGGTAATACATGATTCCAGTATGAACTATGCCTAAGATCAGGAGGCTCAAGAACCCTGTTGGCTCTAGGGTCAGGACATGAAAGCCTCCGACCAGATAGGTATAAGGCAGCAGTACGATGATGGCAGCGGCAAATTGAATCCATGTTCTGGTCAGCCCGTCGATCTCACCTGTTGCCTTGTTAGTCAATATCACCAAGGCGTAGAGCACTGCGGCTCCTAGGCCAAATAGAATGCCGATAAAGTCGTTTGATCCTCCACCAGAGACCCCGATGATCAAGACCAGGCCTGCGGTTGAGACCATGAAACAGACAATCTGTTTGGTAGTGAGCTGTTCCCGAAAGACTACAAAACTTCCAATGACCATAATGGTCGGGGCAAAGTAATAGCTCAGCGTCGATAGCGCCACGCTGGTAAATCTGTAGGCTTCAAACAACAAGATCCAATTGAACCCCATCGCGGCCCCTGCAAAGAACAGCTTGCCTAGCTTTGCCCTATATTTCGAGAGGCCAGACAACCTTCCGCTCGAAAACATGAATAGGGAAAGGACCAAGAACGCAATCACCCCGCGCCATAAAGCTATCTCAGAGGATGCCAAAGGTATGTACCTGACGAACACACCGATGGTGCCAAAGGCAACCATGGCTGTGATGATTTGCAAACGTGCTACAATGTGGGTTCGTTCTGTCATTTGGAGTAGGATATACTGAATAAGGGAAACGGTGAAGAGCAATCACTCATTATTCATCCACATCCATCTTTCATTGCCGTATGGCCGCCCTTGTACTACCTTGTAGATAGAGAGGTTATAGATGAATAGAGATAAGACCATTGCCACATACAGCGATTTGCTTTCAGATATTGCAACTGAGATTTCCCAAACGTGCTCCACGAGAAACAGTGTCTTGAGTATCTACATGGGAACAAGCCTTCCCCAGTTGCAATTGGATCTGTTCAAACCAATACTCTTGGAAAACTATGCATTCTTATGCTCTTGTCTCAAGGATGAAGAGATTTACAAGGCCTTGCAGTTGGATTTGGAAGATATCGCAACTAGCCTGGAACTGGACCCTAGCATATTCCAGCAAGCTAGAGTTCAGGAATATGCAAATGCAAAAGATGCTACCAATCTTTACACAAAATTCTGCATGTTCATAATCCGTCACAAAGAAAATGCCCCTAACGGCAAGAACCTTGAAGAGTGGGATCATAAAAAACTTTCAAGCAATACTCTTCTTACCCTCCAGCTAAGTGCACAAAGGATGAAAGAAGCGTCTGAAACTATCTGAACAATTATATGTAAAGCAATAAATTGCTACCACTTTGTAAAATAGTTTCTTTTTCCCCCTTTTTAGTCTTTCATGTTATTGACTCATAGGAAGAAATACCCAATTATGGGGCTACATTTCGAACAAATAAAGGAGATGACCAATGTTCATGCAAATCAGCAAATACATCCTTCTCCTTTCTATTCCAGCCTAAACACAGTTGTGCCGTGCCTTGTCTTCAAGGCCTCTTTACTAACCACCGATCCAGGGTATGGCGTATGTTGTCCTGGACGGGCAGAATCCATGGTAGAGGAGGTTTTGCTATGAACAGACCTACCAACAAACACCTCAATATCGTATTCGTGCTATTCGTCCTTACCGTCTTCCTTTTCGCCGGGTGCAACAAAGCTGAGACCAATGAAAAGAACACCACAAAAAGCAAGAAGCTTTATGTCTACAACTGGTCCTACTATACCCCAGACTCCGTAATCGAAGCATTCGAAAAAGAGTATGGTGTAGATGTGGTCCTCGACTACTTCGCCTCCAACGAGGAGATGTTCGCAAAGCTCAAGGCCAGCGGTAACGCAGGCTACGACATCATCTTCCCTTCAGGGGACTATGTCTCCATCATGATGCATGAGAAGATGCTTGAAAAAATTGATACTACCAAGATCCCAAATCTGGTGAACATCTCACCCCTAGCCATTGAGAAGGCCACCTATGACCCCAAGATGGAGTACTCGGTCCCCTACTACCTGGGTGCCTCTGGTATTGCTGTGAACACGAAGATGGTCAAGGAGTATGAAAAGACCTGGAACATCTTTGCAAACAAGAAGTTTGCAGACCGTATGGTCATGATGGATGACATGCGCGAGGTACTCGGTGATGCACTTGCCTATTTGGGCTATTCGGTGAACACCACTAATGCAAAGGAGCTTGAAGAGGCAAGAGTCCTCGTCAACACCCAGTGGAAGCCCAACCTCGTCAAGTTTGATGCTGAGGGATTTGCCAAGGGCTTTGCTTCAGGTAAGTACTGGGTATCACACGGCTATGCCGAGGCTATCTTCGAAGAGCTTCCCCAAGAGAAGTGGGACAGTGTCGACTTCTTCCTTCCTCTCGATGGTGGGCCGATGTACATCGACTCGATGTGTATCCCCAAGGGCGCACGCAACTATGACCTGGCCCTACTCTTCATAAACTTCATCCACCAGCCTGAGAACTATGCACAGTTCCTGGACCGGTTCCACTTCCCCGCTTCAGTCAACACTGCAGCTGAAGAGTTCACCACCACCAAGCCGTTCTATACGGTCGAAATGCTGAAGAACTATGAGCTGAAAGATGACATGGGCATCAACCTGGATATGTACAATAAGGCTTGGGAAAGCATCAGATACGAAAATTAGGACTCATTGACCTAGAGGAAAATGCAGGGTACATTCATGGGTAAAGCGAGGCATCTATGAGCAGCTATACCCATGAAACCTACATTTCCCCCTTTACCTGGCGCTATGGCAGCTCTGCCATGAAAGCTCTTTTCAGCGAAGTTAGTAAGCGCCGACTCCTAAGGCAGATCTGGATCGCCTTGGCAACTGCACAAAAACAAGCAGGCCTGGTAACAGACGAACAGCTAGCCGAACTCATCGCACACAAGGACGACATCGACATCGAGCGTGCCTCAGCGATCGAAGCTGAGATTCATCATGACCTGATGGCCGAAATAAAATGCTATGCCGAGCAGTGTCCCAAAGGGGGAAGCATCATCCACCTCGGGGCAACCAGCATGGATATCCTGGACAATATGGATGCCCTGCGCCTAAGGCGCGCCACAGACCTTATCATTACACAAACAAAGACCCTGCTTTCTGCCTTCGTCGAAAAGATGGAAGCTTATGCTGATGTCCCTTGCATGGCCTTTACCCATATCCAACCAGCTGAACCCACCACCATAGGCTATCGTTTTGCCCAGAGCGCCCAGGACCTCGCTGAGGACTTGAAGGCACTACAGGATGTTTGCGCCTCCATCAGAGGGAAAGGCATCAAGGGTGCTGTAGGCACTAGCGCCAGCTATACAGAACTACTCAAGGGACGAGGCATGACCTCCTTTGAATTGGAAACTGCTGTGATGGATAGCATAGGTCTAAAAAGCTTCACAGCCACTACCCAAGTCTATCCCCGCAAGCAGGACTGGAGAATCGTATCGGCCCTTTCAGGGCTCTGCTGTACGCTGTACAAGTTCGCCCTGGACTTCAGGCTTCTGCAAAGCCCTCCCATAGGGGAATGGAGCGAACCCTTTGGCTCAAAACAAGTGGGGTCCTCTGCGATGCCTTTCAAGCGCAATCCCATCAACTGTGAGAAGGTCGACAGCCTCTGTCGCTTCGTTTCCAGTCAGAGCGAGGTGCTCTGGCAGAATGCCGCTTCCACCATGTTGGAAAGAACCCTCGATGACAGTGCAAACAGACGCGTCACCCTTCCAGAGTGTTTCCTTGCTACTGATGAGATCCTGAGCACCACCACCAAGGTGGTGAAGGGAATGCAGATCCATGAAAGTGGAGTAAAAAGAAACCTTGCCACCTATGGCCTATTTGCCGCAAGTGAACGCCTGCTTATGGAGTTGGGTAGAAAAGGTGCCAACCGCCAACAGATGCATGAGCTTATCCGTCACTACAGCCTCAAGGCTTGGGCGGAGGTGCAGGAAGGTGAAGCCAATACCCTCGCAGAGATGCTCAGTAGTGACAAGACGATCCTTTCCTTCATGCAGAAAGATGAAGTGCTCTCCTCTCTCAATGCAGAGGAGTATGTGGGCGATGCACCGGCAAGGACTAGGATGGTTATTGAGGAAGTGAAAGCAGCTCTTAACTGATGTAGATCAGGCCAGCAAAGATGAAATAGTAGATGGCCATCCTGACGTATCGTATCAGGCTACCCAAAAAGAACAGGTATGGATTGAGCTTAATGACCCCTGCAACAGTACAGATGGTTGAATACGGAAGTGGTGTGAGGCCGCTGATGACAATTCCCCACACTCCATACTTGGTTATGAGCTCTTCAGCATGGGTTCCCGAGACCTTCATGACCCATCGCTTGACAGGAGGGATGAGTCCCACCAGTCTGCCGACCAGGTAGGCACTCAAGGCCCCTGCCACAGAGCTTGTTCCCATGACCAAGATTGCTTGAAGCGGGTCCCAGGACATTACAAAGGCCCAAATAAAATCAACAGAAAGGGGAAACATCAACATTTCTACCATGTAGACATACAGAGCGACGCCCTTTACTCCAAAATTTAAAACAAACTGTCTCAAAATCTCAGATTTTCCTATGGCAGTGAATGACAATAGCTTCATTGCCACCAGGTAGAGAACAAGGACTGATGCGGTAAAGACGAGGGTTATCCTCACGAGTACCTTTATGTTAAGCGTTCCATCTTCAAGCATGTAGCTTTCTTTCGCAAAGAGAAGTTTTATTCGTTCAATTAGTTTCATTGATTGCCTTGGTAAACGCGGAAAAGAAGGTTTTCGGTACACCGGTACCTACACCCTGGAAGAGGGAACCCTTTCCCCCTCCCTTTCCTGAAATGGGATCTAACAACCGTTTTCTCGAAGCATTGAAATCCAACAGGGTGGAGGCTTTGCCTGCAAGGCCTACCAACCAGAGCAGCTTGCCATTATCGACTTTTGCCGCACAGAGGGCGAGGTCTTCCACTTGGGAGAACGCAGAGGCTACCTGCTTCATGTCGATGTCCTCTTCGACTTCCCAAAGGACAAAGGGTACATCCTTAACCAGATCAGCTTTAGCAACGAGAGAAGCTAACATCAGAGAGGCTACCCTCTCTGATTTCTTGCCCAGGAGGAATCTGTCTTGGGCTATCTGATCCATCAGTTGGGTCTCAACTTCAAGGAGGCCCTCCCTCTGGGCAGAGTGCAGTGTGCAGAGTTGGTCAACCAGGGTTCGGTTCTCCCGTATCATCCGAAGGGCCTCATCCCCTACAGAGAAGATAAGGCGTACATGGCCACGGAGTTTCTCCTGGCCTTCATATTGGAATAGGACGACTTCACCCGTATTAGCAAGATGCAACCCACCACAGGCCGCAACATCAACATTTTCGACTATTACCAGGCGCACCTCTTCACTCTCCACCTTGATGGACCGTCTTAAAGGCAGCTTGAGGGCGTCCTTTTGGGATTCGACCTCATAGCGTAGGGGGTGAGCTTCCCGTATGCTCTGGTTTACCTTTTCTTCGAGGGTGTAGCATGCCAGAGGGGATATTTCATCTTGATCAGTCTCAATGGTGAGGATTTTCTCCCCTTGGTGGACACTCACAGTCCCTATGTTGAAACGGGAGTGCATGATGCCACTGGCCACATGCTGGGCAGTGTGCATCTGCATATAGTGGTAGCGGTGGTCCCAGTCAAGTTCGACCAGGACTGTATCCCCTACAGAGAAGGTGGGATTCTCTACCTTGTGTAGGATCTCTCCACCTTTTCCCTTTACGGAATCGAGAAGGGTGCAACCGCCAATCTTTCCCCTGTCACCACTCTGGCCTCCCCCTTCGGGATAGCAGATGGTCTTGTCGAGGAGAATTCCGTCATCAGTGATGGCGACAACGGTGGCTTCGAGACTCTTGAGGTAGGGTTCTTCATAATACACAGGCCTAGAATTCATAATATTTCCTTAATCGGTTCGATGCATGCTCAGATGGTCTTCCACTGGCAACGCGGTCTTCGCCACTGGCAGCTGAAAGTTGAACTTGATGGCAACCAGGCGAATAATGAAGACCACCATGGCGGTGATCAGAAACTTGGGTAGCAGGCTTAGGGCTGTCATTTCCAGCAGGAGATATACGATCCCTCCCAGTAAGGAAGCGGTGGCATAGAAGTCGCTGGTAAGGACCGTAGGCACTGATCGGCTCATGATGTCCCTGACCATTCCTCCACCTACTGCAGTAAAGATACCGCACAGTAGCTGTCCGACAGGATCCATACCGTATAAGGCGCCTTTGGCAACGCCGATGGCGGTAAACACTCCCAGACCCAAGGCATCGGAGAAGAGGATGACCCTCCACCTACCCACAAACTTGGGGGCGAGGAAGAATACTGCAAGACCAGTTGCCACACATAGTATAATATACGAACTGTTTGTCAGAGCGGCAACTGGAGTGGCCCCTATTACCATATCCCTGAACATTCCACCTCCACAGCCTACGGTGCAGGCAAAGACAATAACACCTAGGATGTCGAGTTTACTACGAACACCTTTGACTGCACCTGTTAAGGCGAAGATGAAGGTACCGAAGAGATCAAAAGCATAGATTATCGTATGTTCCGTTAGCATGGAGTGAGAGTATCACCAATGGCTGACTTGTCCAAGAGAGAGAAGTTAGCTATCTTAGTAAAAGTTGGAAGGAGAATACAATGGCCATAATAAAATCAGCTTGGGAACTTGCCTTGGAAAAGACTGCATCTTTGGAGGCCGATCCTGTAAAGATACAACATGATCAAAAGATTAAGGAAGGGCGGCAGCTTGCTGCCAATTTCCTTATGGATTTAGATGTTACCCAAGAGGACACCCAGAAGAAATACGATACGTATACCAAGGAAGAGAAGCAGACTATAAAAGAGGGTATGGCACTGACCTTGCTCTCCAACCTTTCCCTTCCCAGAACTCCCCTCTTCAAGGATTCCTTTCCCCAGTTCATTGCCTTGGGATCGATCATTGCTGAAGGCGATGAGCAGATCGCAGGGTTGTTATCACAGGTAGAGGAATTCTTTACCCAGTACCTCACTAACAAAGAGGATCTCATCGAAAGAATGAAGGAGCAGTTCGGTCCACATCTGGAGCAGAAGCAGGCACAGATGCGTCAGCAGTATGGTCCTAACTTCGTTCTCAGGCCCGAACAGGACCCTGAGTTCATGAAGCTGCTGGACAAGAACCTTGCCCAGCTGGATGAGCAGTACAACCAGATTCTGGACCAGGCTAAGGACCAGATGAAAGAGCTGCTGAAGATAGAATAAAAAGAGAGAGATCTGAACAAAGCTCCCTAAAAGAAGAATCCGAAAGGACCTCTTGCTTGCAGTAAATCATGACCTCCTTGCTGTGTTTGAGTGCGTTTCGAGTCGCCTCAAGCATAGTATAGGAGGTCTTTTATGAGATGATATTCCCTCCGAACCCGTTATCAGCACTCCAAGTATCAGACAAATAGTAGAAAAAGGGTCGAAAACCTAACACAAAAACAGATAGCACAACGATAATCCATAGTTACTGACCCAGCAGTTAGGACTTCGAGTATTGGATATTTGTTTTGATTGCAGCGGGAAAACCAAGCTTGCGCCGAATACCTGTGTAAGGCTTATACATACGTGTTTGACATTAGGTTGACAGGTAAGGAATGTCACGTTACATTATATGTAGGAAGTTAATTAACCAGCTCCCAGTAGTAAGTCTCCCACAATAAGGGAAGTTCCGAGACTGGGGGCTTTTTTTGAACATATAGGTAGAATAATGGCAAAGACGGCAATATTGGTTGATGGTGGATTTTATCGAAAACGGGCTGAACTACT
>CAYXYD010000125.1:0-7903 GCA_964469205.1 uncultured Sphaerochaeta sp. | reverse complement strand
TGACTTGTCATATGTTAGAAACAGATTTTTACTATTAAGTACTTAATATATAATGTTTTAAAATATTTACTGAAAATAAAATTAATTCATATCAATCAAATATACTATAGAATTGACATAAGTCTCTCTGTGTCGTATACTACAAGCGTGCTTAGGAAAAGGCGCGAAAAATTTTGTACAGGAGCTATTATCCTTAAGGGATACAACATGAAAAAGACTTATATAACAATATTCTTGATCCTTATCATCGCTTCAGCTGGCATATTTGCGGCAACCGATGACTTTACCGTCACAACCACAGTTGCTGAAATTGGCCTCATGAAGGTTTCAGAAGCAGCTATTTTAGCAAGCACAAACCAAGCATTTATAGACTCAGGTGATTTTACGACCCTTCCCATTACAACACATGGGCCTCAGACCTTCGAAGCATACATGACCGTCCTTGCAAACAAACGCACAGGCTTTAATGTAAGCATGAAAGCAACTGCTATGGTGAGCACTGAAGGCGGAATTCCTTCCTATATTAGATATACCGTTGCCTGTGGAAGTGGAACTACTACTACTCCCGCTGGAACTGGATTCTCAACGCTCACAGTCTTAGGTGTAACGTCTTTGACCGCTCTCACAGGTTTTTCAAGACAGATATCCGTCAGCATTGATGAAACCACCTTCAATGCAGCAGTAGCAGGGAGCTATGTAGGAACGGTAACCTTCGAATTCACCTCAAACTAATACCGAAAAACTACCAAGACCAATTACCTGTAACAAAACCTCCCTTTTGGGAGGTTTTATTACATTCACTAGGAACGTGCACAAGAATACTTTATTTCACTAGCTATCAAAGGAAGTAAAACATCGCCTAGAACAAGAGAATTCTTCTCTTATCGGCTATGCCTACCCTTCAAGACCTCGATCACCTCACTGAGAGGAACATTCTTCTCAGCAAGCAATACCAAAAAGTGGTACATAAGATCTGCAGCCTCTCCAAGGAAGAGGCTCTTGTTGTCGTCCTTGCTCTCAATGATGAGCTCCACTGCCTCTTCACCTACCTTCTGGGCGATCTTATTCAGACCGCGACTGAAGAGATGATTAGTGTAGGAACCTTCCTGAGGGTATTCACGGCGGTCATTGATGACCTCCTCGAGGTAGAAGAGGAACTCACTGGAAGTTACTTCTGCAGGGTCGTTGATCTCGCTGAAGCAGGTATCACTTCCTGTATGGCAGACAGGGCCTGAAGGAAGCGCCTTGATAAGCAAGGTATCGTGGTCACAATCTTCGATGATCTCGCGCACCGTCAGATAGTTGCCACTACTTTCGCCCTTGGTCCAAAATTTCTGGCGACTTCTTGACCAGAAGGTAACCAAACCTCTATCGCAGGTAAGTTTAAGCGACTCCTCATTCATATAGCCAAGCATCAGAACCCTGCGGGTTACTGAATCCTGGACAATTGCGGGAATGAGTCCGTCCATTTTCGTAAAATCAAGTGCCATTCAAAGTCTCCTTACTGCCGGTTACGCATAGTTATACCATGTTGTGAAAGAAAAATCTTTAGCTCAGATATATCAATTTCATGAAAATGAAAAATAGAAGCTGCCAATGCGGCATCAGCCTTTGCTTTCGTAAACACATCAAAGAAGTGCTCCATGGTCCCTGCTCCGCCACTGGCGATGACAGGAATGCCCACAGCCTCACCAACACGCCTGGTAATGTCCAAGGCAAACCCTTGCTTCACCCCATCATGTTCCATGGAGGTCAGCAAGATCTCCCCACAGCCACGGCTATAGACCTCTTTGGCCCAGGAGACCACCTCCAAACCAGTAGGAGTCCTACCACCATGCACATAGACTTCCCATCCCTCTTGTGTTGGGGTGTCAAACTGAGGATTTCGCCTGGCATCAATGGCACAGACCACACACTGCGATCCATACTGCAAAGAGAGGGTATCTATCACCGAAGGATCCTTAACTGCCTGGCTGTTGATGGATATCTTGTCAGCACCGCTATCGAGAAGCACCCCGACATCCTGTGCATTGCGAATTCCCCCACCTACGGTAAAGGGGATCCCTATATGATCGGCGATACGCCTTACAAGTGCATTGAAGGTGGAGCGATTCTCCACAGTGGCTGTGATATCAAGGAAGGTAAGCTCGTCGGCACCCTGCTTGCTGTAAAGCTGGGCAAGCTCAACGGCATCACCTGCATCACGCAAGTTGATGAAGTTGATCCCTTTTACCGTCCTACCATCCCTAACATCAAGACAGGGTATGATTCGTTTAGCTAACATCGGTCTCCTCCTTGAAGCGCATAAGGGCTTCGAGTGTTATAGCCCCTTCATACAGGGCCTTTCCAATAATCGCCCCACCCAAGCCAGCCTTGTGCAAAGCATAGACATCTTCGATGGAGGATATACCTCCGGAAGCTATCAGATGCAAGGAGGGCCGGCAAGCGAGCAGTTCATCATACAAGGCAAAGGAGGGGCCACTAAGCATTCCATCGAGGGCAATATCGGTACAGATGACCCGAAACAACCCTTTTGCAAGATAGGAATCAATAAACGGCCCCACTTCTAGGGAGGTAGTTTCCAACCACCCATGGGTTGCTATCATGCCGTTCTTGGCATCGGCACCTAGAATGAGTTTGTCTGAGCCATAGTGGGCGATCCAACTCTCTACCAAGACAGGGTCATTTGCGGCAATGGAGCCGCAGGTGACTATACTCGCTCCTGCATTGAAGGCGTCGCGAAGATTATCACGGCTCTTGATGCCACCACCAAAATCAATGATGAGACGGGTATTGTTGGCAATACGCTCCAAGCTCTCCAAGTTTACGATGGTCCCACCTTTTGCCCCTTCCAGGTCCACAAGGTGCAGTCGCTCTAGCCCATGATCCTCAAAGCGTTTTGCCATCTCCAAGGGATCCGAAGCGTACTCCTTCTTCGATGCATAATCACCTTGGCTAAGGCGTACGCAAGCTCCTCCAATGATGTCGATCGCAGGAATAATATCCATCAGACTTCCTCCAGAAAATTCTTCAGCATCTGCTCCCCTACACTACCGCTCTTCTCAGGGTGGAACTGACACCCCCAGAAGTTATCCTTCCGTAAGGAAGCGGTAAACCTTATGGAGGCATACTCAGTAGAGGCAATCGTATCGGCAGAGAGCGGCACATAGTAACTGTGGACAAAATAACACCAACTTTGATCAGAGAGGCCCGTAAAGAGAGGATCATCCTCTGTCTTCAAGGTATTCCATCCCACGTGCGGTATCTTCTCACCATTGGGGGGTATGAACTTTTTTACCATTTCAGGGAAAATACCCAGGCATTGGGTATCATGCTCTTCACTGAAACTGCACATCAGTTGCATGCCGAGGCAGATGCCCAGGAAGGGCTGCTCCAAGGTAGGCAGGAAGGTATCCAAACCACGCTCTCGGAGGTAGGCCATTGCAGTCGATGCTTCCCCTACACCGGGGAAGATTACCCTGTCTGCCCTTCTGAGCTCTTCATGGTCCTCTGTTACAATCGCCTCATAGCCAAGGCGCTTGAGGGCACACAACACCGAACGGGTATTGCCTGCGTTGTATTTGACAATAGCTATCCTCATAGGACTCCCTTGGTGGAAGGCAGGGTATCACTATGGGGATACTTGTGAACAGCCTTCTTTAGGGCACGGGCAAAGGCCTTGAAAAGGGCTTCCACCTGATGATGCACATTCCCTTCTGATACCTTCATGGCCAGATTGCACTGGGAAGCATCACTGAAGGACTTGAAGAAGTGTTCGAACATCTCAGTAGGGAAAGTACCCACATACTCGCGTCGAAAAGGCACCTCCCACAACAGGGAGGGACGACCGGAGAAGTCTAGGGCGACCTCAGCGAGCACATCATCCATGGTAAGCAGTTCAAAGCCATAGCGGCTTATGCCGCGCTTCTCACCCAAGGCTTCACGCACCGCCTGCCCAAGGGCAAGGGCCACATCCTCAACTGTATGGTGTTCATCCACCACCAGGTCCCCATGGGCATGCACCTTGATGTCCAAGCCACTATGTTTGAGCACTTGGTCCAGCATATGATCGAAGAAGGGGATATGGGTATGTACCGATCCCTCTCCTGTTCCATCGAGATTCACCGATAGGGAGATCTCGGTCTCCTTGGTGTTTCTGGTGACAGTGGAAGTTCGAACCTTGACTTTGGGATCATCAAGCAGGAAGGAAGCTACAGTATTCCAATTGTCACTGACAAAGATGCAGGTATCCTTGAGATCATCTGCTAACTCGTTCTTCTGGGAAGGATCAACAAACCAGATAGCTTTGCATCCAAGGTTATAGGCCAGGCGCACATCAGTCTGACGGTCCCCGATAACCACAGAGTTGGCAAGGTCATACTCGCCACTCTGGTACTTTTCCAGCATCCCTATCGCGGGCTTCCGTCCAGGACAGTTGTCTGATGGAAGGGAGAAGTCGATATGCAGGTCGTCGAAGGTAATACCCTCCCCCTGCAGGGTCTTAAGTATTCTTTCATGAGGCTTGTCAAAATCTTCCTGTGGGAAGGAGGGAGTACCCACCCCGTCCTGGTTACTGACCATGGCAAAGTGGAAAGAGCCTTCCTTGCGTATCCTAGCGAGGGAGCCAAACACCCCTGGGATGTATATAATCCTCTCAAAGGAGTCTATCTGGTCCTCTATTACAATAATTCCATCACGGTCAAGAAACAGGACCGCCTTATGCATTTTCTTGTTCATCATGCTTCCTTATACGCTGAGAGTGCTGCCAATAGCTTGTCATTCTCGTCTTTGCTTCCAATGGTTATCCTCAGGCAGTTCTCGCAGTGGAGTTCCCGACTTCGGTTTCGTACAATAATACCTTTTTGGGCAAGATAGTGGTAGAGCTCATCTGCATTGCCTACCCTTACAAGAAGGAAGTTCGCATCACTGGGGAAGAGTTTCACCACACAAGGTAGGAGAGGAAGCTCTTCTTCCATCCTTTTCTTCTCCAAAAGCGTAACAGCAAGCGCTTGCTGTACCCTATCAGATTCCATCAAGCCTTTGAGGGCAAGTTCCTGGGAGGGACCGCCTACATTGTAGGGGTATTTCATGCTGGTAAGGGTCTTGCAGATAGCCTCACTCGCTACTGCGATCCCTACCCTTGCATTCGCAAGAGACCAGCACTTGGAGAGGGTGCGCAATACCACAAGACGGGGAAACTTGGATAGCAACGTAGCCGCACTTTCCAAGAGAGAAAAATCAAAGTATGCCTCATCGACTACGGTGATACCATCGAACAGAGAGCAGACCCTCTCGATCTGATCGAGGGGAAATGCATTGCCGGTTGGATTGTTAGGGGAGCAGATAAAAAGGAGTTTGCTCCTGTGCTCATCCTCACCCTGTATTTTCTCCCGTGCGAGAAATATTTCCAAGGCGCCAAAATCAATGGCGAAGTCAGTGGTTAGAGGAACCTGCCGAACCAATACGTCGTTGATATCAGCAAAGACACGGTATGCCCCATAGGTAGGGCTCATGATAATGGCCTTATCCTTGCCAGGATTACAGAAGCAACGAAAGAGGTTGTCGATGATCTCATCACTGCCATTGCCTATTACAGTATTGGCAAAAGGAAGGCCCAAGACCTCATCGAGGGCCTTTCGCACCTGGGTACAGAGGGGATCGGGATAGCGGTTGCGTCCCACATCCCCGACAAAGTCCCTCCAGTTCTCATTGGCATCGAGGTAGACCTCAGCCTCCCCTACAAAATCATTGCGTGCACAGCTGTACGGTACAAGGTTTGCTATATTCTTACGAAGCAACTCTCTCATTTCACTCCTCCCAATCGTATAAGAACGGCATTGCGGTGAGCTGTAAGCCTTTCCGCCTCTGCCAAGGTAACTAACGTCGAACTAAGGTCTGAAAGACCCTGCTTGCTAAGCTTCTGAATCGTAATCTTCTTCAAGAAGGAGTCGGTGCTGACCCCACTATATGAGTGTGCCCACCCGTTGGTAGGCAGGGTGTGGTTGGTGCCACTGGCGTAGTCCCCAGCACTCTCGCAGGAATAAGGCCCAAGGAAGATGGAACCGGCATTGACTACCAACGCCTCCAACTCTGAGGGATCGGTTGTGTTGATAATAAGGTGTTCGGGTGCATAGTCATTCACCACCTTGGCTGCAGATATTAAAGAAGGGCAGACAAAAGCGTGGGAATGAGAAAGAGAAGAAAGCAGAAAGTCTTGGCGGTCCAAATCTTTCAGCTGAAGAGAAAGCTCTTCCTCCACCCTATCCAAGAAAGCAAATCCACTCGATTTATCAGCCAGCACGACTAGCATAGACTGGCTGTCCAGGCCATGCTCTGCCTGGCTGAGCAGGTCACTGGCAACAAAAGCAGGGTCTGCATCGACTGTAGCGACAACCATGACCTCACTGGGACCTGCTGGCATGTCTATGGCACAACAGGAGGAGCTTACCTGCTTCTTGGCCTCTGTGACATACTGGTTCCCCGGTCCGAAGATCTTGTCCACCTTGGGCACACTCTCACTGCCGTAGGCCATCGCCCCAATTGCCTGGGCTCCCCCAAGCTTGAAGACACGGGTAATGGAACACATTGAAGCTGCATAGAGTATTGCCGGATGAACTTTCCCTGAAGCATCGGCAGGGGTGCACAGCACCACATCCCTGCATCCAGCAACCTGGGCGGGGATGCCCAGCATCAGGGTGGTGGATATCAGCGGGGCTGTCCCTCCCGGTACATAGAGGCCCACCCGCTGGATAGGCACTATCTTGCGTGATAGCTCAATGCCAGAAGAGACGGTGAGCTCTTCACCTTGGGGAAGTTGCGCCTGGTGAAAAGATCTGATATTGGAAGCGGCTTCTGCCAATGCTTTTTTCAAGGAAGGTGAAACCAAGGTCTCAGCTTCAAGGAACTCCTCTTTCGAAACAGAAAGAGAGGAAAGCTTAGCCCGGGTGAACTGTTCTTCCAAAGCGAACAGGGCGGCATCACCAACAGATGCCACGCGGCTAAGGATTTGAGCTACCCGGTCTTGGGTCGTAACGTTGGTATCGCTTGATCGTCTTAAAAGACGAGCAAGCTCTTCTCCCTCTACTCCATAGTTTCTACTCAGATACGCCATGATGCTCTCCTACTCTGTCATCTTCTCGATGGGGGTTACCAGGATGCCTTGGGCTCCAAGAGCCTTGAGCTGTTCAAATACATCCCAGAACAGGTCTTCAGCAACTACAGTCTGAACCGAAAGCCAACCTTTTTCCATAAGACGGGTCACTGTCGGGCTCTTCATGCCACCGACGATGCCAGCGACCTGGTCGAGATGCTCTTCAGGAAGGTTAAAGATGACATACTTGTAGGAAGCGGCCTTCATGACCGCTTCGATGCGAAGCATGAGGCGGTCAAGGATGGCACTCTTTTCTTCACTGCCCATCTTCTTGCGAGCGATCATGACAGCTGTGGAGGTGTATATCTGCTCCACTTCCCGAAGCCCGTTCATCGCAAGGGTAGCCCCAGTGCTTACCAAGTCACAGATGACATCCGCGAGCCCAACAGCAGGGGTTACCTCAACGGAGCCAGAGACCTGGACAAAGGTAGCGCTGATGCCTTTTTCAGCGAGGATTCCTTCAAGGATGTGTGGATAGCTTGTTGCAATGCGCTTGCCTTCCAAGGAAGCGAGTCCCTGATAATTGAAATCATTGGGGACTGCGATACTGAGGCGGCACTTTGCAAAGCCAAGGTCGCGAATGACTTCAAGGTCTATAGCCTGCTCGTCATACTCGTTGCGTCCTACGATGCCGATATCGGCAACCCCATCACGAACGTACGAAGGGATATCATCATCACGGACATAGAGGAACTCCAAGGGGAAATTCGTCGACTGTTCCTTCAGTACACGTGAGTCTGAACCGAACTTGAT
>CAYXYD010000124.1:0-7936 GCA_964469205.1 uncultured Sphaerochaeta sp. | reverse complement strand
GCTAGATAGTGTTCAAATACCAATCGAGCTTCTTTTTTCCACAAATGGACATCATTAAACTTTTCATGCAAAAACGAGTAGCGAGGAACACCCTGACCGGTCAATTGTTCATCCAACCATCTACTATAATCACCAAGTAAGAGTTCTTTTGATTCTAACACATCCACTTCCCTATTTAATCAAATCCACCTGTATCCCTCGGAAATCCCAGGCAGCCTTCATCATGGCGAAATATCTGTCATTGGGGAGGTAGTCGGGAACTGAATTGCCTGTTCCTAAGGCATAAGAGCCTAATTCTGCTGTCTTTTCCAATAGAGCTAGAGCTCTGGAATAGATATTCTCCCTAGGCTCCATAATCATATAATTAACATCGATACCACCAAGTATCGCTATCTCGTCGTGGTATGTCTCCCATGCTTCTTCTACAGGTAGGATAGAGTCTTCATAGGAATGTTTCCCTTCATAATTACCAGTTATCCAATTAAAGACTGAATAGACATTTCCACAGCTGTGGAGGAGCGCCGGCTTATTGGCATCATGTATAGCCTTAGCAATCTTCTCATGCCATGGGATTACCCATCTTGCCATATGCTTTGGACTGAGAAGTGTTTGGGTATTAAAGCCCCAGTCATCATTGGAAAGACACGCCCCAACAGAACCAAAGGTAGCAACTTCACTATAGTATTTCACTAAGCGACTCCCCACAGCTTCAAAAAGAGCATCAACCAGGTCCTCATCATCAATTATCAGATAGCAGAGATTCTCATACCCTGTGAGGGATATCACAATCTCTTCAACTCCACCAGGCCCGGACGGTATGAGTTTCATCCCCTCCGGCAAGTGGGCAGCTATCCCTGTAAGATAGCTATAATCAATATCTGAGTAATCAGGCCAAGGATAGGCTTCAAAAGTTTCCCAAGAATCAATATGTGACCCTTCATTTATGGAATAGGTTTTTTGACCTTCGTGATGCTCTCGCAACTCTGGGAAAAATATTGGTTGAGGTGGCAACAAGGTAGCATAATCATATCCAAGATGATGAAAAGCAAGAGTCATTTTCATCCTCTGTGTAAAATCCTCATCCCCTCTTGGGATCTCTGAGGGAGCTACTACAGCATCATATACAGCATCATTCATGTAGAATTCAAAAAGGACCGGCCTTGAAGGGCTTTTCCGTTCCAACACCGTAAGTAATTCTGAAAAATCAGGTTTTATTAAAGACAAGATTCCACCTCCTAATTCTTTAATTGTAACAGCCTTTCGTCCTTATTGCATCTAAAATAGTGCAATAGAGACCCAATAGAGGACCGGAGGCAACAGATCAAAAAAATGGGCTGAAACACGTTGAGATGTTCCAGCCCAAATAGAGACGAAAGCTTTTTATTGAATCATCGCTGCAATATCAAGTTGTATATTTTCAACAAAAGCATCATTAGGATTGACTACCGAGCTACCATCGATGAGGAACCCATAATCTGATCCCTCCTTGACAGCTTCATGAAGACCACGGACCTGTTTGGAATCTCCAACATTGACTGCATGGATCCCAGCTGCCTTTAGTTGTCCAAGGAATTCAGTATTTGGCTGCGTATGACAATTCACAATCGTGTCGTAGGCAATTTCGCTTGTTATGAACTTGTTATCTATGACGACGACCGTATCTTTACGGATTTCTACGATTGTGGAAAGTGCGAGCACTTCAACAGGGTGGGCAAAGGGTTTTGAATCCAATGCTTCGGCATCGCCTTGGTTAAACCGTTTCCTTATCACATACATGTGCACAGGTTCTAGGTCTTCACCAACGTTTTTAGCTTTTGTAACGATTGTAACCTTCTTGCCGATGGATGCAAGGTAAAGGGCAGTATCAACAGCAGCATAATGATCACCCCAGAGCAGGACCTTATCCCCAACCTTGGTAGGCTTGCGATTTCCTGGATGATACTCGCAGTTGACCTTAGGGCATGCTATGGCATCTTCAAACCTAACAATATTTCCCTGGTCCGATCCTGCCACCTTTGGCAGATATGAGGAAGCCCCAGCTGCATACAGGACACTGTCAAACTTCTTGAGCTCATCAATTGAAGGTGCATGATTTAGCTTTACAGTCACCGGCAGTTTGGCAATCTGTCGGCGAATCCAATCAGCATACCATTTCATTTTTTCTTTTCCCGGGACCATGCAGCATCCCAGAATTGCTCCACCAAGTTCCCTGCTCTTTTCAAAAAGAGTCACATTATGGCCTCTCACTGATGCAAGCCTGGCTGCCTCCATACCTGCAGGTCCACCACCGACGACAGCAATATTCATCGGCTTTTCAGCTGGTTTCATCGAGAAATAGCGTTCATCACCACAACCTGCGTTAATTGAACAACTAATCTCTTTTTTCGCCAGCATCGAGGCATTCCAACACCCATTAAGACAAGAGATACATTTCCTGATTTCTGATATCTTGCCCATCTGAGCTTTCAAAGGCCAATAGGGATCAGCAAGCAGCTGTCTTGAAAGGCCGACCATATCAGTTTTGTTCTCCACAAGAATTTGTTCGCAATAATCGGGATCCCGGAGGCTATGACTGTTGATGATGGGGATCGACACTTCCTTCTTGATAGCCTCAGAGGCATACATTGTCCAACCCTGGGGGTAAAACATAGGGTCGAACCCAGCACCGGGAGTCTCTGTGATACATTGGCTCAAATCGAGTGCTGCTACCCCAGCTTGCTCAAAGGCCTTAGCGACCTTAATGCTCTCTTCCAGGCCTCTTCCGCCTTCGATCCACTCGTCGACTGAGTATCGGACCAAGATTGGATAGTTCTTGCCACATTTCTGCTTGATGCTGTCAATGATAGCAAGGGGGAATCTCATTCTGTACTAGCAAGGGGGAATCTCATTCTGTTGGTAAAATTGCCCCCGAATCGGTCTATCCTCCTATTCGTATAAGGACTCATGAACTGAGCTATCAGATATCCATGCGCTGCATGCAGCTCAACAGCATCAAAACCAGCCTGCTTGACCCGCCAAGCAGCTTCTGCGAAGTATTCAATCATTTCGAGGACTTCTTCAGTGGTCATTGCACGGGCGCGTTTACCCTTTTCTTCAGTATTTTCATATACCACCTCATGCCCTGCTGACCAAGGTATGCTTATCACCATATCATAGGTACGCTTATCACCATATCATTGGTTGACATGGTGTTGTATCTTGGCAATGAAGCCTGTCGGCCAGGGTGCTGAAGCTGGACGGCGCACTTTGCACCATATCTATGCATTGCAGTAGCAAGCCGCGTAAGCCCGGGAATATAATTGTCTGCATCCGCAACCAATGAGGTAACCGTCGGGCGTCCTGTCTTTGCATCAGGGGAGGTGGCGCCGACAATGATAAAGCCTGTGCCTCCACGGGCAACTTCAGCATGGTGGGCGATGTCACGGGAACTGACTGAACCATCAGCATGGGATGAACTGATGTCAGTGGGAACGTGAACAATTCGATTTGGAAGTGTCATTGATCCAATTTTGATAGGGCTGAACATGTTGGGATATTTTTCTTTCATACCGTGTGCTCTGCAAACAGCAGAGGCTCCTCCTTTTCTGTCCGTATTTTCGGACTATGATAGGTTAATTATACATTGAGATTTTGCTATCGCAATGTCACAATCGGCTAGAACACTATCGTAATAGGTTATTTATAATACCTATGCAGGAATTCAGACACCTGTCTTATCAAGGGTATTTTTTTAAGATTCATCTTCAAGGAAGCATTTTCGTTGGAACAATATACTTGATAATATTGTTCTATGAAAGATTTTGATACTGCAACCTATACTGGGTAGGGGTCATATGCATTTGCCTCTTAAACAAGCTGTAGAAATAATATTCGTTTGAATACCCTACCTGCTCCACTATGCTCGCAACCGTTAGATCAGTCTTTATCAATAAATCTCTAGCTTTACTGATTCTGAGCAGACCGATATATACAGAAAAGGAGATGGACATGGCTTTTGTAAAGCTATGCCTAAAATATGAACTGCTCATATTTACCTGCTCAGCAGCCTCAGCAAGGGTTATCTGCCTGCAGGCATTTTCCTGGATATATGATATCGCAGTTTGCAGCCTCATGCGCAGATTCAGCTGCTTACTATGCTCCTCATCCTGCTGGTATCCATAAAACAAGAGCAGCAGGGCCAATATCTTTCGCAGCGAACTCTCACACAGGTGACGATACGCCATTGATTTGTCCTGCCAAATCTTATACATACTTTGTATTTCAGAACTCACTTGGTTAGAAATATATAAGGTAGCTGGGAGTCTATGCTGAAACTCGTTCAGACTCGCGCCAGAATGGTGCTAAATATTCATTTGCAAACAGAGAACTTCCCACAGGAGTGATGAGTTTAGAAAGGAAAACAATAAAAATGAAAGTGAGGTCTTTTGTACTCTGTGATGAAACTGCAACATGCTGCTCATAGTTGTTTATGATAAAAACATCACCTGGAGCAACCGGATACGTCCTGGAAGAGAACTTGAAAGTTCCCGTCCCTTCAACACACAACCCGATCTCCAGATAATCATGCCAATGCAAAACATCGTCAGTCTTCCTAGTGGCATAAGATATCATCTGAAGCGGGTAATCACTTTCGAGCTCAAAAGCCCAGAACTGGGAGTCGTTTTCCATAGGTATCACCAAGGGACGGCCGATTTTTCTTCCACCGACTTTTGCAGGAAAAGAACACTTTTCAATGCAGTCACTGCATCTTCAAAGGGTATGCGAAATGGCTTCCCGGAATGCAGACATTCAGTAAAGTGGTACACTTCTTCGGTGTAAGGTTCTTCATATGTAACATATTTGCTCGTGTCAATGTCCTTCCAAACACCCTCGGTCATTTCTCTGATCGTCTGAGATTCTGATCCTATCTTGCAGGAAATCAGACCTTTTTCACATACCAATTGGAATTCATAATCAAGGCCATAGCCATCAGGCATCAGATGGCTTGCCTCTACATGAGCCGCACGATGGCCTTCGTACTCTAGGGTTTCAAGTACATGGGCCGGACCCCGATCAACCCAAACGGCCTCGGTTGCAAATACACGCTTGGGGACACCCAGAAACCAGTTTGCTATATCAACATCATGGATAGACAAATCAATCATTGTTCCACCGCTTATATTTCGGTTGTTTATCCAATCATTATGACTCCAATCCGGCATCTGCGAGTATCTCTTCCCAGAAAAAAGGGTGGGTTTCCCCAGCCGTCCTGAATTGATCGTCTCCTTTGCATACACATAAGGGGCGATAAACCTACATACATGGGCAGCCATGAATCTGTGGGTTGTCTTTTTCATTTTGTCTTGGATCTCTTCAAGGTCCTGCAATGTGGCGACGATAGGCTTCTCCACCATGACATCGCACCCAAAAGCAAACGCTTCTTTCACAGCACCGTTGTGGAAAGGGGTCGGAATGCAGATATCAATAAAGTCCAGCGGATGGTCTGCTACAGCCTCACCTATTGAGGAAAAGCTCTTCACGCCATACTGGTTTGCAACAGCCTCGGCTCTCTCCTCGATGGGATCTATTATCCCTGTAATCGTAACATCTTCCAGTTTTTGATATCCTGACAAATGGGTTTTACCCATAAACCCTGCCCCATAGACCGCTCCAAATAGTGTTTCCTTTTGTCGCATAGTGAATCCTCCCTAGGAATAATTTCAGATATCTTCATGTGTGTATTACTGTTGAATCTTTGGTTCTCGGTTGTAGAGCACCAACAGGAAAATCAAAATGGACCCATTGATTATAAGCTTCACCGGTTCATTGGCCCTTACCATCACCAGAAGGCTGGTGATCAAGGTAAGTGTCAAAGCGCCAAGCAGTGATCCTTTATAGGACCCTGCCCCTCCTGCAAAGGAGGTGCCTCCGATGAGAACGGCCGCCAAGGCAGGCAGATTCAGATAATTGGCACCACCGACTTTCATAAACGTATTGAATGCAGCAAACCAAAAACCTGCAAACGCAGAGAACATCCCACTGAGGACAAATGCGATAATCTGTACACGATCAGTGCGTATCCCTGCAAACTGGGCCGCTCGCTCATTACTTCCTGATGCATATATGTGCTTGCCAAAAACAGAGTATCGCAGCAGAATGACCATAATCACGGCAACTCCAATTAGGATAACCGCCAACCAAGGAAACCAGGGGAATATCCGGGTCGTCCCAAGATAAGAAATGAACGGTGCTGGTTTTCCCTGTGGAGTACCTCTCGTATATATCAGTTGTACGTTATGGATAATGCTTGCCATGGCAAAAGTAAGTACCAGAGCAGGCACTTTCGCTTTTACAGTGCCCAGTCCATTTAGCAAACCAAACAAAGCACCTACGAACAACACAACAATAAGGCTTGGAATGATCATATGATTCTGTTGTGCCTGCAACTCTACTGTAAGGATAGCACCCAGAGACATCATCGCGCCGATACTGATATCAACGCCAGCCCCAGAAATCATGACTAGTGTCTGCCCAGCAGTAGCCATAGCAAGTATGGTAGCTATACTTATAATATTCCCAATGTTAAGTGCAGAAAGGAATCTAGGATTGAGGATGGTCCCTACTGTGGAAAGAAGGACAATCACCAATACCATCGAGAGGTCCTTTCTATAATTCGAGGCAGCCGCCCTAACTCTCTGTCTTGCAAGCATACTATTCATGACTGTCTTCCTTTGCGGGGATGCCTTTGGTTGTCGGAGAAGAAAAAGAACCTGAATTTCTCAACCGTTTAAAAAAGACAGAACTCACCAGACCGAAGACAATTATAAGATTTGTTGCAAGGTCCTGATAAAATGTGGATATCTGCATGTTGGGAAACAGGTCAGCCAGGAGACCGAAGGCAAAGAAAACGATATTGGAAACTAGGATAAAAAAGAAAGCTCCGCTGACGGTCCCGCCGACTCCACCCCACCCTGAGTTAAACAAACACCCACCAAGAATCACTGCAGCCATAGATTTAAGTGCATAGGGAGCCCCCATCCAGGGGTCGCCTGAAGCCGTGAAAGCGGTAAGGCTCAATCCTGCCAGGCCGGCAAAGAATCCTCCAAGGACAAATGCTATCAGACCGGTCTTTCCTGGGGTAATCGTCGTTATGAACGCATTTCTAGGATGCCCACCTACGGCTCGGATTGCGTTTCCAGTGGGCGTTCTTGCTATATAGACCCAGATGAGAACACCAAAAGCAATAATGTACAGTGGCGTAGGGATACCCAAAAGAAACCCATTATACTTCGAATATATCTCTTTAGGTACCTTTCCTCCCGGATGGGGAAGTATGATAAGGGCGAGGCCTTGAAAAATTGAACTTGTCGCAAAGGTTGCAAGGAATGACGGCAACCGAACCAAGGATACAATGATCCCATTGACTAGCCCTAAGAGTATGCTGGCCAAGAGGGCCAAGAGCCAAGCTTGCCAAATAGGTATGCCAAGGACCTCTGGAAGCATGATAGCCAGACCATTGACCACTGCCATTATTGCTCCAAGAGACAGATCGACCCCACCCGCAAGGATAATGATCATCTGTCCAATGGAAACAAGGGCAAGCGGGGCAGCTACGTTAGCTACGGTACTGATATTCCAAGGAGAAAAGAAAGATAGGCCCTGTACGAGAATATTAATGATTATTGCAAGGAGGAGTAGGATATACCCAGGAGCAGAAGGTGAACCTACGGTTTTAAGCAACCGTTTCTTGGCAACGGCTAGAGTTCTGTCAAGTTGTCTTGCTTTCATAGTTTTTCAGCTCCTCTGACCCCTGCAACTCCAAGGGTTGCGGACGCCAGTGCATCGGGGGACATCTCATTTCTATCCAAGGTTTGGATTATTTCACCATCAAAAAAGACCAGGATCTTGTCACATATTTCTAATAACTCTTCATTGTCGCTCGAGCTATAGATCATTC
>CAYXYD010000123.1:0-8087 GCA_964469205.1 uncultured Sphaerochaeta sp. | reverse complement strand
TTGCCATAGCGTCCCCCGGGGATTTTGCCAGCGTGCAGGCCATAAGCCGCTCTGTGAAGGATGTGACAGTAGCCTCCTTGTCACGGGCGTTGGAGAAGGACATCAATGCGGCATGGGATGCGGTGAAGGAGGCCAAAAGGCCTAGGATCCACACCTTCCTTGCTACGAGCGACCTGCACCTGCAGTACAAACTGAAACTCAGCCGTGAGCAAGCCTTGGAAAAGGCTGTTGCGATGGTGAAGTATGCACGAAACCTCTGTGGAGAGGTGGAGTTCTCCTTGGAGGACGCTACCCGCACAGACCTCGACTACCTCTGCCGCGTTGTTGAGGCTGTCATCAAGGCTGGGGCTCAGGTGGTCAACCTTCCTGATACGGTTGGCTATGCCACCCCTGACGACATGAAGAGGATGGTAGGATCTGTGATGAACCGTGTCCCTAATGTGGACAAGTCGATTCTTGCCGTGCACTGCCACAACGACCTGGGTCTTGCCATGGCAAATACGCTGGCCGGTTTGCAGGCAGGGGCAAGGCAGGCCGAGTGCACCCTCTGTGGTATCGGAGAGCGGGCTGGTAATGCCGCCCTTGAAGAGATCGCGATGGCCATCAGGACACGAAGCGATGAGTACCACTTCCATTCCAATATCAAGACTGAGGAGATCTACCGCTCAGCTCGCGTGCTGACCTCCATAACCGGGGTGAAGATGAACCCCTCCAAGGCTATAGTAGGAGCCAATGCCTTTGCCCATGAGAGTGGTATCCACCAGCATGGCATGATGGCGAACAGCCTCACCTACGAGATCATGACGCCCGAGAGTGTGGGCGTCCTTACCACGAGCCTGGTACTTGGCAAGCATAGCGGACAGCACGCCTTTGAGAAGCGCCTCATTGACCTGGGCTACGGCCTGGGCAAGGATGAGGTCATACGCCTCTTCGGCGAGTTCAAGAGCCTTGCAGACCGCAAGAAGACCATTACAGACCGCGACCTCATCGCCCTGGTGGAGAGCACCAGCAAGAGTTCCCCTGTCACGTGGGAGCTTGACTCCTTTGTGGTCAACAGCGGGAATATGATGACCAGCACCGCTTGTGTCACCCTGAAGAAGGGGGAGAAGACGTACCAGGAGGTTGCCTGTGGAACAGGGCCGGTCTACGCTTCGCTTCGTGCGGTTGAGAAGATCATACGCCACCCCTTCGGCCTTGAGGACTACAACCTGCAGGCAGTCACCGAACACCGCGATGCCCTAGGGGAAGTCATGGTGAAGATCAGCGACGGCCATGGTGTCTACCGTGGCAGGGGCGTAAGCACCGACGTCATAGAGGCTTCCATCCTCTCTTGTCTTGCAGCGGTGAACCGCATGCTTGATGAGAGCGAGCCACACTATGTGCAGGGGGTTAAGGTAACATCCGCCCCTAACTTTGCAAATGACATGCTCAGTAGCCACAGCGACAAGAAAAAGGAGCTATCCGATGAGTAAGGTCGCCCTGTTTGATTCAACTCTGCGTGATGGCAGCCAAGGCGAGGGGATCAGCTTCTCCGTTGAGGACAAGCTGAAGATCGTACGTGCCCTCGATGCCTTGGGTGTGCAGTATGTGGAGGCGGGAAACCCCGGCTCCAACCCCAAGGACCTGCAGTTCTTTGAACGTGCGAAGGACCTGCGTCTCAAAAATGCCACTTTGGTGAGCTTCGGCTCGACCAGAAGAAGGGGCATTGAGGCCGCCGATGATGTGAACCTGCAGAACCTGGTGAAGAGCAATACGAAGGTGGTCTCCATCTTCGGCAAGAGCTGGGACTTCCATGTCACTGACATCATCAAGACAACACTGGAAGAGAACCTGGCGATGATCGAGGATAGCGTGCGCTTTATCGTAGAATCTGGCAGTGAGGTCTTCTTTGATGCCGAGCATTATTTTGACGGCTATGTTGCAAACAAGGAGTATGCCCTTGCAACTTTGAAGGCCGCCCTGGACGGGGGAGCCTCAACCTTAGTGCTCTGTGAGACACGAGGGGGGATGCTGCCTTCCAAGGTAGCATCCATCACAAAAGAGACAGCGAAGCTGTTCCTCTCTATCCCCCTGGGCATCCATGCCCATGATGACATCGGGTGCGGTGTTGCCTCTTCCATAGCCGCTGTGGAGTGTGGGGCAATACAGGTGCAGGGGACCCTGCTTGGTTTTGGTGAGAGATGTGGCAATGCCAACCTGGCCAGCATAGCCGCCATCCTGGAGACCAAGATGGGACATGACTGCCTCAATGGGGTTGTCATGGAGAATCTTACCCCAGTATGTCGCGCTGTAGCTGAGGTTGCCAATGTGCGCATCCCTCATGGTACGCCCTTTGTCGGGCGCAGTGCTTTTGCCCACAAGGGTGGGATGCACATCGACGGGGTGCAGAAGAACCCCTCTTCCTTTGAACATATCGAGCCTTCTGTTGTAGGCAATGAACGCCGCCTCTTGATGAGCGAGGTTGCAGGGCGGGCCCTGATGACCAAGCGCATCGCCGCCATCGCACCTGATCTGGATAAGCATGATCCTGTGACCATCACGCTGATGGATGAGCTCAAGAGTCTGGAAGCGGAAGGCTACCAGTTTGAAGGTGCCGAAAGCTCCTTTGACCTTGTCATACGGCGCCACCTCAGGCTGTATCGTCCCTTCTTTACCCTGGTACATTTCCAGACGCTGGGCAGCATGCCCTATGCAGACCCTCTTTCAGGGGCAACGCACCAGGCGGTGGTCAAGGTGAAGGTCGGAGGCGAAAGTGCCATAACGGCAGCTGAGGGTGAAGGTCCGGTCAACGCCTTGGACAAGGCGCTGCGCAAGGTGCTTGAGCAGTTCTATCCGACTCTCAAGAGTGTGCACCTCACCGACTACAAGGTCCGTGTCCTGGACTCGGGCAGTGCAACTGCATCGAAGGTCAGGGTTCTGATCGACTCGACCGATGGGCAGGACTCCTGGTCCACCATTGGGGTGAGCAAGGATATCATCGAGGCCAGCTGGCTGGCCTTGAGTGACAGTATAGAGTACAAACTGATCGCCGATGGGATTACCCCAACGGACGACATAGAGTAAGGAGACGCCAATATGGGCATGACAATGACACAGAAGATTCTTGCTCACCATGCAAAGCTGGACTCGGTTAGAGTAGGGCAACTGATCATGGCTGATCTTGATATGGTGCTGGGTAACGACATAACAGCTCCGGTAGCAATCAATGAGTTCCCCAAGTTCGGGCAGAAGACGGTCTTTGACAAGGACAAGGTAGCCCTTGTTCCCGACCATTTCTCCCCAAACAAGGATATCAAGGCTGCCGAGCAGTGCAAGGCCATGAGGCTTTTTGCTGGTGAGCATAAGATAACCAACTACTTTGATGTGGGGCAGATGGGCATCGAGCATGCCTTGCTTCCTGAAAAGGGTCTGGTAGGGGCAGGGGATCTGGTCATTGGGGCCGATAGCCACACTTGCACCTATGGAGCCCTTGGTGCCTTCTCCACCGGAGGGGGGTCGACAGACATGGCATGCGGCATGGCCACTGGCCAACTCTGGTTCAAGGTGCCTTCTGCCATCAAGTTCAACCTGACTGGTAAGTTCAACCGCCATGTTTGCGGCAAGGACCTTATCCTGCATATCATCGGCATGATCGGAGTCGATGGAGCGCTCTACCAGAGCATGGAATATACAGGCCCTGGTGTAGCTTCCTTGACCATTGATGACCGTTTCACCATCTCCAACATGGCCATTGAGGCCGGAGCCAAGAACGGGATATTCGGCGTTGATGATGTCACCCTTGCCTATCTTGCTGAGCACTGTCCCCGCAAGCCTGTCATTTATGAGGCAGATGCGGATGCTGAGTATGAGAAGGTGATCGACATTGACCTTGCAACAATTAAGAGCACGGTAGCTTTCCCCCATCTTCCTTCCAATACCCGCACCATCGACGAGGTTGGCGAGATTAAGATCGACCAGGTGGTCATCGGGTCTTGCACCAACGGTCACATCAGTGACCTGCGTGAGGCTGCTGCCATCCTCAAGGGCCACAAGGTTGCCTCTTGGGCACGTTGCCTCATCTTCCCTGCAACCCAGAAGATCTGGAAGCAGGCGATGAATGAAGGTCTCTTTGATATCTTTGTCGATAGCGGTTGTGCTGTCTCCACCCCTACCTGCGGACCCTGCCTTGGCGGGCATATGGGTATTCTGGCAGAGGGAGAGCGTGCTGTAAGCACCACCAACCGAAACTTTGTTGGCCGCATGGGCCATGTGAAGAGTGAAGTCTATCTTGCAAGCCCGGCTGTAGCCGCTGCAAGTGCGATCAAGGGGTACATCGCCGACCCCGCCAAAGTGCAGGAGGTTCGATAATGCAAGCAAAAGGATCCGTTTTCAGATATGGGGATAACATCGATACCGACGTCATCATCCCAGCGAGGTATCTCAATACCTCCAACCACAAGGAACTGGCCATGCACTGCATGGAGGACATAGACGCCACTTTTATCAAACAGGTAAAAGAGGGTGACATCATCGTAGCCGACAAGAACTTCGGTTGTGGCTCGAGTCGTGAACACGCTCCCATAGCCATCAAGGAGAGTGGTGTCTCCTGTGTCATCGCGCGCACCTTTGCCCGCATCTTCTACCGCAACTCGCTGAACATCGGCTTGCCGATCCTTGAGTGCGAAGAGGCTTGTGACAGCATCAAAGCAGGGGACGTGGTAAGTGTGGACTTCTCAACAGGGCTCATCACCAATGAGAGCAGAGGTGAGAAATACCAAAGCGAACCGTTCCCTCCCTTCATGCAGGCCTTGATCCAAGCTGGTGGGCTCGCCCCTTACATGGTAGAGAAAGGAAAGAAAGCATGAAAAAACATATAGCATTGGTGCCGGGAGACGGCATCGGAGTCGATATCGTAGTGGAGGCGGTCAAAGTCCTTGACCGCATCCAGAAGAAGTTCGGCCATGAGTTTACCTATAGCTCATACCTGGCCGGTGGATGTGCCATTGATGCCACTGGCATTCCGCTTCCTCCTGAGACTCTCAAGGGTTGCAAAGAGAGTGACAGTATCATCCTTGGGGCGGTAGGCGGACCCAAGTGGGATAGGCTTCCTAGCGACATCCGTCCGGAGAAGGCCCTGTTGGGACTTCGGGGCGAGTTGGGTCTGTTCTGCAACCTCAGACCCGCCATCATTTACAAGCAGCTTAGTGCTGCTTGCCCCCTGAAGGCTGAAATAGTAGGAGATGGTCTGGATATCATGGTGGTGCGTGAACTTACCGGAGGCATTTACTTCGGGGAGCGTGGGCGTGATGAGAACAGTGCCTATGACACGATGAGTTACACCGTCTCAGAGATCGAGCGCATCGTACGCAAGGGCTTTGAGATCGCACAGAAGCGGACCAAGAGGATGTGCTCTGTCGACAAGGCGAACATTCTCAACTCCAGCCAGCTCTGGCGCGAGATAGTGGAGCGCCTTGCACCCGAATACCCAGATGTTGCGGTAAGTCATCTCTATGTGGATAACGCTGCCATGCAGTTGGTGCGCAACCCCCGTCAGTTCGATGTCATTGTGACCGAGAACATGTTCGGGGATATCCTCAGCGACGAGGCTTCCCAGATCACCGGCTCTATCGGGATGCTTCCTTCTGCATCACTTCGTGAGGATAGCTTTGGCATGTATGAGCCTATCCACGGCAGTGCCCCTGACATTGCCGGCAAGAACATTGCCAACCCCATAGCCACCATCCTCTCTGTAGGGATGATGCTGCGCTATACCTTTGGATTGACCAAGGAAGCTGATGCTGTAGAAGAGGCTGTTTCCAAGGTCCTCGATGCGTCCTATCGCACCGCTGACATCTACACCGATGGCATGAAAAGAGTCGGTACAAAAGAGATGGGCGACCTTATCGCCCAAGCCCTGTAATAGGGAGGTAATAGGATGGACGATATCAAGAAACGCTCAAGTGTGATGACCGAAGGGGTCGACAAGGCCCCTCACCGCTCTCTTATGAAGGCACTCGGTTGGACTGACCGTGAGATTCATATGCCCATGATCGGCATCGTAAATGGTGCAAATGAGATCATTCCCGGACACATCCATCTCAATAGGATTGTCGATGGGGTAAAGGCAGGCGTTCGCGCTGCAGGGGGCAACCCTGTATCGTTTCCTGTTATCGGCGTATGTGATGGCATAGCGATGGGGCATACGGGTATGAAGTATTCCCTTGCAAGTCGGGAGATCATCGCAGACTCCATCGAAATCATGGCTACCGCCCATCCTTTCGATGCCCTGGTCTTTGTCCCCAACTGTGATAAGATCGTGCCGGCCATGCTCATGGCGGCAGCCAGGCTGAACATCCCCTCTATCTTTGTTTCAGGAGGGCCGATGCTTGCCGGTCATGTCCCTGGGGGCTCTGTCAATGGCATGAGCCTTTCGACGATGTTTGAGGCAGTTGGCAGCCATGCCGTCGGGACTATGAGCCAAGAGCAGCTTGATATATTTGAAGACAGTGCCTGTCCCACCTGTGGCTCGTGCAGCGGCATGTATACGGCAAACAGCATGAACTGCCTCACCGAGGCTATCGGTATGGGCCTTCCTGGCAACGGGACAGTACCTGCTGTCTACAGTGCCCGTGACCGTCTTGCCAAGGAAGCCGGCTATAAGATCATGGAGATTCTAGAGAAGAACATAAGACCCTTGGATATCATGACAGAGAAGGCCTTTGCCAATGCCCTGGCTGTCGATATGGCCCTTGGGTGCAGTACCAACACGATGCTCCACCTCCCTGCCATCGCACATGAGGCGCATGTAAAGCTGGATATCTTTATGGCAAATGCTGTAAGTGCCAAGGTTCCCAACCTCTGTCATCTTGCCCCAGCCGGGCCCTACCATATAGAGGACCTCTATAGGGCAGGGGGAGTGCTGGCGGTGATGGGCGAGCTCGATAAAGCTGGCCTGTTGGATGGATCGCTTCCTACTGTGAGTTGCAAGACCATCGGCGAGCTGTATAAGGCAACGACCAATTATAACCATGAGGTCATCAGACCTATCGACAACCCTTACTCTGTTACCGGAGGTATCGCCGTACTCCAGGGCAACCTCGCCCCTGATGGGGCTGTGGTAAAGCGCAGCGCTGTCGATGAAGCGATGCTTGTCCATAAGGGACCTGCCAGGATTTTTGAAAGTGAAGAGGATGTCATCAAGGCAATCTATGCTTCTGAGATCAAAAAAGGTGATGTGGTGGTCATCCGATACGAAGGGCCTAAGGGAGGACCTGGGATGCGCGAGATGCTCAGCCCGACCTCTGCCATCGCCGGCATGGGCTTGGACAAGGATGTGGCGCTCATCACAGACGGTCGCTTCAGCGGTGCAACGCGAGGGGCTTCTATCGGGCATGTGAGTCCTGAGGCTGCCGAAGGCGGACCTATCGCCTTGGTCGAGGAAGGGGACATCATCAGCATTGACATTCCACAAGGGAAGCTTGAATTGTTGGTTGATGATGCTGAACTGGAAAAACGAAAGAAGAGTTGGAAATGCAAGCCTAGTCCTATAACCACCGGCTACCTCGCAAGGTATGCCAAGCAGGTTACCAGTGCTTCTACTGGCGCGATTTTCAAGCAATAAGACTGAATGAACAAGGAGTACCTACCATGCAGATGACCGGAGCACAGATAATAATTGAGTGTTTGGCCGAACAGGGTGTCGATGTAGTATTCGGCTTCCCAGGCGGGGCAGTGTTGCCCTTGTATGAGGCCCTGTACCAGAATCAGAAGCGTATCAAGCACATACTGACTGCCCATGAGCAGGGAGCCAGCCATGCAGCGGACGGCTATGCCCGTTCCACCGGCAAGGTAGGGGTGTGCAGTGCCACCAGCGGTCCCGGAGCCACCAACTTGGTGACCGGTATTGCAACGGCCTATATGGACAGCATCCCGATGGTTGCCCTTACGGGAAACGTGAGCCTGCCCCTGTTGGGCAAGGACAGTTTTCAGGAAGTCGATATCACCGGCATCACGATGCCCATCACCAAGCATAACTACATCGTCAAGGATGTGACTATGCTTGCCCAGACCATCCGTGATGCCTTCAGGATCGCCCAGGAAGGTCGGCC
>CAYXYD010000122.1:0-8110 GCA_964469205.1 uncultured Sphaerochaeta sp. | reverse complement strand
TTGGAAGTCCTTTCTTACGATGAGGGCGCGGCCATGCATTATGGAAATATCCGCTTTGATCTTGAGAAAAAAGGAACAACCATAGGAGTGAACGACCTTCATATAGCCGGGCATGCGCGCAGTAGCGGTTTGATTCTAGTAACCAACAACATAAGAGAATTCGAACGAGTGGATGGACTTCGATTAGTTGATTGGACTAAACAAGATAGGTAATGTGTTCTGAGTTCCTAGGAAGCCTCCTGAAAAGCATTTATTCGGAGCTTTCCCTAATACTGAAAGATTCTCATCCTGAAATAAGGTACCGGGTAAGGTTTCCATATGATTCTCTAACCATGAAGATTCCATTGCCCTCTAGGTACCTGCCACTACATCAGTTTCCTATACTGTTTTAAGTTAGAGTGAAACTGTGGGAAATCAAGAAGAAAGCACCTGCATAAAACCATTGACAACCCCGTTGTCTACTACGTTTTTGACACGTTCGTACCATAACAACACATAAATATGTCCTTACATCAAATCAGATGGGAGGACATCTTTTTCAGTCCAAATCCAAGCCATTTTCCCCCTTGCACAAAGGGCAACAGAGCGTGAACCATCAGAACCTTCTTCCTTACCTGAGCCTATAGGTAAGGAATCCCTTGTAATTGATGGCCTGTACCTGATCATCGCAGGAGAGTTCTTCGAAGATCTTCTGGCAGTCCTTGCAGTCCCTTGACTTCAAAAATCCCTCAATCTCGAACTGGTTCATGGGATGGCGCTTGATAATGCTGAGAACCGCAGGATAATCACCCTTGATCTCGCTATGGAATCCTTCGGATACCAAAAGGTCTATGGAAATCCCTGAGAGAAACGTTGCAGCATGATCCATTTTTTCGTGATCGACCGCTTTGGCATAGGACTCGGCAGGGGGTCGTACCGGGGTATTCACATACAGCTTGTCATAGCGAATATCTTCGAGCATTTTGGCATAGTTTGTCAGCGATAGCTCATCGTCATTAAAGCCCTTTACCAACATGATCTCCAGCCAAAGCTGGCCTTGGTAGGTTTTGGAAAATTCCTGCAATCCCCCAAGCACAGCCGCAAATTCCAGACTCTTATGGGGTCTGTTTATTCGTCTGAACTGATCTTCGGAGCAGGCATCCATCGTAGGCAAGACGATATCGGCTCGCCCCAGTTCTGACCGTACCTGCCCATCAAATAGAAGAGCCCCGTTGGTAATTACTGCTACAGGCTTGTCAGTCCTCTTCTGTATTTCCCCTATAAGCTCGCCCAAACCCAGATACAGCGTAGGTTCACCCTCCCCTACTATCGTAATGACATCAAAGGGTACCTTTTCTTTCAGGACTTCTTCAAACTCCGAAACAATAGCATCGACGGGAAAGAACATCGTACGTGTATTGGTCATTCGGTCTGTTCTTCCAAGCTGGCAGTATATGCAGGAATAATTGCATGTTTTCTTGGGAATAGGACTGATTCCCAGCGAAATTCCAAGTCTTCTTGACGGTACCGGCCCATAGATGTATTTCATATCCTTCATGTTCAATTTCCTTTTGACAATCTCTTTTCTGATGAAAAGGGGGCATTGCCATGCCCCCTCCAGCGATCAGTGATTTCAAATCATACCCTATTCCAAGGAGATAGCCTCCACGGGACACATATTTACACACTGTCCGCAATCGATACATTTTCCCTTATCGACAATAGCTTTCAAGTCTTTACACACCGAATTCCTTGCAATGCCTGTAGGTTTCCAATTTCCTAATCAGAAGGTCCATTCTTTCACGAAGCAGTTCCCAGACCTTACAAACAATCCCATTTCATAAAACCAACTGTTCTTGCCTATAATATATTCGTCATGACATATATTCTTTTGTCTGGTCGGTCAAGGTCGTATCATGAGCGAACCACATTTTGGACATTTCATTGAAGTGCAAGGTGTTCCTGTTTTATGTTCGACCTGGGCCCCACACTTTGGACACTTACAGAAACCTTCAGGTCCTATACCTGCAAGCTGCCCCATTCCATTTCTTCTGCCATTACCCGCAGGTCCGTTTCCATCTTTTCCTGGCATGTTTACTACTTCCTTTAGTTATTAACATATGTCAATAACTGGTTTTAGTATACTCTATTTCGGGCATATGTCAATAACATCACCGAAAGAATCCTCACCGATTGTCTCTCTTATGACCGTTTTAGGCCCGTACCTAGAGAGAAGGAAAAGAGTCAATGCAGATGCAATGGAAAGAGGTCACCAACCTGGTTAGATTTATATAAGATATTTTACCGCAATGTTTTGTTCTGACAAACTCAATACAGTAAATACAACAAACACATGTATGGATTCCTTGAATCAGACCTTATCATAGCCGTATTCATGCCTGATTCTTGAAGAATACTTCCAATTGCTCCCCTACTTCACACCCCTTCCGATAAAAGAACACAGGCTTACTCAAGGAAGCCTTTACCGTATGCCAGCCCTTTGTAAGAGCCTTCTTATCGTAAGCAAAAACAAAAGAATCATCAGGAATATAAACTTTCACTTTTGTAGCACATCTCTTCAAGACAGGGACTATCAACAGATCAGCTCCATAGAGAAACTGTGTACGAGAGGGCTTCATTTCAGGATAGCCAAGACTCATCTTCCTGATAATTCTTTCCTGTGTTATGGGGGTTGGCTTCTCTGCCATCATATCAATGCCATGGGCAATGCTTCCTGAATCTTCAGATGTGGATGAGCTTCTCAATGGTGAGGCACGTTCTGGGGCAGTAGCAGGAATGTTCACCTTGATAAGGAAACTGGTACAGGCATTTTTCCTTTGGTTTTTTGGTACCCTACTCTCCCTCATAGGTTTCAATGCAGCACTGCCATAACAGGCACCTTCAACCATCCAGGGTATCAGATTGATATTCTGTATAGCACCGCTTGTTTGTATGATAGTTGCAACAGTAGTTTCACTTCGCTACCCAGTGACTCCAAAGACCTTCAGAGTGGTAAGGAACGAGCTGGACAGGCTTCATGATGGGGACTTGAAGGAGAGTGCAGATTCAGAGACGAAGAGACTCTGTGAGAAGCTGACAGGGCATGTGTATGGGTAGATGACACTTTCGGAAGAGCATAGGCTAGGTAGACAGGATTCTTTGTGCTAGTCTCGAATCAGTCCATTGGTAATAGAGGCTATACCCCATAGAGATGCAGTCAATCGAAGAAGTTGCTTATTCTGTTAAATATATCTTGTAAGTGAGGACAGTATGGAATCAAAACAAGAACACATTCTAGTTACTATAGGTCGAGAGCAATTCAAAAATCCTGAACGAGAAGTAATCGACTTCATAGCCGATCCCCTTATCAATACCTTGCTCAATGATATCGAGCACTACCCTCATGCCTACGTACTTGCTTGTCTCATGAACTGCCAAGTTAAAGTTGAGAAGGCATGGTCAATTCCCTACAAAGTCAAGGAAGCGTTGAAATCGTTTGAGATCAATGTTTTGGGATCGCAGACTCTAGAGTTCTATCAGCACCTGTTTGTTTCGCTATCACTCCATCGGTTTCCTAATGCAAAGGCTGGGGTATTCCATTCTGCAATCCATCACATACAGAAAAATTATGGTGGGGATGCTTCAAGAATCTGGGCTGGCAATCCTAGTAGTGCGGCAGTGGTCTATCGCTTTCTCCAATTCAAAGGGTGCGGGATCAAGATAGCCACTATGACAACCAACATTCTTGCAAGGAACTTTAAGATTCCCCTTTCAGATTACTACTCAATCGACATCTCTCCTGATGTGCATGTCAAAAGAGTATTTGAAAGGACTGGTTTGGTACCAATAAACGCTCCTATAGAACATATCATCTACAAAGCCCGAGAATTGAACCCAGAATTCCCCGGCATCATCGATTATTCCTGTTGGGAAATTGGGAGCAAATACTGCAAAGCTACAAATCCTCTTTGCTCTGATTGTCCAATACGATCAGAGTGTAAGAAGATCTTCTAGTTCTCTCTCATCAAAGAAGCCTTTGTGTGTCTGAGAAGATCGATTTTCCAAAACTTTAGGAAACCCGCGCAGTACGTCTAGCCACGAAACCAGATACTGAAAGGGCCACTGTCTACAACTTTGTCGGCGCCTCTAGATAGAGCATGCAATTCGTATACCCTTGAGCAATTCCAACAGGTTGCCTGGTGAGTTTATCTCGATTCTCGAGCCGTATAGTTCACCACGAACTTGTACTCTTCAGTCGCAAACGGCACAGGCCTTCCCAGGTTGACAAGTCCCATGGCTGGCTTGCTATCCGTGGTATTATCGCAATACTTATAAGCATGCGCACATTTGTAGAATGTGCTTCTCGGTATCACGGAATCTTTAGCATAAGATGCATAAGAGCCTGTTCCACTCTCCATATTGGCCAGCTTTTCTTTCGTGGTATACATGGTATAAAACATCGACTGCTTCTCCAGGCCTAAGATTTGTATTCAGTCTAATGCAGGAAGTGCTTTGTAATATCGATATATAGTTCGCTTACACTTGATTGTAATCCAGACCAGAAGGTTACACAAACGCATCTAGGTGGAAAAACCATGCGCTGATATGATCCAGCTTAGGTGTTTCATCATGAGAGTTACTTGAGGCATTGACAGGTACTATATTTCATAGTACTTTAACGTATGAAATATTCTGTGTTGATGTCATCAAAGCTTGATAAGATTATCAAGGGGATGCCGAAGAATGCACAAGTCACCCTAAGAAAATTGGTTGATGATATTAGGCTCTCAGGGCCAATCCAGCCAGGATACAGAAACTACAGCAAGCTAGGCAGCAACACATACCATTGTCATCTTGCTTATAGTTGGGTAGCTTGCTGGAAGAATATACAAGATCGGTACGTTGTGGAGGTGTATTATGTTGGTAGTCGTGAAAAAGCACCTTATTGATTTCCGTGTGGAAGGAAATATCCCGTGCGAGTTGATCGATTCGCTCAAGCATGAGTACGGAGATGCCATGCGCATTGAGGACGATGGGGAACTGATGTGCGCCGAGGATATGGATTGGTACAAGAATCTGCAGGCGGAAGACACTCCGGGAAAGAATCTACGGTTTTACCGCAAGATGCAAAAACTGACTCAAGCCCAACTTGCCGAAAAAATTGGCGTGGCGAAGCAGTTTATTTCCGACATGGAGCGGGATTACAAGCCGATCAGCCGACAGATGGCTAAACGACTTGCTGGCATTTTTTCCGTTGATGCCGGGAGGTTCATCTGATCTATATAACTCTAATCATTCGGATACAGGATCTTCTTCCAGTCATCTATGCAATTCTTTCCCTATAGGGCAAGGCTCCCCATGGGATCCCAAGGCTTGAGAACAATGCTTTCCATCTTGAGCATTTCCTTCTGTTCCTTGCTCAGGTATTTCACATTTACCACAATCTGATAGGTATATTCATTGAACCAGTCATCGCTCATGACAAAGAATCCTTTTTCCCCTGGTTCTTCGCCCCAGCTGTTCTGTACCCTCCAACGGTTTGGCTTGCCATTGTCATCCAAGTTGACCCCGGTGAGTACCATTGCATGAGTCATCATGCTTTCGCCATAATCGAGACGTTGGGCTTTGTCCAACGGGAATGTGGTGGAGAACAACCCTTCCAGATCATAGGTATCCAAGGCCATCATCCCGCTTTTTCGGTCAGAACTCTGCCCGACATCACAGCCGAACCAGACGGCTTTGCCGTCCTGCATCTGCTTGATGGCAGCTTTCTTCAACTCCTCAATGGGAAGATTCAGATAGGAAACATCCTTTCCCCCACGCACGTTGCCAAGATATTGCACAGTATAGGTCTTTCCAAAAGGCTTGTCCTTTGTCGGGGCATTGATGAGACTTACATATTCATCGAGGTCCATTGAAACATAGTCCTTGTAGAAATCCTGGGGAGTAATATTTGAGATTCGGATGAACTTCCCGTCTTTGTCTCGGGTCTCATAGGTGAATGTCTTTGGTGGTACACCTATCGAGATGCAAAGCATGTCGTATATGGTGGACAACTGATCAGCTTTCACTGTACGAAGTTCCCCAAGGCTCTTTCCCTGACTATGGCCAGTTCTCAAAGCATAGGCGAATTCACGAAGCTTCAAGGTGAGCAGCTTGTTCATCGTCTTGGTCTCCGATGATACCTTGCTCTCAGGCATTGCTTCCTTGGGAATGACACCATATTTGTGTACCAAGCTGGAGAACATATCCCACTGGCCGCCATCACCAAGGGGATCTTTAAGCAGATAGCTCACTACCCTTCCATCAAGTGATTCTTCCACGGTTTCCAACATGTTTTCCAGAAAATGATTCGACTTCTCAAGCTTATCCCAAAACAAGGGATACGCTTGGGAAAGCTCCATATTTTTCAGTTTGAGCTTATCCATGATTTCAAGGCGCATCACATTCAAGGCAGCGAACATCCAACACCGACCCGACTTTTTCTGGTTGGTGATATCACCAGCCTCTATATTGATGGAGAAACTGTGGCGGTTTTCGATAACAGCTTCTGCCTTTGTACAGCTTTCAAGGATTCCATTGGCTACGGTGGCATGCATTGCCACCCTGTTTTTCTTGTCGGTCCCAAAAGATTCTTCAAAGGCCTTTAGAGTAGAAAATTCAATAGGTTCTTTCATTGATTACCTTCCTACTCCTAATGTACCAATTTCAGCGCCAGACGACAACAACCAGTGCTGGGTTTCCCTCCCTGTTTCATAGAAACTGCCAATGACTTGTTTGTCCCTCGTGATCAAGCTATAGGTGGTCCGCCGTACAAAAGATCACTCCCCATATAGCCAAGCGAATGACCTTTAATTTTTTGGTAGGTGGATATCCCTTCGAATGTTAGAAATATCTGCCTGCACGAATTTATTGCTTGTAGTAGCACTGGATATTCTGTACAATTCTTGAACTCACGTTACATGAGAGATAATGCGTATCCACAGGATTCCCTAAGTAATACATTGCGAGTATATAAGACATTTTGTGATACATACCCTTGTAGGTGTAAAAAGATTTTCACTTTGCGATGAATATTCAGTTTTTCCGTTGCCAACCAGTACCTTGCTGAGCGGGAGATCTATAAATACTATTTCCCAGTGAAGGAGCGTTCCCGATGAATGACCTTATCAGCAATATCCTTCGGGGTAGCGTCTCGTCTGTCATGTATGTAATTCTCCTGTTTACCCTGACAAAGTCCAAATATGGCCGTAAAAGTACCATCATCGTCTCCACCTTCGTATTTGTCCTCAATATTGCCAGCACCCTCTGGTTCTATGTGTATGGTGACCTTACCGCACTGTCGCGCTTCAACATACTGCTGTTTATTGTAGTCGGCCTTGCCATCAAACCTCTGACACGGTTAAATTTCATGCAATGGTGTTTCACGTTTCTCACAACAATCAATATTGCAATGATGATCATCATCCTCAGCTTTCATCTGGGCAGATTATTTCCCATGCCACAGTATGCCAATACCATCCTTCGGTTGGTACTCTACACAGGCGTGATATTCTTTTTCCAACGGTACTTGCACACGTTGTACCAATCGATAGTCAACAACTGGCCGATTTTCTCAGGTTTGATAATCTGCATTTTCCTCAATCTGTCCTATTACTTTTACGTTACGGATAATATCCAGAATACCTTGACTACTTTCAAATGGCCACTATTGCTTTTGGTCACACTTTCCTTGGCCGCCTATGGCACCGTTTTCTATTCCATGAAAAGATTCTTGGAAATGTATGCCTTGAAAACAGAGAACTTGAAAATCCAGAAGGAAACGGGACGCCTCCATCAAGTAGCAATGCAATTGGAGAAGTACGCCAATTACGACACGTTGACTGGACTACCCAATAGAAGATTCTTTTTTGAAAAATTGGGAAAGGTAGTAGGAGACTGTCAAAGAGATACAAGTAAGTTAGTACTCCTTTACATCGATCTGGATGGATTTAAGGATATCAATGATACGTATGGTCATGAAGTTGGGGATGAGGTTCTCATTACTGTAGGAAACCGGTTATTGCAGGGCGTCCGAAAAACAGATTTCGTGGCGCGGTTGGGTGGAGATGAATTTGCGGTTATTATTCAT
>CAYXYD010000121.1:3141-8170 GCA_964469205.1 uncultured Sphaerochaeta sp. | reverse complement strand
CCGGCATAAGCCGGGAACAGGAATCCCCTTCCTTTAGGTGGGGGAGGATGTCAATTGCAGTAGTTTTTTTTACGCTTCTCCGATAAGGTAGACGCTATGGGAGGGCTCTTTTGGTGAATACTATCAGAATGCATGCAGTTGAAGGTTCGAATTTGGTCTCAGTAAGTGGGTGCGAAAAGCTTGTGAAGATCTTTCAAACGCAAGAAGAGAGCCATCAGGTTTTTGTCATCGCACCCTTGAGAGATACCTCTTTGGAATTGAGGACTCTGCTCTTCTATGCCCAGAGTCACGATGAAAGGCTCTGGTCTGAACTGGAGAAAACCTTTTCACTCTGGACAGAGCTTACCGAGAGCTTGCTCTCTCCCCTAGCAGGACAGAAAGTGCTTGAACGCATAAAGCAGGGTCTTTCCGATATTGAAGACCTGTTGCGTGCCGTCTGGCTGGTTGAGGACATCTCCCTTGGTTCCCAACAGTATATTGACAAGGTTCTTGGCTCTTGGGTTGCTGACATTTGTTGCCATTATTTTGCTTCTTCCGGCATTACAGCCGATCTCCTTGACTTCCCCACTGCCATGCAGATGTCAGAGCTCAAGGCTCAAGCCCTCTTTGTCTATGGGAAACTACCCCAGGCAGAGAAGAGTGACCCTCATGAAGGTGTCAGCGAATATGCTGCAGCTCTGCTTGGTTCCCAAATTGGCTCTAGTGGGGTCACCTTCTGGAACACACTCTCCCTACTCAGGAACGCTGACATAACAGAGGTTCCCTCTTCCTTGGTAATACCCTCCCTCTCCTATTCTGAAGCTACGGAGCTCTCCTTCTTTGGAGCTCCCATCGTGCATCCCCAGTCCCTCCTGCCTGCTATGAATGCATCCATTGACGTTCAACTCAGATGGTGGGGTGATGTAAAGGAAAAGGGAAGTATCATCTCCAATAACGGCCTAAACGGTTCCTCCAATAAAGTGAAAGGGTTCAGCACCATCCGCGATATTGCCCTCATCAACGTGGAAGGGGCTGGCATGAGTGGGGTCATCGGCATAGCCGGACGACTCTTCAGTGCCATGCGTAAGGCTTCCATCTCAGTTATCCTCATCAGCCAGGCATCGAGCGAGTACTCTATCTGTTTTGCAGTTCCTGAGTCTCAGAAGGAGCTTGCCTGCATTACTGCAAGAGAGGCCTTTGCCCACGAGTTGCAAGATCGTCTGATCCACAGCATTGAGGCAGAAGGTGAGTGTGCCATCCTCGCAGCAGTGGGAGAGCAGATGACAGGTCAGGCTGGGGTCGCAGGCAAATTCTTCTCCTCCTTAGGCAAGGCAGGGGTAAACGTCATTGCCATAGCACAGGGCTCCAGCGAAACCAACATCAGTGCAGTCATCAAGGCCAAGGACTCCAAGAAGGCCTTGCGAGCCTTGCATGCACGTTTTTTCCTTTCCAAGCAGGCCCTCTCTGTAGGAATCTTCGGACCCGGCAGCATCGGCGGAACGCTGCTCGATCAGATAGCCAGTGAAACAGTCAGGTTGAAGGAACAGTTCGGTCTCGATATCCACATCCGTGGGATAGCAAACTCCAAGACTATGGTACTCCATCAGGATGGCATTGACCTTGCAACCTGGAGAGAACAGCTGGCCACAGAGGCAGAACCCTTGGATATCAAGAGATTTGCCAAGCACATTGGTGCAACCTACTTTCCCCACTCCCTCATAGTCGACTGCACCACCAGCCGGATGCTGGCACAGGAGTATGTCACCTGGCTTGAGCAGGGCATCCATGTCATTACCCCAAATAAGAAAGCAGGGACTGAACCCTATCCCTATTACCAAGCTTTGTTTGAAACGTGCCTACGTACAGGGCGTCGCTTCCTCTACGAGACAACAGTAGGGGCGGGCTTGCCTGTCATCTGCACCCTGAAGGACCTTGTGCAGACAGGGGACAGGATCCATCGCATAGAGGGTATCGTAAGTGGCACCCTTGCATGGCTGTTCAACCAGTATGATGGTTCAGTGCCTTTCAGCACTCTAGTGCGAGAGGCCAAGGAGATGGGCTTTACCGAACCAGACCCCCGCGATGACCTCTCGGGTATGGATGTCGGTCGAAAGAGCGTCATCCTTGCCCGTGAGCTTGGCTACGAGGTTGAGGTGGAGGATATTCCCATCCAGAGCCTGGTTTCTGACCATCTGCAAAGCTTGCCTCTGGAAGAATTCCTTGAAAGGCTTGAGGAGTTGGACACCCCTATCCAGGAATTGTACACCCAAGCCCAAGCTAAGGATGAGAAGCTTCGGTATGTGGGCATCGTGGACAAGGATGGCAACTGCAGTGCAACACTACAGAGCTTTCCCCTGACCCATGCCTTTGCCCAGGCTACTGGAACTGACAACGTCATCTGCTTTACGACTGACCGCTATCTGGACCAACCCTTAGTTATCAAGGGGCCGGGGGCCGGGCGTGCAGTAACTGCAGGTGGTGTATTCTCTGATATCTTGCGACTGGCTGCCTACCTCGGTGCCAGAATTTAGGAGGTTCTCATGAAGTTTGTCTCAACACGAAACGCATCAATACGAGTCTCAGCCAGCGAAGCGATCCTGCAGGGTCTTGCCCCCGATGGAGGGCTCTATGTCCCTGAGTTCTTTCCCTCGTTGGCAGTTATAAACATCCATGAGATTTCCTCCTACCCTGAACTTGCCTTTGAGGTGCTCACCCCTTTCTTTGAGGATGACATCCTCAAGGATGACCTTGCAGAGATCTGCCTGGATGCCTTTAGCTTCCCCGTCCCCCTAGTGAAGCTTCATGAGAAGCAGATGGTCCTTGAGCTCTATCATGGGCCGACCGCTGCCTTCAAGGACTTTGGCGCACGTTTTCTTGCCTCCGCCATGGAGAAGCTTTTAGAGAAAAGCCCTAGAAAACTGACCATCCTAGTTGCCACCAGTGGCGACACAGGAGGGGCTGTGGCCTCTGCTTTTGCAGGACGCAAGGGCATTGAGGTAAAGGTGCTCTTCCCCAAGGGAAGGGTAAGTGCGCGCCAGCAACAGCAACTGACCTGCTGGGGTGGTAATATTAAGGCATACGAAGTTGATGGAACCTTTGACGACTGCCAGAAGATGGTCAAGGACGCCTTCATGGATACCTCCCTTTCCAAAGAGTGGGGATTGAGCAGTGCCAACAGCATCAACCTGGGCAGGTTGCTTCCCCAGAGTGTCTACTATGTCTATGCTTCCTATCTCTACCAAGGGGCTTTTGATACCAAGCCGACCTTCATCATTCCCAGCGGGAATGTAGGCAACAGCTGTGGTGCCTACTGGGCCTTCAGCATGGGAGCCCCCATCGACAGGATCACGCTCGCAGTCAATGCGAACAAGACCATCCCCGATTACATCAGAGAAGGTGAGTACAAACCACGACAGAGCATCGCCACCTTAGCCAATGCCATGGATGTGGGTGCCCCTAGCAATATGGAACGCCTCTTCAACCTCTATGATGATATTGGAACCTTCCGCAAGATGGTCAGCGCCACATCTGTCAGTGATGAAGCCATCAAGGCAACTATCAAGGAGGTCTACAAAGAGACCGGCTATGTTATCTGTCCCCACACTGCAACCGCAGAGAGGGTACGACGTGACCTTCCGTTACAGGATAATACCATTGTGGTTTCTACAGCCCATCCCGCTAAGTTTGAGGGGGTGGTCGAGCCTTTGATAGGGACAACAGTCCCAGTCCCAGAGGGCCTTGCCTCCCTGCTTGCCAAGAAGAGCGAGTACAAGAGTGTAGGGTGTGACTATAGGGAACTGTTTGCAGAGTAGGTTTGTCTGTTACGTATCTGTTTCATACCAGAATACCTTATAGACTGATGCCCCACTATTGAGAAAATGATCTATAAGAGACACCAAGGGCCTAAAGGATTATCCTTCAGGCCCTTGGTGTCTAATAAGAATTCCAAATAGTATGAATCTTAGAAAAAGAAAGGAAGGCAAACAAAATTAATTTGAGAGAAAAGAGAAACTGGAAACGATCAGAGTAGCTTCAGTTTCACCTTTCTGGAGTGCTTGTGGAGGTAGGGTGTCCCCCTTCCATTGCGAATATCCTTGAGGATACCCGGCACATCAGTGCATACGGTTGCCGCACAGTAGGTGATGCCCAGATGGTCATAGAGATTAGGGGAAGCGATAGTAGAGGGGCCCATCAAAATTGAGGGCAGGGATATAGTGCCCAGCTTTTCAAAGATCTCCTCGGTACTGTTGTTTATGAGGCTCGTAGCAGTCAGGATGAGAGCGTCAGCTTCGGCTCTTGCCCAGCTATAGAAGCTTTTCTCTTCCCCAATCTTTTTGCCTATGTCGTAGGAACGCACTTCAACTCCCTGTTTTTCCAACTGGGCTATGATGGGACTGAAGGACCCTATCATGGCAATCTTGCTGCCCTTCTTCAGGTTCAGGTCACTGGTGATGTCTCCATCATCGTCGCTCAACCCCATAGCAAAGCTATGGTTCAAGGCATTTGCAAGGGCAATGGCAAGGCATCGGATCATAGGATTTTCATCATGAATCCTTTCCAGTAAGATGATGGCAGGACTGCCTTCAAATTCCATAGGATCCTTGAATACGGTACAGGTTCCACTTTTCTCTTTGGGAGTATAGCAGAGACCACAACCCCCATTTGCCAAGGTTACTGCAGTGTAGCCCAGTCCCAGATGAATCTCTTGGATGGTTTCCAAGGCTGAGGATGTCTTGAACTGTCTGAGTATTTTGTCATTAAGTAGCATAAGTATCTCCTAATCTCAATTGTACTGCAGAAAAGCCATTATGCAAGGAAAAATATAATCAAAAGCAAATCAAAAGCCCCATCCTAAAAATAGAGTGGGGCTTTTGATCAAAAACGACATGATTTATGTTTTCTTGGCTTGTCAGTCAGCTATGCAACAGCTCTCTCTCTCCCTCACTGCAATGACTGTCACCGAACCCTTTCCGAAGACAGATTCAAGATAATCCGAAAACAAGCTGAGCTTGTCTGTAGGTACATAGGCCTGGATGGTTCCTGCGAACCC
>CAYXYD010000121.1:0-3041 GCA_964469205.1 uncultured Sphaerochaeta sp. | reverse complement strand
TCATTGTTGAGCTGTTTGCGTAGCTTAGGAAGAGTTGTGGTAAAAGCCTCTATCTCTATTTCCCTGAGGTTCTGCTTGCCAAAGAAGCTTGCCACCTGACGCATCTCCTTGGGCACAGATGCATACTCAGGGGTAAGGTCGGCATGGTTGCCTCCTGTGTCGACTATGACCAGGTGGTAACCGTGTTTCTCAAAGGAGAAGGGTACAGGGGTGACTACAGGATTCTTGGCATCCTTGAAGTCTATGCTGACAATGCCACCACTAGCGCAGGCGACCTGGTCCATAAGACCTGATGGCTTGCCAAAGTAGTGGTTTTCGCTGAACTGCCCGATGATGGCCAATTCGATGGGGGAAAGCTTGTCCTCGTTGAACAGGTGGTTGAAGATGGTGCCGCAAAGCACCTCTATTGCAGCAGAAGAAGACAGTCCTGAGCCCTTGAGTACACGGCTTGTGGTATTTGCCTGCCAGCCGCTGATGGCTATCCCTTTTTCCTTAAAGGCAAAGGCAATGCCACGAAGCAGGGCTTCTGTGGTGTTCTTCTCGGCTTCTACCATCTCCAGTGATGAAAGATCGATCTCAACAGAAGGATAGCCTTCACTGACTAGCACCACACGCTCATCATCCCTTAGGGAGACAGCAGCAATGGTATCGAGGTTGATGGTGGCTGCAAGCACCTTGCCCAGGTTGTGGTCCGTGTGGTTGCCTCCGAGCTCACTGCGTCCTGCGGTGGAGAAAAGCTTTGCATCTTGGGTCTTGAATAGCTTTGTGTGACCATCTAACAGGGAGATGTAGCGAGCGTCCATCTCGTTCTTGTCATAGCGTTTTGCATAGAGACAGGGATATACCTCGTGTAACAGTCCTTTTTTGATCATCTCACCTGTAGCCATTCTTTTCTCCTCTTGACGTGCTTCCTAGCTATCCATACTACCACAGCTTTATCAGATCTTGGTAGTTCAAACTCATTGGTTCCCTACAGGAAACAAGAAATAACATTGGATACCAAAGCATTGCTTTTATAAATGTACACGTGTACAATACACAAAGCAATAGTACTTGTCAATTCTCTAGGAGGCCCTTATGCAGATTACCCGAGACCAGGTAGCTAAGCTGGCAAAGGTTAGCAGTGCTACCGTTTCTAGAGTCTTCAATAATCCAGAAGCAGTATCGCCACCCTTACGGGAGGCCGTATTGCAAGCATCCCAAAAGCTTGGATACACTCCTAACAAGGCTGCTGGGATGCTCAGACGCAGGGGCACCGGCGTCATAGCCTTTGTAGAGTTGGAGAAAAAGGGTAGGCCTTATTATTATGGGAACCTGGAGAGCTTTGATTGGTTCTTTGGGAGAAGTATCAGGGGAGTGCAGGAGGCCATCAAGGATACCTCGTGGCAACTGAGGTTTTACAAAGTAAAGACCAAGAAAGAACTGGAGGCGATAAGTCACCACTGTGATGGCATCATTGCCTATGACGTCGATACAGATGAGGAAGTGGAACTTTTCAGAGATCTCAAAGTTCCCTACGTGCTATCCCACCATCTCAGTAAAGAAGCGCCTGCTTCTGTTGTAGTGACGGATAATTATTATGGGGGAGTGCTGCAAGCACAATTCCTCAAGAGCCAGGGCTGTATCAAGCCTCTTTATATTACCGGCTATCTCGATAGCGTGGCTCCCCACAATCAGAGGCTTCAGGGTTTGCTTTCACTATTTCCCAAAGCCCTGGTCATCGAGACCAGGATTGGAAGCTCTGATGCAATCCTCCCTATCCTTGATAGGATAAAAAAAGAACTGCAACTAGGATCCATTGACAGCATAGCTGCAGTCAATGACCTGACCCTATTTGAGCTGTTGATCAAAAGTAGAAGCACTGTACCTAGCGTAGGCTATGATGCATCTCCCTTCTATAGGCTTTTCAGTGGCCGTTTGGCCAGTGTGGATATCCAAAGTGGTGAGATTTACAAAGGTGCTACCTTAGAGCTTCTTTCCTTGATAGGGGGGTCGGAGTCCGAGCAAAAAGTCATTTTACCCAAGTTGGTAGAGCTCTGATTCTACTAGTGCTTATTGTATTCTGTAAAACAGAGATTTTTTCTATAGCTGCAGTAAAGTGTACTTTACAATAAAGCTGTAGTATGCATTCGTATAAAGTAAACTTTACACAACTATCAGTGGGATGCTCCCTGTTATCCCTAGTTTTTATACACATTGATGACTGTCTTATCCTCAGCGTTTGAAACAGGGCTCTCGTATTGTAGCTGACTTCGTGAGATCAATACTTCTCGTGATGGACCCTTGTCTCGTCATATCGGTCTACAAATTTGTTCTCGTTTCCCTTGGCAGGGTATCCGATGGAGATGATGGCAAAGGGTTTGAGATTGGGAGTCAGGTCGAAATGATTTCTCAAATATTCCATTCGCTCTTCATTGGGGGCAACCCCAAGCCAGACAGCCCCTAAGCCGAGTTCTACGGCCTCTAAGAAAATGTTTTCTGTGGCTGCTGCCAGATCTTGTTGCCAATGATCGGAGTGTTTCATCCTGTCGTCATTAGCCAAGGGTATGATGGCCAGGGAGGCTTTGGCCACAAGTTGTGCATAGGGACTTATAAGCGAAAGAGCTTTCAAGGTTTTCTTATCCTGGACGACAAGAAACTCCCAGGGTTGCTGGTTTATTGCTGATGGGGCCTGCATTCCAGCCCTGAGCATTTGTTCAATCTTTTCGCTCTCTATCGCCTGGTCTGTGTAGGAACGAATGCTTCTTCTAGTTTTAACCACTCGGCTGAGAAATCCCAGTCCTCTTAAGGGGCTGGGATGAATCAGAGCTGGTTCTCTACGTATGCACGTATCACTTCTGTGGAAGCATCGCCTACAGAACAAACAAAGTAACCATCTGAGCTAAAAGTGCGTTCATTCCAAAAATGCTTTTTCAGTTCATGCTCATGGCACTTCCAAACTCGATGGGTTGTCAGAGTCTTCAGTCTGCGAATATTCATCGATATGCTGATTTGAGGTTCATATGCTGTTAAGATATGGATAGGGTCTTTATCCGGCTCAA
>CAYXYD010000120.1:0-8252 GCA_964469205.1 uncultured Sphaerochaeta sp. | reverse complement strand
ATATATCAATATATTATCATTATTTTGATATAAAGTCTAGGTCTTCAGATCGTGGAATACGAGGAATGAGTGGAAAACATAGCTGATACATATATCAAGTAAACCATCTTATCGTTTTACCTTCCCTGTTAGGTGTAGGTCCTCTAACCCAACCAAAGGAATTTGTGTTATCGTTTGCCCTTGAGCAACCGAATAAACGGTATGTTGGCTATGCTATAAGAGAGCAACGTAACCCCTACTCCAACTATTCCCAGGAGCGTCACCATGCCGAGGTTGGAAAGCGTTGAACCACTTTCATACCATAGCATATCTAAGAGGCTGTAGAGGACACAGAAGGCCAACAGTGGGATGTTTGCCACCACCACGCGAAGCACTCCCTTGAAAAGGGCCTTGTCCGTATACAGGGAATAGAGATCGCGCAAGATATAGGCAAGCAAAACAAAGCACAGGCTGAACGAGACTATCGAAGCCACAGGCAAAGCGATTATGCCAAGCCCCATTCGGATGAAAATCCACATCAGAACTATGTCAAGGATGCTCATGAGAGCGGTTACCTTTGTCATGGTCTTATGGCGCTCGGCGCTGTAGCCCACCCTCTGCAGGAGGCCGAACCAAGCCGCAATGGTCATGCCCAGCAGGTAGTATCGAAGAATGTAGGCCGTGAGGTTTGCATCAGCGAGGGTATAGTTTCCAGTCTGCAGCACTGCAGAGACACTTTCGTTGCTGAGGGCAAAGAGGAGTATGGTGCTTGGCAAGAGAAACGTAAGGAGATTTATCAAGGCTTCCCTGGTAACCTTCTGCAGTTCACCCGGGCGACCTAGGCCATAGGCGCGACTCATCATAGGAAAGGAGACCGCAACTATCGCATTGAAGAAGATGCCATAGGGGGCTTGCCAGAATATCAGGGAGTTGCTGAAGGCAGTCACACTCCCTTCAGAGAGGGAGGAGGCAAACCAGAAGGCAACCATCTGTGCTATGACCACAATGAGGGAACTTGCCACCATCTGGACCCAGGATTTCATCAGGGGTTTGAAGACAGTGCCCTTCGTATCGAAAGCCACCCTCATGCGATAGCCATATCGGCGTACGACGAGGTACGAGTACGTTCCCTGCAACAATCCTCCGACTAAGGCGGAGTACGCCATGCTCATCGCACCAAAATAGGGATGCAGGAACTGCACACCGAAGATGACTGAGAAGGAAAACAGCAGGGGGGCTGCATGGGAGTGGAAGAAACTCTTATGACAGTGCAACAGCCCGTTGAAGACAGAGCCTACGCTGATGGTCAGAAGATAGACCATGAAGAATGGCAGCAACTTTGCCCCAAGGACAAGCTGTTCTGCATCAAAGTCAGAGAAGAAAGCCAAGAGAGGCTCCCCATACAGGTACGATACCAGCACCAGGGGCAGAAGGATGAGGGTCTGGTAGGTACACAACAGGGCAAAAAGCCTTTTTGTGGCTTTTGGATCATCGAGCTCGATAAGACGGCTGAAATATGGGATGATGGAGGCGTTGATTGCACCCTCTGCAAAGATCTTTCGGAAGTTGTTGGGTATGTTGAAGGTGAAGTTGATCACATCAGCAGTACCGCTGGCTCCGAATATGGAGCCTATGACCCTTGCCCTGACAATGCCAAGCACCCTACTGGTGAGGGTGCAAAGCATCACTATGACGCTGCTTTTTGCCGCAGCCTTATCTTGCGTAGAATCTTGCAAGGTAATCCCTCTTGAAAGAGGAGAACCTGTCTTCGGCAATTGCCAGCCGGACCTTCTCCATCAGACGATAGAAATATGTCAGGTTGTGTTCGGTTGCAAGCATGCCCCCGAGCATCTCCCCTGTCTTTATCATATGGTGCATATAGGCACGCGAATACTGCGTGCATGCTGTGCAGGGGCAACCCTCCTCCAGAGGTGAATGGTCAAACTTATGTATGGCTTTCTTAAGGACGATCACCCCATCATCGGTGAAGATGGCACCATTGCGGGCCATACGGGTCGCAAGCACACAGTCAAACATATCAATGCCGTTCTCTACAGCCTCCAGGATGTAGTCAGGACTTCCGATGCCCATGACGTAGCGGGGTTTCTCCCTGGTGACAATCTCTGATGTATAGGCAAGAAATTCGCTGTACTGCTCGGCACTCTCCCCTACGGAGAGACCTCCGATGGCTATGCCGGGACAATCCATGCTGTTGAAAAACTCAGCGCTCTCTTTTCTGAGCTCCTTGTAGAAGTTGCCCTGCACAATGCCAAAGAGATTTCCCTTGAAGGCCTCACCGAGGCCCTCTTTGTGGGTGAGGGCTCGCTGAGCCCAGTTGTGCGTGATGTGCATAGCCTCAGTGGCCGCTTTCAAGCTGATGTCCGGAGGTGTGCACACATCGAGGCACATGGCAATGTCACTGCCGATGATCCTTTGGATATCGACCACCTTCTCAGGGGTAAACAGATGCTTCGAACCGTCGATATGACTTTGGAAGTTGACCCCTTTCTGGCTTATCTTGCGTAATCCGGAAAGGGAGAATACCTGAAAGCCCCCACTGTCGGTGAGCAGGTTATGTCCCCAATGGGAGAAGTTGTGTAGTCCCCCAAACTGCTCAAGGACCTCCATGCCTGGACGTAGGTAGAGGTGGTAGGTGTTCCCTAGGATAAGCTTGTACCCGATCTTAGCAACATCCTGGTGGTACATTCCCTTGACGGTGCCATTCGTGCCCACAGGCATGAATACGGGGGTTTGGACCACACCATGGCCTAGGTCAAGCAAGCCAAGCCTTGCGTTGCTGTTTTTGTCCTTATGGGTTTCAGTAAATATTTTTTGCATGTTGCCTCAACGAAGAACGAGTCGTTCTGATATTGCTATCGATACTATCACAATCATGGGGATTACCATACCCCAAACTGGTCCTATGACTCCCTGTTTTGCCATGATAAGGGTCACCATCTGCACGACATAATAGATGACTGCAATGAATAAGCTGGTGATAATGCTGAACAGGAGGACGTTTTTCTTATACCTGTAGTTTATCGTACAGGCAATAAAGATCATGACAAGGGGGATGAGAGAGCCAAGTATCCTCGTGGCAAAATCAGTGGCTGCCTCATGCCAGAGCTTGGGATTGAGGACGCGTATCTTCTCCAGATAATCCAGGGCTGCAAAGAATTCCATCGTCTTTATATCGCTGGAGATGTTTCTGAAATAGCTGGGTTCCAGATCAAAGCTCTCTATGACGATCGTATTCTCCCTTCTTGAATCTACACTCCTCTCTTTTGGATCAAGGTTGTGGATGACTGCATCAGAGAGCGTCCATACCCCACTTTCTTCATCCCAGGAGGCGGAGGTAGCGTCGATACGACTTTGTAGTTGTCCGCTCTCATCTTGTAACACCAGTACCAAAGCCCTGATGGTTTTGTTCTCATCATTGTAGTGGGAGGCATGGACAACGAACCTCCCCTCTGGGTCACTGAGGGTGATATTACGATTGTCAAAGGTACTTCTTAGCCCAAAAAGCTCATCCTGGGTGACCTTTTTGGTTCTGGAAGAAGGAATGGCTACCAGTTCATTGAAACCGAATTGGAAGAGCGAAAAACAGAAGCCCAAGATAAGTATGGGGATGATGATCTTCCAGTAGCTAATGCCAGCATTGTAAAGGGAGATGAGCTCATTGTTTGCCTGCATCTGGGAAAGGTGGTAGGTAGCTGAGAACAAGAGCGATGGAGCAAGGGCAAACATCAGGGCCTCAGGGCAGTAGAGCAGACTCAGCTTGAATATGGTGAAGGCGGGAACCTCGCTGTTCACATAGGAATCAAGGTGCATGAAGAGGTCGACGCTGACCAGCATCAACGTGCATAAGAGCAAGGTGATGAGCCCTACCTTGGTAACTGAACTGATGATGTGCCTGGTGAGCAGTCTCATAGGCGCCTCGTAAAGGATAACAGCAAAATTCCCAAAGAAAACAGCAACACATTTGGTGCCCATATGAGAAAGGCTGGATTGAACGAGACGGAGAATATCTGCATCTGGGCAAAAAAGAGCATATACCAGTATAGCACGGCAATAAGCATGGAAAGGCCGAATCCTATCAGTCTCCCATGTTTGACCCGGAAGAAGGAAAGGGAGAAAGTCAGGAAAATCAGCATGCTGCATGCTGCAGAGAGGGCATATTTCTTGTTCAGTTCAGCCCTGTAGTACTGGTAGTAGAAATTGATCGGACGATTTTTCTTCATCTCAGTTATTTTTTCCTGCAGTTGTTCAGCCTGGACTGTTTCCCCTAATGATTGCAAACGTTCAAGTTCCTCTTCCTGTGAGAGAATCTTTGCCCTGTGGATCTCCATATCTTCCTGCATGGCAACCTTATAGGTGGCAATGCGCTCTTTGAGTTCTGCTATGGAGAGTTGGGAAGGAAGTGCTGTAGCCAAGGAGGCTACCTGACCGGAGAAGTTCAGGTAAAACTGTGCTTGTTTTGCCTCAGAGAGGGTCCACGAAGATATGTCCTTTTCATTGGAACTGAAGATCAGAGGGGTTTCGAGGTCGAGCCGGTAGATGAAGTTTTGCAGGTCGATGAGGGTAACCTCCCCTTTTGGGGAGCTGAGGACCTGACTGTCACCTTTCTTTGCAAGATCAAAGAGGATGATGTCATGGACAGTGGAGCCGTAGACTTCCTTGTTGACCATTACACGCTCACCTATGGTGTTGGTGGTGTTGCTGGTCAGCTCCAGGGTGGGCAGGTCCTTCATCAGATTAGTGTAAAGTGCTTTATACTGGCGCGTACTCCAAGGAAGAGCCTTGTCTGCTGTGAAAAAGGTTGCAAAGGAAAACACTATAGAGAGGACGATGATAGGGATGAAGATACGCTTCATGGAGATGCCAGAGGATCGCATGGCAAGTATCTCGTTGCTGCTTGACAGGTCTCCTATGACCATGCTGGAGGCGGTCAATGAGCTGAAGGGAAAGGTATAGAGAAGGAATTGGGGGATGGAGAGAAGTATGAGTTGGAATACAGCGAAGAAATCTACATTCTTCAGCAGTATCCGTTGTGCTATGAGCAGGATCTGGTTGATGAAGAAGATAAAGAAAAAAAACATGAACGCTACGCTAAAGGAGAGCAGATACTCTCTGCCTACATGTCTGTACACCAACGTATGACGTTCATTATGAGCCACTTTATACTCCTGTAGAACCAAAGCCCCCTTGCCCCCGTTCTGTGCTCTCAAGGCTTTCTTTACGTACGAAGGATACTTGTGCATACCTGGCTATCACCAGTTGGGCAATACGGTCGCCATGGTGGACGGTAAAATCATCCTTGCCATGGTTGATAAGCAGCACCTGTACCTCTCCACGATAGTCAGCATCAATGGTACCCGGACTATTGAGCACCGTGATGCCAAACTTTGCAGCAAGCCCCGAACGCGGGCGAACCTGAGCCTCATACCCTAAGGGAAGGGCAATGCTGAGACCGGTTGGAACCTTGGCGTAGGAGCCGCTTGCAATGACAATATCCTGTTCAAGACAGGCGCAGAGATCTGCGCCTGAACTGAACTGGGTAGCATACGAGGGAGCCTTGGCTCCGGCCTGCAAAGTAATAGATACAATTTCGCTCATGGTTATTTGGAGGGAAGAGCATCGACATAACTGAGATTAAGCCTATTCTGGCGGTCAATTTCCATCAGCTTTACAGGAATTACCTGACCGACAGTCAAGACATCCTCAACATGCTGAACCCTCTCCTTGGAGAGCTTGGAAATATGACAAAGGCCTTCCTTTCCAGGAAGAATTTCAATAAATGCACCAAAGTCCATGATGCGCTTTACCGTACCTTCGTAGATCCTACCAACTTCGGGCTCCTCGATGATCGACTTGACAAGTTCCTTGGCAAGGTTCGCTGCAGCACTGGTCCGTCCGTAGATGGTGATAGTACCATCATCAGCGATGTTGACCTCAGCACCACTTTGGGCGGCGATTGCCTTGATGGTCTTGCCTCCGGTACCAATTACTGCACCGATCTTCTCTTCGTCAACCTTCATGGTCAGAATCTTAGGAGCGAGCTCGCTGATTTCTTCCCTAGGTGCCTTGAGTGCCTCATCCATGATCCCAAGGATATGCATCCTGCCAACCTTAGCCTGGGCAAGAGCCTTGCTCATGATCTCAGGGGTGACTCCGGCAATCTTGATGTCCATCTGGAAAGCTGTGATGCCTTCCTTAGTCCCTGTTACCTTGAAGTCCATGTCGCCAAGATGATCTTCCTCACCGAGGATATCGGAAAGGACGACGTACTTCGCATAGTCGGCGCCTTCAGTGATGAGACCCATAGCGATACCTGCAACAGGTTTCTTGATGGGAACACCAGCGTCCATCAGGGAGAGACAACCACCACATACTGAGGCCATTGAGGAAGAACCGTTTGATTCCATGATCTCACTGACTACACGGATGGTATACGGGAACTGCTCTTTGGTTGGGATGACTGCAGCCAAGGCGCGCTGAGCAAGGTGACCGTGTCCGATCTCCCTTCTGCCGGTGCCAAGACGACCTGTCTCACCTACGCTGTAGGGAGGGAAGTTGTAATGAAGCATGAAGTTGCTGAAGTACTTATCACAATCAATTGTGTCGAACATCTGCTCATCACTTGAGGTGCCCAAGGTGGTGGTGGCAAGACTCTGCGTTTCTCCACGGGTAAATAGGGCTGAGCCATGGGTTCTGGCAAGAAGTCCTACTTCACAGCTGATGGGTCTGATCTTATCAACAGCACGACCATCGGTGCGAAGGCCATGGTTGAGGATAGAGTCACGGAGGATCTCATACTCAAGCTCTTCAAACAGGGTTGAGAGCTGGCCATCCCTCTTGGGATCTTCTTCCAACTCAGTAGCAAATTTTTCCTTGACCTCGTCCTGGGCAACTTTAAGAGCTGCATAGCGCTCCATCTTTCCTTTTACGAAAGAAGCTACCTTGATCAGGGGCTCAGCAAAAGCCTTTACAGGGGTGAGCCATGAGAGGTCTACCTTGCTTACGATGATAGGGAGCTTTTCCTTGCCGGCAAGTTTCTGTAGCTCAATTTGAGCATCACAGATGGCGACAATGACAGGTTGTGCTGCTGCAATGGCAGCGAGCATGAGCTCTTCACTGACCTCTTTGCCTCCACCTTCAACCATGGTGATACCACCGCGGGTTCCAGCTACGACAATATCCAAAGCTGATTTGGCAATCTCGGAAAAGGTAGGGTTCACTACATATTCGCCCTCGACCATGGCAACCCTTACAGCTGCAACAGGCCCATCAAAAGGGATATCACTGATCATAACGGCTGCAAAAGCTGCGTTCATGGCAATGATGTCGGGGGTGGTGTTCATGTCCGAGGAGACAACAGTCGGTACGATCTGGATCTCACGACCGAAGGCCTTGTCAAACAAGGGGCGCATAGGGCGGTCAATCAGGCGGCAGACAAGAATTTCCTTGTCCTTGGGTCTTGCTTCCCTTTTGAGGAAACCGCCGGGAATCTTACCAGCTGCATAGTATTTTTCATTGTATTCTACACTGAGGGGTACATAATCGATGGGTTCGGAGGGCTGGCGTCCACTACAGACAGTTGCAATGACTGCACTTCCTTCGTAGTGTGCGTATACAGTACCACTGGTCTGCTTTGCAATCTTACCGGTTTCAAATACCAGTTCACCCTTTCCAATCTTTACGGAAACTTTCTTTACTTCTTGCATTCTTTACTTCCTTCTTTGTTCTTTTTCCTACTTCGAAAAATGAAAATAGCTCCTACAACCTGTTTGGTTGCCAGAGCTATCTTACTATTTTTTAGAGAATAACACCAACACTACTTTCGTATACCGAGTTCTGCGATCAGGGTACGATATGCGTTGATATCATTGTTTCTCAAGTATTTGAGCAATCTTCTGCGCTTACCTACCATCTGCAAGAGTCCGCGGGTCCCAGCATGGTCCTTAGGGTTTCTCTTGAAGTGAGGCTGAAGCTCATTGATGCGAGCGGTTAGCAAGGCAATCTGTGCCTGTGTCGAACCTGTGTTTGCAATATCGCCACCAAACTTGGTGATGATTTCTTGTTTTTCTTCTTTCGAGATCATAAAACACTCCTCTTAGCAATGCTAAGACATTTTGCACGTACTGCTTTGGTATCCCACATCCCCTCTACTGGTTCGATCAATAGGGTTGATTCTTCAAATAGTGCAAGAACCTTCCAACTCTGACCATCAGAGAGAAGCATGGTAGCCTCATATGCTCCTGCCATAGGCAGAA
>CAYXYD010000119.1:0-8275 GCA_964469205.1 uncultured Sphaerochaeta sp. | reverse complement strand
GTATACCATGTGTGGTCAAGGTTGTTGTGATAAGATTGGTTGAGTATCTGAGATTTAGTATTTGCAGACTACAAGTCCCTTTGGATTTTGAAAAATGGAAACCCTGATCTCATAGATTCTGCTCCAAGGCTGGATACTGGCAGTTGGTTAGGCTTTGTCAGGCCGGGAGTTTCATCCATCTATATATAACAAGCCGAACTAGCGCACAAAAATTCCTGGTGATAGTCTGATGAATCTAGTTAGCACCTCTGCAATGTGCAAAACTCGGACGATATGCAAGCAACTCCGACGGATACAGAAAAACCTCCCAGAAAAAAACGTACAACCGCTTCTGCAGGTTCACTCTTAGGCAAAACCGCTACAGATACCCTTCAGCTATTCAACTTCAAACTTTTCAGGGAATCGGAAGGTTGGGGGCTCACCCTTTGTGATCTTAAAGGAAATCCCTGTCAGCCTGACTATCACCAATATACCTCATCTATACGCGATGCCTTGAGGGAATTCAACCTGCTCATCCAAAAGGAACAGAAGTATCTCCGCTGGGATGTCGCCGATCAGAGTAGAGATGGTTGGACCGTCCATGATCCTTCAAGCAGGCTCATCGAGCTTGCTTTGCGTTCCCAACTGCTCATCGATGAGTCTGGCAATTCCTTGCATCCCCAAAACCAAGAATCAAAGATTATTCTCTCCATCGAGAATACGTCTGAAAATGAGGTATCGGTGGCACCGGTCATCCTCTCCTTTGACCAAATTCATGCAGATAAGGAGAGCCTGGGCACAAGCAAACCCTATCCCATCTCCTATGATCTTGTCGTCGTAGGCCAGAACGTCTTCCCTGTGTCTGATCTTGGATCCTACTGGACGGAATGGTTCCTGCTTACCACACAGGTGCTCTTACAAGACTTGCACACGTATCTTGCCCTTGCGCTCTCCAAATTCCCGAGCATCTCCATTAATTTCGAGGGGTATACCGTCCATCGTGTTGCTCCCAGAACAGCCTCCTCAAGTCTTCTGTTCAAAGAGATTGATGCTTATGGTTTCCTGCACATTCTTCCCCTTATTCATCTTGAAACCTACCCCCCTGGTTTCTTTGAGGATCAGGACATTACCAAGGTCGTCGAGATAGACCTAGATGAAAAGACCCTGTCGATTGGAGATGTCGTCTATCCGAGGGCTCCGGATAATGAGTTCAGGGATTTACTTTCCCTGATGGGAAAAGAGGCCAAGAAAGCGGTTTTTGAAGAAGAGAGATACTTTATTCTCGAACCCGACTTTGCCCAACGGTTCCTTTCCCTTCATATGCAGGCACTGCTTTCGCGGTTTGTCCTCTTCCAGTCGTCGGTTTTAGGAAAGTATAAGGTCAAGTTTGTCAGACCCAAGATGAGACTTTCCCTAGGTGATGGTATCGATTACTTTGAAGGCACGGCTGACGTCGATGTGGAAGGACAGACGTTCTCCTTTACTCGCTTTCTCGCAGAATATCGAAAAAACGGTTATATTGCCCTCAATGACGGTTCAAAAGCGTATCCCGACATGCGCAGCATCAGCCGGTTCGAACGTTTGGTCCATCAGAAATCAAAGCTGGATGAAACAGTACGGGTCTCGTTCTTTGATATTCCCACCCTCCAGAGGGATGCCACACTTTCGTTGGAAGGAAACGGTGGCCAAAGGGCAGAGACCTTTTACAAAGGCTTCAACGACATAGGCAAGCGACGTGGTTCCTATGCGATCGATAATGGGGAATTGCGTCCCTATCAGGTGTATGGGGTGCAATGGATGGAATACTTGCGCGATCACCACATGGGGGGCTGTCTTGCCGATGAGATGGGTTTGGGAAAGACCGTGGAAGTCATCTCCTTGTTGCGACGCACCTATGAAAGCGGATGTAAGGAACCTACCCTCATCCTAGTTCCCCGTTCCCTGATCTACAACTGGAAAAGCGAACTGGAACGGTTTGCTCCCGAGTTGAACTGTGTCCTGTATTATGGTGCAGCGAGGGATCTCTCCATGATCGAAGACAACACTGCCAAAATAGTAATCAGCAGCTATGCTACGATTCGCAATGATATCAAGGTTCTCTCTAAAAAGTCCTTCAGCTATGTAATCCTTGATGAATCGCAGAACATCAAGAACTTGGAGACCCAGACTACCAATGCGGTTCTTGCCTTGAAAGCCCGTTACCGCCTAGCCCTCAGCGGAACCCCGGTGGAAAACAATTTGGGGGACCTGTACAGTCTCTTCCGTTTCCTCAACCCTTCCTTTTTTGGAAGCCAGTCTGAATTCCTCCGTGATTATTTGCGGCCTATCCAGGACAAGCAGGACAAGGATGTGCTCAAGGACCTGAAGACCCGTGTCTATCCTTTCATGCTTAGGAGAGTCAAAAAGAACGTCCTTAAAGACCTTCCTCCCAAGACCGAACAGGTTTCCTACGTCGAATTGGACGATAATCATATGGCCATCTACAACCGCAGGCGTGAAGAACTCAAGGCAAAGGTAACGATGGCGGTCGGCCTCGGTGGGGTGGGAAAGAATACCTTCATGATTTTACAAGCCCTTACGGAATTGAGACGGCTAGCTTCCGTACCTGAGGCCGATGGTGAGTTCAACGGGATCTCAGCAAAACGGAAATATCTTAAGGAAGTGGTCGCTTCGATTACTTCCGAAGGTCACAAGTGCCTCATCTTCACCAACTTTCTTGCCACTATAGAACTCATTGGAGAGGATCTGGATGAACTGGGTATCGGGCATCTGATCATGACAGGCGCGACAGGGGACAGGCAAAGTCTGGTACAACGGTTCCAAAACGATCCTTCCATCGGCGCTTTCGTCATGACGCTGAAAACTGGTGGGGTCGGGCTTAACCTAACAGCAGCAGACTATGTCTTCATCATGGATCCCTGGTGGAACCGCGCTGCAGAGAATCAGGCTATCGATAGAACTCACAGGATTGGGCAGGAAAACCCCGTATTCTGTTACCGGCTCATAGCCAAGGAGACGATAGAGGAAAAGATATTGGAGCTACAGCTACGGAAAGCAAACCTTGTTGCTTCCTTGCTTACTTCCGATGCGAATGCAGTAAAGTCGTTGTCCGAAAAAGATATCGAAATGTTGTTGGGGTAACATATGGCAAAAATTAGCAAAAAACTGGAAGAAGGAAAAACTTTATCCTCAACAAAAAAGGCAACGAAGGTCTTGTCTAAAAAGGGTAAAGCCCTGTCTTCTGAACTGAGCTCCTTACCTATCGATAGATTGTCCTCTGTCTACAGCTGTCTTGCAGGAACAGAACCGCTTTTGAAGGGGAAAGTTGAATGTCGCAACCAAGTGGCGGCATTGCTTGATTTTGACGACCAAAAAGAATTCGAACTCTTTTTTGGAGGCCTTCCTCTGTATTTGCAGGAAGCTATACAAAGGGGAACCTTTGAACGTTTTCTGGATATCCGCTCGTTGAAGGCCCCTTCCGAGGAGCCTTTGATAGTCAAAGTAAAGCCTAAGTATTCCTACCAAGAGATCCCCGCTATCAATCCGGCGCTACGGCTGGGACTCTTTGAAGCCCTCAATCAATTTGAACTGATATTGCATCCCGTTTTTATAATGTTTTTCTCCCTTTGGCTTCCTAAACCATCCGGCTATACTCTCCATCCCCTTGCAGAAATTGAAGGTACCCTATGGTCTGATAATCTACAGGTGTCCGAGGTGATACCCCTGTTGGTAGAGGCTGCTGCCCAGCTTTTAAAAACCAAGGTACGCGACGATGTTGTTCGAAAGGGCTTGCTCAAGGGAAATATCAAGAGTTTACGCGCATCTTGCGCTCTGGAGCCCTTTTCGGTTGGCAGTTCCTATGGGCTTGATCCCATTGAACTGTTTGTGCAGGTATTGACCCACTTGGAATCAAAAACGCTCAAACGTCCTGATGATGGGGAAGCTTTTGTAAAGACGTTGGTCCAGCGGTTCTTCTATGACCCCAAGCAGACCTCAAAAGATATCAATGGAATGGAACTGGAGTATTTCTGCCTTCTCCATCAATTTTCCAGGACAGGGTATGGCTACTCTGTTGAGATCAGGAATCAGACGCGAAATGCCCTGAAAGAACTGCTACATCAGATGTATGTTGAGGGAAATTGGTTTTCCGTAGAGAATCTGTTCGAATCGTTTATATTGCATGGTAATGATTTTGTTTTCTGGAATACGGAAGTCTTGGACCGGATTCTCTACATGCGAGGGGATGTCATCGAGACCGAGTTCGGCCCCTATATTCCCGGTTACTACGACAAGGGATTTCGTTCTCGAGGTGTTCTAAGGAGGATGTTGTTTGAAAAGCCTCTATTCAAAGCCTATTGTTATTTGTTCGCTGTCCTTGGGTTGGTGGAAATCGGAGAAAACCCAGTCTCCTTGGTTCTGAGGAAAAAGGAGAAAATGCATCCACTCACTCCTTACGAGGGTATCTGTAGCATGAAGGTTACTGCGTTCGGGGCATGGTGCCTTGACTTTACCGATGAGCGGCCTGAGGCCAAGCAACAGAATTTCGAGACCATTGCCGATTCGAAATTGTTGTTGGTGACGTTCAAGGGGTTGTCATTGGAACGAAAAATATTCCTGGAACAAATAGGCGATTCGATGGGTACTGAACGGTACAAGATAAGCGAGGTCTCATTTATACGAGGGTGCTCCAACCCTTCCGAGATACAATCCAGAATAGAACGGTTCAAGAAACTCATAGAACCGAACCCCTCCGAGCGTTGGCTTTCTTTCTTTACCATGATCGAGCAAAGGGCAACCCTTTTTGCCCATGGGGAAGCAGTCTATCTGTATACTTTTCCCGATGATGCTGCAATCAGGAAGATGTTTGCAATAGATCCTGCCTTTAGGAAAATTATAATAAGGGCTGAGGGAAACAGGATTGTCATAAAGAAAAAGGATCAGGCACTCTTCAAGAAATTGCTGGCCGGGCATGGATACCTCAATACCCTGTAATTTTAGCGGCATCCGTATCTGGTATATTCAAACCCATGAGGACTCGGTCTCTGTGTCGAATATGGGGTGTATTACTTTCTTTAGCCCAGCCTTTTCCTGTGGTATACTGACAGGGAGGTATAAGCCATGATTGAAAAAATGCAATTTGGACGAACAGGACATATGAGCAGTCGGGTGCTATTTGGAGCGGCAGCTCTAGGGAAAGTAACACAGAAAGAGGCTGACGAGACCTATGAGCTTCTCAAGAAGTATGACATTAACCATATTGATACCGCTCAGAGCTATGGGGATGCTGAACTGAGGATAGGTCCTTGGATGAAGCGTGATAGGGATTCTTTCTTCCTTGCAACCAAGACTGGCAAGAGGACTAAAAAAGAAGCGATGGAAGAGCTTCAGCAATCTCTTGAAAAGCTACAGACCGACCATATCGACCTATGGCAGTTTCATTTTCTTGTAGATGAACAAGAGTGGGAGATAGCCATGGGTGAGGGCGGAGTCCTGGAAGCAGCCATGGAAGCGAAGCAGCAGGGCCTGATCAAGTACATAGGCGTAACCGGTCATGGATTGGGCGCCCCAATGGCACACTATCGAAGTCTTATGAAGTATGATTTTGATTCGGTGCTATTTCCCTACAACTATACGATGATGCAGAATCCCCAGTACAGCTCCGATGTGAATCAGCTTATGGAGCTTTGCAAGCAGAGAAGTGTTGCTGCTCAGACCATCAAGGCTATTACCAGAAAAGAAGTTGGGGAGGCAGTAAATCCCTTTGCCACCTGGTATGACCCTCTTACTGACCCAAAATCTATTGCTCTAGCTGTTGGTTGGGTTTTTAAGAACCCTGATGTCTTCCTTAACAGTGTAGGAGACATTACTTTGCTACCGACCCTATTAGAAAAGGCTTCAGAACCCCTACTTTTCCCCTCAGACGAGGAGATGGAAGCTTTGGTTACTGAGCAAGGGATGAAGCCTCTGTTTGTCTAGGACCAGATATGATAGGTCCTGGTGACGAGGATCAACAGTGTTGCTCCTGCGACATAGAGGAAAAGACCTATGCTGTTGTAGAGAATATCCTGGCTGATGGTAACCATGACATTGCCTGTTATCATCAGCATGAAGGAGAGACATCGGACGACAATATGTCTGCCACCTCTCTCTTCAAATATGGTGATGATGAAGGTCAGTAAGGCAAATACACTTATCATAATCGATACACCCAGAAAGAGTTTGTTGGTTATGCTCGCTTCCTTGAGAAAGGAGGAGGTATTGGTCGACATGGGTACCAACATGGCAAGTAGGAAGGTAGAGGCTCCCCCAACAAATGCATACTGACCAAGGCGCAGGGGGTTCATGGTCTGTTGGAACAGCCCTGAAGCCAAAAAGAGGAATGAAGAGAAGAGAAAGGCAAAGTGGTATAGGATACCGATCCAGTAGGGGCTCAGGATCATGATATGTGACAGGTGGTAGTAGAGGGGGAGAATTTTAACATTTCCCAGACATATAACAAGAAAGAGCAGAGGCAGAAAGTGAGCTTCCGCCCCAATGTTTGCCCTATAGAATACACAGAGCAAGATGGCTGCAACCAGGGTGATCCAGAGATGGAACAGTGAGGGAATCATATGGTGTAGGACTACAAGAAGTTCCCCCTGTGCTTGGGCAAGCAAGAGGGAGTGCACAAAAAAGCCAGTAAACAATAAGGTTATGAGGGCTTGGATGCCCAGAAATACAAAGCGAAAGTTCTTTGCCATATCTGTTAGAGCATGTCCCTATAAGAAGAGTCATGCTTCACACCCATGATCTGGCAGGTGTATGCCGCACCAAAGGCTGCGACATAGGAGTCTACCAGTGTGCCGAATCCATTGAGGATGGGCATCAGGGCAATGAGGGTCATCTCTGCTCCATAGAGGTCTATCTTCAGGAACTGTAGGGCTATGATCGTAATGAAGAATACTTCAAATCCCAGATATAGGGCACTTGCATAGGAGAATAGTGCACTGGCAAGAGCAACCAGAAGGATGACCTTATCCGAGGGCATGGTCCCCAGTGCTGCATAAAGCAGGCTTGTGATGCTTAGTGTTGCAATCATTGCAGACCCACCCCTACCAATAAGGGTATAGAGGGGGATTGCCGTTGCGCTGACGCGTTTCTGACAACCAAGGTTATGTCTCGTATGGGAAATGGTTATCGGACTGCTGAAGAAGATGCTTCCGCTGAACAGAGCTGCAATGGCAGGTGCTACCATGCGGTAGAGTATCTTGTAGGGGTTTACCTTGAATCGGGTAAGCAAGCCGAACAGCAGCGGTAGGATGACGAGCAACACCAGAAGCGTCGATGCAACGAGCATTATCAAAAAGCGCCCAGCGACAAAGACCGTACCTTCATTCTGCAGACGGGTGAACCAGTATGATGAGGTAAAGAAGATAAGGAAGTGGCCGAATCTGCTGTATGCGCTGGCTATGCGGAACATAGTCTCACTCAAGGAGTTCATAGTTACATATGCCGGGCGGATAATCTCAATATTAGGTTTGAGGAAGAATCCGAATAACAGGGCAATGATGATGATGGGAAGCAAGAAGCTCTCTGCAGATGCTAGTGAGTAAAAGGGATTTACCGGTAGCATTGAGCTGAAGAGCGTGGACAGTGATTGCGGAGCTACCGCACCGATAATTGATGCTTCAGATCCTGCACTGCTACTGGCTGGGAAGTTAGTTGGGAAAAAGCGGAACACAAGGGCCGCACCCATTACCAACAGCAATGTTGAAAGGATACTCCAGAGGATGGTGGTCCAGCTGAAGGTTCTTCCTAGAGAGTCCTTTCGTAAGGAAGCTACTCCGGAAGAGAATCCAAAGAACACTATAGGAATCAAGATAAATCCACCTAGCTGCACAAAAAGGGCGGTGGCAGTATACATGATCTGCTGGTAGAGGCCAGAATCTCCAAATAGGAGTGTTGCAGCCAGCCCGAAGGCTGTTGCTGCGAGATAGGTTATCCACGTCTTCATAGTTTCCAAGAGTATCTTATCAGTAGCGTCAAGTCAATCAAACATCATCCACATCTCCTAGGAGAAGGTTCAGTTTGTATCCAGCCAATGTCTCTGCTTCGGTGAGTGTCTTCACATACTCAAGGGTATCTGTGATACCTCCTACCATCTGGAAAGAGAGAGCAGAGAGATAGATTATCTCTTGGATTGCCTCCTTTTTGTACCAGGTGATGCCCTGATACTCATTGCAATTGGCGTAGGTTCTCACTGCCTGATCTTTAAGCAGGGTAGAGAGGACCTTTTGTGGCGTATTATCGGTAAAGG
>CAYXYD010000118.1:0-8356 GCA_964469205.1 uncultured Sphaerochaeta sp. | reverse complement strand
TGAATGGAAGAATGATTCAAAATTGCTGTCATGGTTGAAGACTCTTTCATAATGTAAAGTTGAATGGCTGAAATAATTGATCCTATGATTGTTTTAGCCATTACATAGCATTATGGGGTACTGTTCATTACAAACTCTTTCACTCCAAATGTTGTCTAATGCCCTGCCAACACCATCCATACTGAAACGGATTTTATATTTTTCCACTACTAAATCAACAAATTCATCACTTGTGAACTGGCTGCCCTGATCACTATTGAAGATTTCTGGCTTTCCATAACGATCCACAGCTTCGACAAGACATTCCTTACAGAAGGCGACGTCCATGGTGTTGCTAAGCCTCCAAGTCAATATCTTCCTGCTATAGACATCCAAAATGGCAACCAAATACATCATGCCTCCAGGTAACTTCAAATAAGTAAAATCGGTAGTCCAAACATGATTTGGATGGTCTATCTTTAACCCCCTGAGCAAATAAGGGAACTTCTGATGGCCTTTTCCCGGAGTTGAAAGATTGGGCTTCGGGGTCATTGCCATAATTCCTGCATTTCGCATCATAGTCCTGATTTTCTTCACTGTAGCCCCAGGCAGGACATCCTTAACATACTCAGTTATCCTTCGATATCCAAAGAAGGGGTTTTCGATCCATATAGCGACTATACAGAGCATCAGGCGCTGTTCATAGCTTGCTTCGGGGGCATAGGCCATATATGACGCATAAGTCTCCTGTAGGCCCTTAAGCACGAAATCATCCAAAGTATCCCTGCTGTCTTTGCTACGAGAATCGGGTTTTGTCCGATTCTGTCCAACCTGTTTGCCCTGAATCATTTCAACCAAAAATTCGGTTGTTTTCCTTGATTCCCGGGCTTCCTCTAGTGGCTTTGACCGCTTACTACGCTGCCACCCTTGGCTTCTCCAACGATAATAGTTACTTCGCTTTACTTGCCAAAGGCGGCATTGCTCACTCACCGAGAGCTTGATCTCAACCCCTTCGTAGGACTTCACAAATCCTCCAGGCTCGATATGTCGGGAACGGTCGAATTCATCTCCTGGTACTTTTTTTTTAGAAACTCGATCTGAACTGCTTGTTTCCCAAGCTTGCGAAGCATGTTTTCACCCAATTCTTTTCTGGCTTCTTCTTCCTTTGCAGCTTTTTTCCCCTGCTTACCCTTGAGCCCTTCAGTTCCTGCATTGATGAATGCTGCTTTCCACTTGGTCACCATTTGAGGATGGATATTGAACTCCTGAGAAATTTGAGAAACTGTTTTCTGACCCTGTAATGCTTCCAAGGCCACTTTTGCTTTCATTTCATTACTGAATGTCCTTCGTGTTTTGCCCATACTAGTATGATACCTCCATATCAACAGTTCGGACAACCTAATCAACCTTAAACTTTGTTCCAACCTGTCCTATACCTTGGGCTCATTATAATGTGAGTGTTGGGCCCGCCGAAAAGCCAGAAAAAATGCTGAAGGCAAATATACTTAATAAGATCGTTTTTTTCATTAAGAATTCCTAAAAGTTTGGTGGTAAAAATCCAATACAAGGGTGAATTGTATCACAATGAAGCGAATTTATTCCTAAGTTCGTCGTGCTGGTCGTCTTTCAAACAGACCAGGGATATGGTGTATTTGTCAGACAGAAATTCTTTTTAGGCTTATTGTCATTCGTTTATAACAGTCTTGCTGGACCTACATTGAATCGATCGGTAACTTCATCAATCTTTTCAGACCAATATTGCAGTCTTACATATCCCTTAAGGCCGCTTTCCTCTGCAGAGGCTTCCAGTATAATCTGTTCAATTTCGTTTTCATTCCCTTTTAGGAACCAGAAGTCTTTGCACGCTCTTTCCCCAACGAATAACGATTTCATCCAGTCTTCAGGTTTCGTCAAAGTGCTGTCTTCTTTTAAAAAGCTTCTCTCGATGGGATTACCATACACCGAAGTTAATTGCTCCTTAATGTGCTCGTATCTTTCCATCAGCTCAGTGCCTTGGCCTGAGGTCGTTCTGAAATCCCCACTGGCAAAGATCCCAAATACACCGTCTATCACATCAACGAATACCATATAGAAGCTTAAGTCTGGATGTTGGGCTATCGGCTCGATGACAAGCTTATAATAATTCTGGTCCTCTCCTATCCTCATTGAAGAAATTTCCGCTACATGAGCCCGTACATCGCCTACCGTCCATCCCATCTCGATTCCAAAAGGGCTTGCCTGCAACCCGCATATCGCTGTCGTCATGAACAATATGGTCGTAATAATTCGTTTTTTCATGTTTGTATCCTTTGGATTATTTCCCTCATATTCAACTATACCACGAAAGAACCTTTATCTGTTCGCCTTTACCAAATGTCCTGGCAACCTTTTGATACGTAAAAATGTGGTAAGTCCCTGCTGCCCTTCACATAATTATGTACACCACCAATAAGTGATTTCTCCTCAAGTTTTTCCCAGCACTAGCCTATAGAGGAGATTCCACTATCTTTTTTCCCGGTTTGCCGTTACTATATCACTCGAGAGAAGGAGCTATAGGCATGAGTGAAATAATCATTACTTCCGATAACTTTGAAAGTGAGATTTTACAAGCGGACAAACCGGTCTTGGTGGATTTCTGGGCACCTTGGTGTGGACCCTGCAAGATGATAGCCCCTGCCATCGCCCAGTTGGCTGAAAAATATGCTGGGAAATTACTTGTGGCTAGGGTCAATGTAGATGAAGTCGTCTCTGTTGCCAGCAAGTTCAACGTAAACAGCATCCCCACCCTTATGATATTCAAAAATGGTGAGGTGGTGGACCAACGTATAGGGGCTGCATCCCTGGCTGTCATTGAAGGATTTGTGAAACAACATCTCTAGGTCTTGCAAGGTTGCTTGTATGAGAGAGGAGGCTTAAGCCTCCTCTCTGCAGGTCTGTCTTCAAGCAGTGTCTTTGGCTAGTATTTATTCTTTTTCTTTGTTTCTATTTCCCTATGTTTCTTTTTCTTTGTTTCCTACTTTTCGTAGTGAATATTCGAATTCTCTCCACCAAAGCTTGCTCCTCTAGTCTCACAGACATACCAGTCCTGTTCGCTGTTTGTATCACTGTAGTTGGTACGGCAGAGGGTACGGGTGGCTGTGCTGTAGGTGGAGTCTATGGCCTTTTCTGCCAATTGAGAGTCCCACTGCCGCCCCTGATAGAGAAGCAGTGCACCCTCTTCAATATCTCTGGATCCAAAGCCGCTGTAGGTAGTGGTGGTCTTGTTGCTGTAGAGCACAGCATCAAGGATAGGGCTCTCCCAGTTAGGGCTCTCTGTAACGGTGATGCATCCGTTATTGGAGCCTAGGCCCCCAAGATATTCAGATTGATATCCTGCATCAGGTCCTTCTTCTTGAAATGCAATGACTATGAAGTCTCCTGCGAACACCTGTTTGTTCCCTAGGATACACCGGTCCTTAGTATAAGGACCCGCACCATTTGTCACAGTAATGCCTGCCAGGTTTCCTGCCCTGGTGATACGTAGCTCAACCCTGTCAGGATTATTGGTCGAGCCCTTGGTAGAGAACTCGTTGATGAGAATGCCAGCCCTGTTGGGGTTATGGGCCCAGACATCAAGGCTGAAGCGTGTGCTGTTTCCCCACCCGTCCTCTACCCGACCTTCCAAACGTGTGGAAGAGGCTATATCCATGGGGGAGGTGAGGTAGAGCATAATGGTTTCTCTCTTACAGAGGTAGTTCGTGTTCTGTACCCCGTTGACCAGTAGTTTGATGGATTTGCTTCGTAGCTCTTCACTGAACTTCAGGGTGATCGTTGCGGTGCCGATGGCCTTGGCGCTCAGTAGTTTGGGAGGGGTGCTGTCCTGTTGGGCAAAGAGGTTTGTGATCTCAGGCCCCTGTTGGTTGCAACCGCAACCCGTTGTAAGGAGCAGGAGCATAAGCATTGTAGCAAGAGCGTATGTACATGTTTTCATAGTGAAAAAGAAGGGGAGTTACTCGTATTGCTTCAATTGACAGAAGGGGAGCAAACACCCTAGACTTGGGCCATCTTGGGGGGTGAGCATGTCAAAACTGTGGCAGAAAGACTATTCGCTTGATTCACTGATGGAAGAGTTTACGGTAAACAAGGACTATATCCTGGACCAGCAACTGGTGGTTGCAGATGCATTGGCATCTATTGCCCATGCTAGGGGACTGCAAAGCATTGGCCTTCTTTCAGAAGATGAACTTTGCCAATTGGAAGAATCTTTGCAAGAGGTCATCCAGATGGGTACAGAAGGTACCTTTCCCATAACAGAAGAGGACGAGGACTGTCATACAGCCATCGAAGGCTTTCTCACGAAAAAAGTGGGTGAGGCTGGTAAGAAAATCCATACAGGAAGAAGTCGAAACGACCAGGTGCAGACAGCCCTGCGTCTTTGGATGCGTGAATATGCTCTCAAGCTTTGTAGGGAAACAGGCTCTTTTGCAAAAAGCCTGTTGGAGTTTGCCAAACAGCATGAATTTGTTCCCATGCCGGGAAGGACCCATATGCAGATAGCGATGCCATCTTCTGTCGGCCTCTGGGTAGCATCGTTTGCTGAAGAGCTCTACGATGAGGCACAACATCTGATGCAACTCTCCTGGACGCTGGACCAGAGCCCTTTGGGTTCTGCTGCCTCCTACGGGGTTCCCCTTCCCTTGGATAGGGAATTTGTAGCCTCTGAGATGGGCTTTTCCCGAGTCCAGAACAATGTGCTCTATGCAAACAACAGCCGTGGCAAGTTCGAGGCTATGCTGCTGGACAGCTGCGATTACATCGCCCTGACCATAAGCAAGCTAGCCCAGGATCTTATACTTTTCACCCTGCCTGAATTTGGCTACTTCTCCCTTCCCCAGGAGCTGTGCACAGGATCGTCCATCATGCCCCAGAAGAAGAACCCCGATGGTCTTGAACTTGCCAGAAGCCGTTCAGCCCTAGTCTCTTCTTCTGCTATGGCAGTCAAATCCATCATAAGGAGCTTGCCTTCAGGGTACAACAGGGACTTTCAGGACACCAAAGAGCCTCTGATGCAGGGCACCAAAGCCACCTGGCAACTGGTGGCTATCATGAGCCGGATGCTTTCGGGCCTGGTTGTCCATGAAGAGGCTCTTACCAAGGCCTGTGTGCCTTCGCTCTATGCCACCGACGTGGTGCTGAACAAGGTCTTGGAGGGTGGAAACTTCCGCGATATCTACAAGGATGTTGGTCTGCACCTTTCTGATGTTGAGGCTTTTGATCCTGTTGCGACCCTTAAGAACCGTTCCAGCATGGGGACTACAGGGAACTTGGGCCTTGATGATGACCTCCTGTTTGTAAACCTTATGCAAGAGGGGTGTGAGCAGGTGTTGCAATCCTATAGCGATGCGTATGAAGAGCTATGCGGCATCGCAGACGTTGAGGTTGTCCTCTATTAGCATAAGAGGTTCATGTGATTACTATGCTGAGATAAAGGAAAACCCACCTGAAAAGGTGGGCATGTAGGCAGGGCTTTGATCGAGTATCAGAGCCCTGTCGGTTTCTCATTGTCCTTGGTCAGTATTGCTACAGGCCTGCCTGAGCGCTTTTGCAGCATAGGGGTGTGCTTTACCGCTTGGTGATAAGCCTCTGCGATGTTGGTGCAGTAGTCGCCGATATGCTCCAGATGACGAATCTTCTCGAGGATGAGCAACTCCATACGCACATCAGCTTTCTCTTCAGAGAGACGCCCCTGGACAAGGTTGGTCAGATGGGTCCTCCAGGTGTTGATCTGCTCTTCAAAATCATTGGCCTTCTGCATCTCTGCCTTGGTAAGGGTCCTGTCCATGCGGTCCCGCACATAGTTGAGGAACTCCTGGACAAGGTTCTGGTACTGGCGAAGTTCCGCATCGGTGGTCTCATCGAACTTCCAGTTCTGCTGATAGCGCTTTTGGCCAAGCATTACCAGGTTAAAACAGCTGTCCGTTACAGACTCCAGTTCATCCATGACACGGATCAGACAGTTCAGCGATGATGCATTGGTGGGGGTCTGTGAGTCCTGCAGCAGATGGACACAGAAGTCAGAGAGTTGCTCCTGCATCTGGTCAGCGTACTCTTCGTCATGTTTCATTGCCGCAACCTCCACCTCAAGATTGACGTCGGGGTTATTGAACATGGAGCGGTAGCGGTTAAGCATATTACAGGCTAGGTTGGCCATCTTCTGGATCTCGTCGCGGATGGTGATCATATAGAGTTCAGGGGAGTCTATGAAGGTACCGCCGATATATTTGAAGTGATAGGTGCCCTCGTCATATTCGTCCTTGGCAGGGACCATCCTTTCGATAAAGCGGGCATACTGGCGGACAAAGGGGAAGAAGATGACCGTATTGGTAACGTTGAATACCGTATGGAACATGGCTAAGAAGAGAGGAAGCTGTTGTGCCAGAGCTTCTGGGGAGAGCGAATAGATGTCCTTAAGGGTAAGGGTGTTCACCACCAAGAGGATTGGTTTGAGGAATATGATCGCCAATACGCTACCGAGCACGTTAAAGATGATATGTGCCAAAGCAGCCCTTTTTGCTGTGGTACTGGTTCCTATGGAAGCCAGATAGGCTGTGATGGTGGTTCCGATGTTCGAGCCCAAGATTAAGGCAGCTGAGGCAGTAACCCCTAACCAGCCGTTGAACGCCATGGTAAGGGTCATCGTCATGGCAGCGGCGGAGGATTGCACCACTACCGTTACTGCTGTTCCGATCAGGACGCAGGTCAGGATCATCAGAAGCGAGTCCTTGTTGAAGGTGCTGAGGAACTGGAGGGCTTCCACGTTGCCGCTCAAGTCCGGCATGGACTTTTGCATGAAGTTCAACCCGAGGAAGAGTAGTCCGAAGCCAAGCATAACATCAGCGAGGTCGCGGATATGGCTTTTCTTGGAGAACATCATCGGCACACCTATTGCTATGGCCACTAGTGCCAAAGTGGAGATGTCCATCGAGAAGCCGAGTAGGGCGACCAGCCATCCTGTGAACGTGGTACCTATGTTAGCTCCAAGGATGACCCCGATCGCTTGGAAAAGGTCCATCAGGCCAGCGTTCACAAAGCTTACCACCATGACGGTGGTTGCTGAGGAGCTCTGGATCAGGATGGTAATGATGATACCGGTTAATACCGAGACAAACCGGTTCTTTGTCATTAACCGAAGAATGGCCTTTAGTCTATTGCCGGCAGTTTTCTGCAGTCCTTCACTGAGGAGTTTTATTCCATAGAGAAAAAGGCCCAGACTACCTACAATCTTAAATAGGGTCATTAGTATATTCATATCAGCACAAACGTACCAAGTTTGTGCTGGTTTGGTAAAGTAGCTGACTGAAGAGTTTTTCTTATGATGGCGTTTTCTTCACTGTTTCAGGCTTTTGGTCGGAGAAAGCACCAGAACAAAACCGGCTCCGGTGATTCTCAGCCTCGGAATGGATTGAACTTTCGCACCTGTTGTTGTATGGTTTGCTCATGAGTATCATCAAACCGCAAAAGCTTGGAATCATCTCAGGTCCTGGCTCAGAGTACTTTACTGGCAAGGTTGTAAAACACTTGCGCCGTCTCTATCTCGAACGCTACACAAAACTCTCTTCTGCCCTTGCAAAACGGCATAATATGAGTGAGGAAGAGATTCTCAAGACGGTCACCCTTCTCGACGATCTGAACAATAAGCGTATTCCTAGAAGTAAGAGACCCGGCTCGTTCCAGTGTCCCGACTTCACTATCAAGGCAAAGTATACAAGATTTGCCAATGGGGAAGTGAAAGCTGAGATCCTTGATGCGGTCAGGGGCCTGCGAGTCTTCATTGTATATGACCTCTCCAATATGGAGCCCGTACGCGTAGCCGGTTCTGATGAACCCATTCCTTTGACAGTAAATGACCACCTGATGTTCCTGCTCACCACCATCAATGCGATAACGCTTGCCGGTGGAGAGAGTGTGACGTTGGTACTTCCTACCTATCCCTATTCAAGACAGCACAAGAAAGGTGGCCGTGAGGCCCTTACTGCAGCCATGTTTGGCCGTATTTGTGAGATGTTGCGTGTGGATAGGATTATCACGCTGGATATTCACAGCAGAGAGATTGAGAACTGTTTCTCGCACCTGCATCTGGAGAACCTCCATGGTTCCTATCAGACGCTCATTGCCCTGCATAAGATCATCGACTTCGGCGACCCCGACTTGGTAGTCGTCTCCCCTGATACCGGCGCCATTAGCCGCAACAAGTTTTATGCCCAGGCCTTGCACCGCCCGTTGGCCATGCTCTATAAGGAGCGTGACTACTCGATCGTCAGTAAGGATGCCAAGCATTCCAATATCAAGAGCATCAACCTCCTTGGAGATGTTACAGGCAAGACCGTGCTTATGGCTG
>CAYXYD010000117.1:0-8411 GCA_964469205.1 uncultured Sphaerochaeta sp. | reverse complement strand
CTAGGGACATAAAAAAGGTGGCCTCAGCCACCTTTTTACATTCTCTCTAGCTCTCTAGCGCAGGATCCTATCCAACACCGCAGCATTGTTCCTCCACTTGTCCTGGGCCTTTACCCTGAGATCCAGCTGTAGCTTCTTACCAGGGAATATTGCCCTAATCTCCGGGGTGCAACCCTGGCGGATCTTCTTGATGTTCGCTCCGCCCTTGCCTACAACAATACCCTTCTGAGTCTCTCTTTCCACTATGATGGCAGCCCTTACCCAGATGGTATTGGTCTCCTCATTGTGTTCGATTTCCTCAACGGTTACGTAGATGGCATGGGGAATCTCTTCAGTAACAAGATTTATCGCCTTCTCGCGGATGATCTCGCTGACGCGGAACTCCACAGGCTGGTCGGTATAGGCATCTGAGGGATAAAGCAGCTCGCCTTCTGGGGCCAGCTTGAAGAGCTCGATGAGAATCTCATCGACGCCTTCATCGAGCTTTGCTGAAGCTGTAACTACTATAGAGGTGGGAAGCTGTTCGGCAAGGAAGGCTTTTGCTCCTTCATGCTCACCGATGGTGAGGATGTCGCTCTTGTTGATACAGGAGATCACAGGGCTCTTTATCTTTGCAAGGGCCCGGGCTATTGCCAACTCCTCTTCCCCTGCTGTGCGCTTGGCATCGATGAGGTAGAGCACGACATCACTGTCTTCGAGGGTCCTGATCGCAGTCTCCTGCAACCTCTTGTTCATGGTCTTGTCACTTAGGTGGTAGCCTGGAGTGTCAGTGAAAATTAGCTGGCCCCGTGGGTCAGTGTAGATGCCTCGGATGGCATTGCGAGTGGTCTGGGGCGTAGAAGCCGTGATGGATACCTTCATCTCGGTGATGGTATTGAGCAGGGTGCTCTTGCCGGCAGACGGCCTTCCTATAATAGCAACAGTAGCACATTTCATGAACAAATCCTCCGGAGGCAAGTATACCGAATCATACAGGCAATGGATACAGAATGACCGAGATTCCTCAGAGGCCCCTGCATTATGGTCTGCCATCCCTTTTCAATGTAGAACTTATCCCGTATACTTGCACAAAACGCGAAAGCGACAAACCTTTATGAAGAGAGGCTTTTCATGCCAGAAAACGAAGAGAAAAAACCTGCAGTGCAGGATCCCCAGATAAACGAAAAACTCCTTAAGACCCGATCCATCATGCTCAGCGGTGAGATTAACAAGGAGAGTGCGGACCTTGTCGTCAAACAACTGCTGGTCCTGGAAGGCGAAAGCCATGATCCTGTAAAGATATTCATCAACAGCCCTGGTGGCGATGTCGATGCTGGCTACGCCATCTTTGATATGGTCCGCTTTGTCTCCTGCTCTGTAACCATGATTGGCATGGGCCTTGTGGCAAGTGCGGCAGCTCTTGTCCTGCTTGCAGTTCCTGCAGACAGAAGGCTTGCACTTCCCAACTCGACTTACCTCATCCACCAGCCCATGAGCGGCATGAAGGGTGTGGCCACTGATATAGAGATACATGCTCTTCATTTGGAGAAGCTTCGTACCAAACTTGATGCACTCATAGCACAAGAGACAGGCAGAACCCCCGAACAGGTCAACAAGGATACAGAGCGGGATCATTGGCTATCAAGTACAGAAGCACTTACCTATGGCTTGGTGAGCAGGATTGTGAAGACAAGGAGTGAGCTCTAGCACCCTATGGCCAAGACAAAATACCTCAGCGAAACAGAAAAACAGCATGGTCGGAAACACATGTACCAGCAGGAAATATACAATGGTATTGCATATAGCCTGCTAGGCGATACCATCGTCTACCTGCTGGCCATCTATTTCGGAGCAGGTAACCTTGCCTTGGGATACATTGCCTCTGCCTCCTATATAGCAGGGGTAGTGCTTCCCTTTGTCTCTATCATTTTCAAAGGGAAGAACCAGATCAAGGTGCAGTCAGCCGTATGGCTGGTCCGTGGTATTGTCTGTTTTGGCTATGTAGGCCTCTTCTTTTTGACAGGAGAGGCCGCAGTCCTTCTTTTGCTAGGTATCTATACCGCCTTCAATATCTTCCGTATGATCGGTATCGCCCTCAATGACTTTACCCTCAAAAGCATCAGCAGTGTCTCCAACCGGGGGAAAGTGGTGGCCAACGTTAACGTTGCCTATCAGAGCTCCTCTATGGTTGTACGCTGTATCACCGCCCTGGTGTTGGGCATACAGCAATTTTCCGGTCTTATCGGGCTTATCAGCCTGCAGGTGATCGGTTCCATCATGAACTTCTTTGCAGCCTATGAGATGTCCCTTATCCCCTCACGAAGTACCATTTCCCATAAGAAGGGTAGGACAGTAATCACCATATTTAAGGAAGCGATGAGTCAGACCTCCCTAAGCAGGAGACTCATCCTCAGGTGGCTTGCCACTGCGGTTGCTGTCATATTTGGTCTTACCGTGCCGTTTCTCAGGATAGAGCTCGGGTTGTCAAACAGTATGGTCGTGCTCTACTCTGTAGTGTTGGGCCTTGCAGTTGTAACAGCCTCCTACATAAGCCGGCAGTTCTCCGACCGCCTTGGCTCCCGTCCCTTGGTATTCATATCCACCCTGTTCTCACTCTTTTTGTTTTTGCTCTGGGCTTTGATAACCCCTGAGGTTGCCTCAGTCTGGTTCTTTTTCCTAGGCTTTTTCACCAACTTTTTTGTCGCTCTCATCGCCCTTCTGGTGTTTCGCCTGGTGGCGCAGGTCATGCCCGACGATGATGCTGTTGGCTTTAACTCCATGGTGAACTTTGTCATAGCGATCTTAGCGTTTTTAGTAGGTATCATAAGCGGCCTTTTGGCAGACAGCGGCGATATTGCCCGCTCGCTCTTCATTCTCGATGGTAAGCCTGCAGGCAACAGCTACACCCTGGTGTTTATCTTTGCCATGGTTATCACTGCAGTAGAGGCTCTGGTAGCCGCTAGGCTTCAGGAAGTGGGAGCGTACTCCTCCAAGGCCGCTGCAGCGGTTGTTTTCTCGATGCACGGACTTAAAGCAGTCTCCATGATCGAGAAACTGGAAAAGGCCACTGACCCCGCCAAGCGCAGATTTTTGATGCACTCCTTGGGAAGCAACTACAACAACATGGCAACAAGTGAGATCAAAACGATCCTTGCCTCTCCCTTTTCCTCTGATAAGATTGAGGCAGTGCGTGCCCTTGCCGACAGGCCTCGGAAAGCCTTGTTGGATGACCTTATCAAGGTAGCACGTGATGATGACTCCTATGTGCAGCTCGATGCCATTGCAGCCCTTGGTTCGTATAAGAAAGATCCCAAGGTTAAGGAAGTGATGCTCATCCTGCTCAAGCATGGGCGATGGTCATCGGTACGCTCCATGGCCAGCAAGACCTTGGCACGCATAACTGATACCACCGAATACCTCCCTCTGATCAATGATCTCTCCCACTCTGCAAAGCATATTGATGAGGTCATAGACTATCTTATAGCAAAGCGACATATGGACAAGGAAGGCACCTTCTACCAGGAGTTCTTCATCTCTGTCGAGCAAGGCAGAAGCGCTACCTTCCGTCAGACCCGCTATGCTGTCATAGCATCATTCTTCAAGTTTGGTTCTCCTCGGCTTTCAACCCTCTATGAGCAGCTGAACAGTGGGAATATCAAGGGTTTCTTTCCCAGCTTCCTTTCAGAAGCAAGGGACCTTAACCAGATAGACCAGAACTATGATGAGGTCCTCTCCATGTTCTATAACAACAAGTGGGCAGACCTGAGAGATTTCTGCCTCAATATTCTGGATGAGTCCAATCTTAGCTATGACCCCTGCTTGGAGAATCTGAAGTTAGGGCTCATCAAGTCCCGTGAGATGGACATCGACCTGTTTGACATCCAAGATGCCCTTGCAGGGCTCTATTTCTCCTATTCATTGGGGAAGAACACCAAGAGCTGAAGCAAGTGAAGGCCCTTGCTGCCTTACTTTTGTACCATGAAAAAACTTCTTGTCTCGTCTTTTCCTATCCTTATTCTAGCTCTTTCTTTGTTTGTGGGCTGTGGATGCTCTCTCGACGTCCAAGACACTAATGAAAAAGAGTTCAAAATCCTCACCTATAATGTGCAGAACCTCATGGACGACAAACTCGATGGGGATGAATACCCAGAGTACCGTCCTTCGGAAAAGTGGGGGACAGAGTCCTACCATCAGAGACTGAGAAAGCTCAACGAAGTGCTGACCAACCGAAGCATCGGGTGGTGTGATGTCCTGGTGTTACAGGAAATTGAGCATGAGGGGGTTATCGCCGATCTTCTGGGCAGGCACCTGGGGCGCAAAGGCTACGAGTGGTATGCAGTTGCCAAAGGCGAAGGATCAGCCATCTCCACTGCCTTGATAAGCCGGAATAAGCCAAAGCATGTTGCAGTACACGCTGTAGAAGGCTGTAGGCCCGTCCTGGAAGCGGTGTTCGACACCGAACGTGGCGAGGTTGTCATCTTTGCCCTGCATGCAAAAAGTCAGATCGGAGAGTTCTCTGAGACCGAAGCTTTACGCCTAGGCCTGAGCCGAGTCCTCAAGGAGGCGGCCATAAGGCATGAAGGCAGTCTTATTGTCCTCTGTGGGGATTTCAATACCAATCCTGATGCGTACAAGGACAACAGAACTGTGCAACCGGCCCTCATCGACATAGGGGAGCAGAAGGCCCGCACCTATATGGCTGAGGGGTCCTTAGGTATCACCGGCAGACGGGACCTGGTCTATTCAGATGTCTGGTATTCACCTTTTGTTGATGGTCACAACAAGTTTGAAAAACCAGGAACCTGCTATTTCGGAGGTTCCTGGCATCACTATGACCAATTTCTGGGTAATGGATTGTTATTTGATGGTTTTGGGTGGGAGTATGGTTCTACTGCTATAGTCGCCCCGTCAATAGCATTGAAGTCTGACGGCACGCCTATGGCCTGGAACCTGTCAACTCTTAGCGGCGTCAGCGATCACCTTCCGGTCCTGCTTACGCTTCTGCGCAGGTGAGGTTGCCCCGTCCTTGGGGAACTTGAGCTCGTAGAACATCTGTTCCAGTTCGAGGGCTATGTTGATGTTGTGTACGACCGGCATGGTCCCATCTTCCTGAAGCTGGGGCTTAAGCGTGATGGGGCTGAAGTTCAACACTCCCATGATGCCTGCCTTGACCAGGCGTTCGTAGCTATTGTTGGCTGCCTGCTCGGGGACGGTGATGATGCCTGCTGTCACCTCAAGGGCGGCCACAACCTCTTCGATACGATTGATGGAGTAGATGGGCACCGGGTGCGATGCATCGCTATATACCATGGGGTCACTGTCAAAACCAGCTACAATGCGTATGCCGTCCGGCTCAAAGCCATTGTAGTGCATCAGGGCTTTGCCGATTCTTCCACAACCGATGATAATGCAGTTCTGAGGGGCTCCCTTGCCTAGTATCTCTCCGAGAGACTTGAGCAGGTCATGGATTTCATAACCCCCTCTTTTCTGCCCATATATTGCTAATTGGGAGAAATCTTTACGGACGATCGCAGCTGAAACTCCTGCTGCATCGGCGAGGTTGTGAGCAAAGACTTTTTCCAGTCCTATAGTTTTAAGGCGGTTTAGGGAGCGGTAGTATCTTGTGATTCGTACCAATTGGTCATTGTTCATGGATAAACTCCTTTTAATGTGATTTATTGTACATTAAACCGTGGTATAGGTCAATATTTAAATACAAAAAGCAGGGGTATGGTATGGTTATCGGCATAACTTGTAAGAATATGGTGACACGATTTGTGAAATAATGCTAGAATAGACAAACTGAAAATTTAGGGTATTGGAGGTTACATGTCGGAAACTAACGGAAACAAGTTCTCGCCCGAGTTAATCTCTTTCATCGAGGAATGGAAGGATAAGCCAGGCAATCTCATTATGGTTCTCCATAAGGTGCAACAGGAGCAGAGCTACATCTCTCGGGAGGCAGCTGATAAAGTCGCAGCATTGCTTGATGTCCCCTTGGCCACTATCTGGGGTGTTGTCTCTTTTTATCACTTTTTCAAGCTGACAAAGCCAGGTGAACACAACATACAGGTCTGTATGGGTACCGCTTGTTATCTGAAAGGTGCACAACCACTTATTGAAGAGGTGACCAAACTTCTTAAGATTGAAGTCGGTGATGTAACTGACGATGGTCTCTTCTCCTTAGAAGCAGTCCGTTGTGTTGGTTGTTGTGGGCTCGCCCCAGTTCTCACCGTTGGTGGGGAAGTATTCGGCAAAGTCACTAAGGACCAGGTTGCCGGAATTATCGCAAAGTATAGATAAGGAGCGCGAAACAGGGCCTATGCATATCTTTATCTGTGATTTTCTGTTGGACATTGTGCAGAATTCCTTTGAGGCAGGTAGTACGGAAGTGCTTCTCACCCTCGAGGAGGATGATACCCTCTTGGCATGTACCATAGAGGACAACGGAAAGGGAATGGATGAGGATCTGAAAGCTCGGGTGCTGGACCCTTTTGTTACAGATGGGGTCAAACATAAAAAACGCAAGGTCGGTTTGGGGTTGCCATTTCTTGTACAGGCTACAACAGCTTGTGAAGGGAGCTTCTCCTTGCATTCCGAATTGGGTCGGGGAACCAAGGTAACTTGTAGCTTTCCCCTCAATAATGTGGATACACCTCCCTTTGGGGACCTTCCTTCAACACTTCTGGCTCTGATGAGTCATCCTCTCGCTGACGAACTTGTCGTAAAGCGTACACTTGCGACAGTCAAGGGAGAAGGGGGATACGAACTCTCCAAAAGAGAGCTCACTGACATTTTGGGTCAGCTATCCTCCAGTGGTACCCTAAACTTGCTCAAGGGGTTTTTGGAATCACAAGAAGAGGACTTGAAGCCACTTTATGTGCATCACTCGCCTTTGTTTCACACTACCTAGGAGACCAGATAATGGCAAAAATGACACTTGAAGAGCTGAGAAAGCTCAGAGATGAAAAGCAGAGCGCAATACAGAAGCGCGACATTGAAGGAAAAGACTCACGCATCGTCATTGGGATGGGCACCTGTGGTATTGCAGCTGGAGCGAAGGTTGTCCTGGATACATTCCTAGCTTCCCTTGACGAGCATAAGCTTGAAAATGTATTGGTCACCCAGACCGGATGCATGGGGCTTTGCTATGTGGAGCCGACCATTGAGGTCTTTGTTCCTGGCATGCCTGACACCATTTATGGAAATGTGGATGCTGAGACAGCAGAGAAGATTGTTGAGCAGCACATCATTGGAAAGCAACTGGTGACCGATCATCTCTTTGATCGACCTGCTGCTGACATTATTCAGAAGGACGGGGGTAGATAATGGCTTTCAGAAACTACATCTTGGTCTGTGGCGGTACAGCTTGTGAATCAAGCAATGCGGACCAGATTTATCAGAACCTTATAAAAGAGTGTAAAGATCAGGGAGTTGCTGACGAAGTGCAGGTCATCAAGACCGGCTGTTTTGGCTTTTGTGAGCAAGGCCCGATCGTAAAGATTCTTCCTGAGGACTCCTTTTATGTAAAGGTGAAACCTAAGGATGCACACGAACTTATCGCTGAGCATATCATCAAGGGCCGTGAAGTGACCCGCTTGCTCTATGACAAGAGCGAAAGTCGCAAACATGCCAAGGTTGAGGACATCCAGTTCTACCAGAAGCAGTTCCGCATCGTACTTCGCAACTGTGGATTCATCGATCCTGAAAATATTGATGAGTACATTGCCCGTGAAGGCTACGAGGCCCTTGAGAAGGCCCTCTTTGAGTTGACCGGCGAAGATATCATCGAGGAACTGAAGACTGCTGGGCTGCGAGGTCGCGGTGGTGCAGGCTTCCCAACCTGGATGAAGTGGAACTTCACCAAACAGGCTGACAACGAAGTGAAATACGTCGTTTGTAATGCTGATGAAGGCGATCCCGGTGCCTATATGGACCGTTCAACCCTTGAAGGGGACCCGCACTCCGTGCTTGAGGCCATGACCATCTGTGGTAAGGCTATCGGTGCACAGAAAGGTTTCATCTATATCCGTGCTGAGTATCCCTTGGCCATCCACCGTCTTGAAATCGCTATGGCTCAGTCCCGCGAATATGGACTTTTGGGCAAGAACATCCTCGGAAGTGGTTTTGATTTTGACATTGAGATCCGCCTTGGGGCTGGTGCCTTCGTCTGTGGTGAAGAGACAGCTCTTCTGCAGTCGATCGAAGGAAGGCGTGGTATGCCACAACCTCGTCCTCCTTTCCCTGCAGTCAAGGGTCTTTGGGGCAAGCCTACGGTCATCAACAACGTTGAGACCTGGGCAAATATCCCTGTTATCATCACCAAAGGTGGTAACTGGTTCAGCAAGATCGGTACTCCCGACAGCAGGGGGACAAAGGTCTTTGCCCTTACCGGTAAGATCAGAAACTCCGGCTTGGTTGAAGTTCCCATG
>CAYXYD010000116.1:0-8481 GCA_964469205.1 uncultured Sphaerochaeta sp. | reverse complement strand
AAGGAAAGAAACCGACTCAAGTGAGAGAACAATAATCACCCACCTGAGTAGTTACGTTTATTTCAATGAATTTGAGGTAATCCCAGATTTCCTAAGGAGGAAACCCATGAAGAAAACTGTATCTGCTCTGGTTATTTTGCTCCTTGTAGTCGGTATTTTTCCCATGTTTGGCGCAGGCGCCAAAGAAGACTCTGAAACAGGAAAAATAAAACTGCGCTTTCTTGGAATGGCACAAGCTGCTTATTCTGAGAAAAACGTAAATGACATGACTGATGATTTCATGAAGGCAAACCCAAACATCACAGTCTCAACTGAATTCGTCCCCTATGAAGAGCTGAGGAACAAAACAATGCTCGCCTATGGATCGAACAACGCCTATGATGCGGTACTCGTTGATGATATCTGGTACGCTGAATATGCGTCCAAAGGAATGCTGTATGATATCACGGGAAGCATTCCTGCAAACTATAGAGAAGGTGTCCTAGCCGGTGCATGGAATGTCACGACAAAACAAGGGAAAGTGTTAGGGCTTCCCTGGTTCCTCGATACTATGTACCTCTTCTACAACGGGGACATGCTCAATAAAGCAGGTTATGCAACTGCACCAAAGTCGATTGAAGAGATGGTTGAGATGGGGCGAGCTTTAAAGGCAAAGGGAATTGTTGAACATCCATTTGTATTCAGCCTTGCCCAAGCTGAAGCACTCATCTGCGTGTATGCCAACTTCCTTGAAGCCTTTGGTGGCTCCTTCCAAGATGCGTCAGGCAATTATATTCTTGACACCTCCGGAGTGAAAGCTCTGGACTTCCTCGTATCCCTCAAGAAAGAGGGTTTGCTGAATCCAAACTCACTTGAATATCTCGAAGAGGATGTTCGCCGGGTGTTCTCAAGTGGTGATGCAGCCTTTACACTGAACTGGGCATACATGTTCGCCCTTGCTACCGATCCTGCTGAAAGCACGATCCCGAAGGATGCAGTTAAAGTGATGGTCCTCCCAGGAGCAAAGGGAGTCAAGGATTCTGCTGCAATGAGCGGTTCCATGGGTCTGTCTGTTTTGAACCAGTCAAAAAATCCTGAAGCTGCCCTGCAATATATCCTCCATCTTACCAGTAAGAAAGTTCAAGATACCTATTCAGACTTGCAGTTGCCTGTCTGGACAGATTCGTATGATGACCCGAAACTTGGTGAAGGAAGGGAGATGTTGGTGGAAGCATCCAAAAAAGCATTCTCCATCATGAATGTTCGTCCTAGCGAACCCAACTACCAGGAAGCAAGTGCCATCATACAGCAACATGTCCAAAGGGCATTGTATGGAGAACTGACTCCAAAACAAGCACTCACTGAGGCTGTCAAAAAAGTCAAAGAGATAAAATAACAATGCCTGACAAAAGAACAAGAAATCCAATCTTGTTGACTGTACCCATGATTATTATCATGGGTACAGTGATTGGCTGGCCATTGGTGAGGACAATCCTCTTGGCATTTACTGATGCCCAGATGATGGATGTTGGCACCAGTGGCTTTGTTGGTCTGGCCAATTTCAAACAGGCCATAACAAATGAAGGCTTTCTTGCTTCCCTAAAGGTTTCTGCTATCTTTGCGCTTATTGTTGTTACCTCAGAGATGATTCTGGGAACGGCGGTTGCCCTTCTGGTAAACGAACCGTTTAAGGGAAGAAACCTGTTGCGAGCCCTTTTGATCCTGCCTTGGGCTATACCAACGGTAGTGAATGCCATCATGTGGCGTCTTATCTACAATCCAGAGTATGGGGCACTGAACTCACTGCTGACCCAGCTTGGTCTGATAGATTCGTATGTAAGCTGGCTTGGCAGTGCAAACAAAGCACTAGGGGCAATTATATTTGCTGACGTATGGAAGAATTTCTCCCTTGTAGCGCTCATTGCACTGGCATCACTGCAGACCCTTCCCTCTTCCCAGGTAGATGCTGCTAAAATAGATGGAGCCAATGCCGTACAGCGCTTTGGATATATCACCCTACCCCATATCATCCCTTCCTTGCAGGTTGCCCTAGTGTTGCGCATCATCGAAGCCGTTAAAGTGTTTGATATCATCTATATCATGACAAAAGGCGGTCCTGCCAACAAGACCCGTAGTGGTAGCATATTCGTATATCAGGAAGCATTCACCAACTCACGCATGGGCTCTGGTGCTACCTATGCAATCATCATGGTTGCAGTAATCATGATATTCATACTGTTTTACATGCGAATCATCACGAAAAAGCGATAGGAGGTGAATGAGTATGCGAACCAGTAAAACAAAGACCATATTGGTTTATACAGCAGCAATCCTCCTCTTTGTCTACATAATCGCTCCTTTTTTGTGGTTGATGCTTATGTCCATCAGCTCCTCAGAGGATTTGACAACAAAGCCCCTTCGGTGGATTCCTAAACGTATAGATCTATCTTCCTATAAGGAACTGCTTACCATGGGAATTAATAGCCGTGGCGAACTATTCTTACATGGATTGCGCAACAGCCTTGTCACCGCATTGATGGCGGTGGGCATCTCTATGGTTGTTACCATCCCAGCCGCTTGGGTGTTCTCTCGGCATCCGGGAAAGAAAAGTCTCATCCTATATGCAGCCATTTTTACCTTTATGCTTCCCCCTGTTGCCTATGCTCTACCCTTGTACCGGATGTTGTCCCAGTTTGGCTTGCTGGACAAATCCTTTGCACTAGCCCTTGTATACTGCACAATCGTGCTGCCCTTCTGTGTCTGGCTGATCAAAGAAAATATCGACACCATTCCCTATGATCTGGAAGAGGCCGCCATTATTGATGGCGCTGGGACCTACACTCGGATAACCAAAGTGGTACTTCCCTTGCTCCTTCCCTCCCTAGGGACCGTGGCACTGCTCTCGCTGATCTTGGCTTGGGACGAGTATTTTTATGCAATGCTGTTTACCAATAGCAAGCAAGCGATCACACTGCCTGTCGTCATAGCCAATCTTGCTTCAGGACGCCAATCAAACTACAACCTGATAGCAGCAGGTGGAGTGCTGGCAAGCCTCCCTCCTGTGATCATAGGGTTTATATTCCAACGTTCCCTTATCAAAGGGCTGGTCTCAGGAGGAGTAAAGGAGTGAAGCTATATTTGGGTTTCGATATCGGTGGAACCTCAATAAAAAGCATCCTCATCGACCAAGTGCGAACAATCCTCTATCAAGGAAGTCTTCCCACTCATGATTCTGATAATCCACTTCAAACCTTGAAAACCCTTTCAAATGAGACAAAAATACATGTTGCTAAAGCCAAAGGGCAACTTGCTGGCGTTGGCATTGGGTGTACAGGTCCCATAGATATTGAAACAGGGGTGATACACAATCCTTATACTTTGCCAGGATATGAAGGGATTAACATTCGGACACTTATGGAAGCAGAATTCGGCGTTCCTGTGATGGTAGACAATGATTCCAACACAGCCCATGTCGGTGAATCATCAAAGGTGAACCCTTCGATTCTAAACTCAATTATGATTACCTTTGGTACAGGCATTGGAGTATCCATTCGGCTTGGAGGCAAACTTTTTCGCCTTCCTGGTCCTTTCCATCCCGAAATCGGACACATCTCAGTGGGTGTTGATGGCCCGGACTCTTGCTACTGCAACAAATCCCGTTGCTTTGAACACGTAATGTCAGGAACTGCGATCAACCGATATGCAATGGATACCTATGGTCTCACCCCGGAAGAGGTACTCCAAAACCCTAACAGCAAGGAGTATCAAGTCTTTGTAGAGAGGATGGTAACTGCAACAACAGAGGCCATCATCACCTTGTCGATACTGTTTCGCCCTGAGGTTGTGTTCATAGGGGGAGGAATGCATGAGTTCATCACCCGCTTTGTCATGGATCCTGTCCAAAAACGTTTGGATACCCTATTGCCTGTATATGGAAAGACTACTCTAAAAGAGACTCAGATGGGACCTATTGTCGGATGTTATGGCGCAGCCATCCTAGCTTCTGACCTAAATGGCTAAGATAAAGGAAATACCCTATGTTTAATTTTATCAATTCGTATGCCCCCCTACTTGCTGATCGTTCAGGCCTTGATGCAATTCTGCTTGAGATGAAGCGCCAGATGGATGATGTCTTAAGGACAAAAGAGACACAGCATGAAGCGATCAGAGGCTTTGCAAATACATTGAAGGCCAACAAAAAAATAGTGCTGTTGGGCATGGGTGCTTCCCATTATGTGAATGAGATTTTTTCATTTCAGCTCCGCAAGCTTGGGATAGAAGCTCTTGCAATCACTGCCTCAGAATATCTCTACGATCCGTTTCCCCTTGCCGGAAGCCTAGTACTGTTGACGAGTCAGTCAGGGGAGTCTGTAGAGACGGTCAAATGTCTCAGCCTTCTTACAAAATCGACTCTGTATGGAATTACCCTAAACAAAGAGAGCACCATAGGGAAAAACACCCGAGCCATCATAGGGTATGGAGGTAGTGAAAAAGCATTTGCAGGAACACGAAGCGTCACCTTGTCCCTAGCCATCATGGCGTACGTATCAGCTGAACTTGGAATAGCTTCTTTCAAATCAATAGACCGAGCGGTACATTTCAGACAAGACGATAGTACTGCCATGCATAACGCAGTTGCCCTTCTCTGCAAGAAGGACCATGTCATCGCTACAGGACGGAGCCTATATTCTGGCTTAGCCCAGCTTTTCTGTCTCGGTTGTGAAGAACTGGGAGGCAAGCCCATTGTGTATAATGAAACAGGACAGTTGCGCCACGGTCCTCTTGAGGTTCTTTCCCCTGATACAGCTTTGATCATATTTCGCCAAAAAGGAGTCTTGGGAGAGTTGGCAAAGAGTTTCGAAGCTATCCAAAAGAAAACTGGCTGCTTTCTTGTGGTCATCGATTCATCTGGCCTTGAACCGCTGGAGGATGCAATTACTATTCCCTGCCCTACAGGGGAAGACATTGCTTCTTCTCTGGCGGTAATGGAAACATTCCAATCGCTGATGATCGCGTATGCATGTGGTAAGAATGAGATGACGGGTATCCCCAAATACAGCACTAAAATAACGATAACGGAATAAGTAAACCTTCTCTTAATCCATGCACTCTGAAACCAAGATCTTATATAGTTCAAGCATACCATTTGACACAAGCAATGCAGAAAAGAAAATAGAGGGGTGTCCTTTGCCACAGGACATTCCTCTATTTTTGTTCTTTTCCTTTACTCGGAGTCAGATCAAACGTCCCTATTTGTTCACCACATTAACAGGTTTTCCCTTCAGAAAGCTCGTAAGATTATCAACAGCAATCCCCATCAGACGCACCCTGCTCTCCTTTGGAGCCCAGCTGATATGTGGGGTGATAATGCAGTTCTTTGCCGTAAGAAGCGGATTGTCCTTCTGTATAGGCTCACTGGATACCACATCCACCCCTGCTGCATAGACCTTGCCACTGTTAAGTGCATCAGCGAGATCCTGCTCTACAATAAGAGGGCCACGGCTATTGTTGAGGATGATTACCCCATCTTTCATCTTGGCAATGCTCTTCTTATTGATAATGCCCTCAGTCTCAGGAAAGAGAGGACAGTGGAGCGCAATGACATCACTGAGGGCATAGAGCTCATCGAGCGAAACATAGACAGCATCAGCTGTAGGGTCCTGGTGAGCGTCGTAGGCGAGCACCTGCATGCCAAAGGCCTTGGCAATGCGTCCTGTTGCCTGCCCGATCCTACCAAAGCCGATGATGCCCATCGTCTTTCCAAGAAGCTCCATCAGAGGCTTATCCCAGAAGCAGAAGTCAGGACTCTCGGACCAGCGTCCTTTGAACACTTCATCACTATGGTGCGCAACATGACTGGTAATGTCCAACAACATCGCAAATGCAAACTGGGCTACAGCATCAGTACCGTAGGTAGGGATGTTGCAGACTGGAACACCTTTCTCTTTCGCTGCCTGAATATCGACCACATTGAAACCTGTGGCCAACACCCCGATGTATTTGAGCTCTGATGCCTTATCAATGGTCTCTTTGGTAAGGGGTGTCTTATTGGTAATAACAATATCTGCACTACCAATCCGAGAAAGAATATCCTTCTCCTCTGTACGGTCATAGACCGTAAGATCCCCTAAGTCTGAAAATCCATCCCAGGAAAGATCTCCAGGATTTAGCGTATATCCGTCAAGTACAACAATAGTATGGTTCATAAAAGGCCTCCTCTTCTGTTGATTGTATGAAAGGTTGTCCAACTGGGCAACCTTCCATAGAAGTCTTAGATTTTTATAGCGTACAGGAAGTTTGCCGACTCGGCAATCTTCCTGTCTCCTTATAGCCTTTCAGCTTCTTGTTTCCTCATATCCCTCACGAAAGCCCTTCAAACACCGTACTCCTTGGAGCCAAGCTTCCTGCAGAGTAGCCCCAGATGGTCTCATACTCTGAAGGGTCCTCCCCCATCTCTGCAATCTGTCTCAGGTAGTGTGCTATGGACTTTGACTCGATGATGATTACCGAGCCCATCTCCTCGATGACCTTGCTATGGGGCCTTGTATGGTCGAACTCAAACTTCAGGATTCTCCTGCCATCATCGGTGATACCGATGGTTCGGTAGGTATTGCTCTTGCCTACCCCAGGAAGGTTCAACGTATTGCGATCTGTGGCAAGAAAAGGGATCTCATCAGATGTACGGATAGAATCGATGCTTTCCACCATGTTGGGGGCATCGCTCATGAAATACCTGAGAGCGGCATGGTAGCGCTGGGCTACCTGGCCGATGGGACTCTCCTCTACCTGCTCCTGGGTGGAGCGGGAGTTGGTGGCAAACAGCTCCCGGTTCTCCGTAAAACCCTTAACAGAGAACGTATAGTACGGCAGCACCCCGATGTCATTGAGGACCTTGCGCAGCTTAGCCGAATGTCCCCTTCTGGAAGCCGCTACAGTGAAGACCTCCTGGTTGGTCACAGCCCATCCAGCTTCCAACAACCTGGCAATAGCCTTCTTGGTGTCAGGGGTGATCTCCATAGCTGATGAAATATGGGTCTGTACCACACTGGTTGATGCCAACCTCTTTAGCCTTCTCCCTGAAGGCTCTCAAGACCTCTACGAGTTCCTTGGTAACCCTTTGGGGCAGGTAGACAGGAATCTTTGTCCCAAGCCTGACACGCCTCATGGCTGCGTATTTGTCCTCATCCTTTCTGTCTGCATTGTCAAGGAGCTTGTTCTTAGCCATTTGGAGCACAGCATCAAGGATGTGCTTTAAGGAAGCAACTGAACTCATGAAGGCGTCCCCTCCGGTGATCAGGATGTCAGAAAGATAGGGGTCATTACGGAAGTACTCCATATTTGCCTCAAGGCCCTTCTTCCAACTCTGACGGGGACGAAGCTTCTCAAGCTCGAAGTTGAACCTGCCCACCTGGAAGTCATACATCCTCTGGCAGTAGGAACAAAGCCCGCCACAGGCACGGCCCATGGTATCAGGAATGAAAATGGCAACCTCAGGATACCGTCGATGGACATTGTGGGAAGGAAGGATCCAGCCAGCCACATTGGGCTTGCCTGGCTCTACTATGTCCTCCTTCTCCCAGGCAACAATGGATCCAAACTCGTCTACCAGGTCCTGGCTATAGAAAAGGTAGGTACGAAGGGCCAGGTCACTGCCAGGATTTTTTTGTTCTTGTTTTTGCTCTTCTTTCTTTCTGGTATCTATAAGAGAGATGAAGTACGGGGTGGCAAAGATGGGGATACCCTTCTTTTCCGCCTCCCCCATGATGCGCAGCTCTTCTTCACTCATTGAGTAGTCCAGATACCTGTTCAGCTCATCTGCACTTCTTATAGCGAAGTGCAGATGAAAGCGATCCTCCCTCCACCAGGTTAGCACCTGCTTGCGTATCTCCTTATCATTCATTCCCTCCTTCAGCTGGTAATGGGAACTTTTTCTTTCTTGGGTCTTCAGCTTCTCAATAAGCAGCGCAACGATGCGCTCCTTATTGAGGGTTCTCCATGCAACAACCTCAGAGTCCAGACCACTACCATGGCGGTCCATCCAAGTCTGCACCAGACTGCGGGTAGGGATATTGAACTCCTCCACCTCACTCAACTGGGAAAACAGGTGTGCCATATCCTCAATGAAGTTAGGGTTGCACCCATCACACTGCCGGGTAAGGACCTTCCTCATCAAACTGATCGGTCTTGATACTATTTCCTGCCCATGCAGGTTCCAGTCAGGATAGGCTTCACCTTCGTGATCGAGGTAATCCATGAGTCTCAGATAAGCCATGGACCTGGCAGAGAGCTTATAGTAGTCCTGTTCGCTCTGTTCTTCGCCTGTATAGTAGGTCCAAGCCGTGGGATATTCCTGTTTCATATATTCGGTGTAGTGATTACGCAGTGCCTCTACAAGATCAGCATCACTGAGCTTCACATCTAAAAACAAGGGGAGTATCGTCGGGTTGTCGCTCTGTATCTTGCTGACAAGACGAAAAGCGAGTTCTGATTGTGTATTCATAG
>CAYXYD010000115.1:0-8592 GCA_964469205.1 uncultured Sphaerochaeta sp. | reverse complement strand
CATAAGGCATACACCCTCTCAACTGATGACATGGTTGTCCGGATTCTTCAGGAGGATATGCTTGATGCCAACACCAGCGCCTCAAGAGAACTCTACCAGCTGCTCTTTGGGGTGATGAGGGGAGACACCTACCTCGCTAGTGCCCATCTGGTGAGCAACTCTGGGAAGGTAAGGATATCGACGCACGAGTTCCCTGAGGTCTTTGACCTACGCTACCAGGGCAACGACTGGGATATGAACAACATCATCAGCCAGAATCAGAATGTTTCTCAGACAGCCTCACTTATCAGCATCGGTGGGCACAGGACAGCGGAGAACGGTCGCCAGGTCCTGGCTTCCGTACTCAGAAAGGTCTATGATCGTGCCGGAAACAATCTGGGCTATCTTGTAGTGGAGATATATGCAGAGGCCCTTACCGACAGCATCAATACAGAAAGGGTTCTTGGCGAGGAACTGTTGATAGACACCGTGGATTTTTACGTATCCTCGCTGACTCACCCAGAAAAGTTCGGCTCCTTCAAGTTGTTCCCCGAACTTGCTACCCTCAAGGCTGATTTTTCCAACAAGGTCGTACAGGAAGGCACTTCCATCTTTGCCACCACCACCGTACCGGGAACCTCCCTGATCTTGGCGGGCATCATCAGCTCGGTTCCCTTCCAGGAGAACCTGAACCAGTGGCTTTGGGCATTTGCCATGATGATGGGCATTGGTACCATTCTAGCCATAGCCCTCTCCCTACTCTTCTCCCGCTCCATTGCAAAGCCTATCAGGGGCCTTGCCTCTTCCATGGAAGCGGTGGAATCAGGGAACCTGCAGACAAAGAAAGAGTATGCGAAGATTAAAGAGTTCGCACAGCTGGACCACTGTTTCAATGTCATGGTCGAACAGATTAGAGGCCTCTTGCACCTGACACGCGAGGAGCAACAGAAGGTTGCTGAGGCGGAACGCAAGGCCCTTGAAAGCCAGATGAACCCCCACTTCCTCTTCAATACGCTGAATACCATCAAGGCATTGGCTAGGATGCACGGCGAAGAGGAGATTTACACCATCACCATAAAGCTGGGAAAGCTCCTGCGCTCAACGATAGACAACCATGAGAGCGAATGCACCCTCAAGGAGAGCATGACCCTGATAGACTCGTACCTGACCATCCAAAAGATCCGCTTTGGTGAGAAACTGCATGTGACCACGGTCCTCGATCCCGCCTGTGCGATGGTGAAGACTCCCAAGCTGATAATCCAGCCTCTGGTGGAAAACTCCATCGTCCATGGGTTGGAACCAAAGGCAGGGAATTGGAACATCGAAGTCCTGGTACAAGAGAAAAACGGGAGGATATTCCTCACCGTCAAGGACGATGGGATCGGTTTTCCCCCTGGAACGCTTCCGGAGGACCTCGATGACCTTGCAAATTCAACCCACGTTGGTGTATACAATGTATATAGGCGTCTTACCCTCAAGTATGGAAAGAAGATGAGTTTCTCTATCGTATCCAAAGAAATGGAAGGTACGGTGGTATCCATCTCGTTCCCAAGAGGCAATGATGAGACAAAAGGGAGTACCGTATGAGTTACACTGTAGTATTTGTTGAAGATGAAAAGATTGTAAGAGATGAGATAGTCTCATCCATACGGTGGAAGCTACTCGGCCTCGTTCTGTTAGGGACCGCCGGTGACGGCCTTGAAGGCGAGAAGCTCATCATGGAATTGGAACCAGATATTGTACTTACCGACATCAGGCTTCCCGGTCTCGACGGCCTTGCCATGCTCTCCCGTTGCCCTGTTAACCATGCCATAATCCTCAGCGGCCACTCTGACTTCAACTACATGAAGCAGGCTATCAGACTGGGGGTGTTCGACTACCTGCTCAAGCCGGTGGACGACGAGGAGCTTGAGGAGACTCTTTCCAAACTGGTCAAGAAGATTGAGGAAGAGGACCGTGACTTCGAGCAGATGAAGCAGGGCAAGAAAGCCAGTGTAGCCGAGCTCATCACGCTGCCGCGCAATGTCAATAACCATGTCATCGACAGTACCATAGCTTTCATTGCAGAGAACTACTCCAGCCCTGTGGGCTTGCAGGAGGCGGCTGCCTACCTCGAACTCTCGGAGAGCCATCTGAGCCGCCTCTTCAAGGAGGTAACCGGCTTGAACTTCCTGCAGTACCTCAATGCCTGGAGGATCAACAATTCAGTCGAGCTGATGAAGGATCCCAAGCGCAACATCGGGGAGATCGCAACCAACTGCGGCTTCCCCACCCCCGGCTACTTTGCCAAGATCTTCAAGCGCTTTACCGGTCTTACCCCAACACAGTATAGGGATGAGCATAGCGGCATATAAGATTAGAGAAAGGACTGACACTAGCAATAGTACATGAGACCAAACACAAAAAAGCCTGTAGCTCAATAAGAGATGCAGGCTTTTTTATGCATGCAGAACAGTCCTACTTTTGCCTTTCCCTTGCTCTCGTATTTCAGAGACCAAATATTTCAGTAAGTTTATTTGAGAATGCCTACCCTACAAACAGCCCAAAGGCAGAGATCATGCCAAGGATACTCTTGTTCATACCCTCTAAGGTATATATTTAATATTTACCCTATAAGGTATATTGACAAAATAAACCTTATAAGGTATATTTTATTTGCATAACTCTTTGGAGGAAATCATGGAACATCTCATACTTACCCCTTACCAACTGGCCATAACCCTAAGAAATCGTCGAAAAGTCTTGAATCTTACTCAAGCAGAAGCTGCAGAAAAAGTAGGGCTACTCCCCAAGACAATCTCTGCTCTTGAGAATGACCCAGGACGATCAACGCTCGACAGTTTTCAAAAACTCTTATCAGCCCTTGATTTCGAATTAACCCTGAAACCGAAGGCTGCAGAAAAGAGTGATTCGCAAAAAGGAGAATGGTAACATGAACAAGACTTTGGATGTCTGGATGAATGGAGAACTAGTAGGCAAGTGGACACAAGAACCAAGACGAGGCCATCTCTTCAGATATACTGATTCATGGCTTGTCAGCTCATCGGTTCGTCCCCTTTCACTTTCACTTCCTGTAGCTCCTTCCTCTGTCCCACTGAAAGGATCTCACATTGAAGATTTCTTTGACAACCTTTTACCTGATAATTCTGACATCAGACAGAGAATTCAACGTCGCTTTGGTTGTCGATCAACTTCCCCGTTTGATTTGTTAAGCGAAATTGGAAAAGACTGTGTGGGAGCCTTACAACTGCTACCTGAAGAGAGTATTCCTCCTGATATCCGTACTATTGAAGCACAAAACTTGCGTGAACATGATGTTGCAAACCTCCTCCGGTCCATAAAAGCAGGTAGGATTCCAGAAGATTCTCATGAAGAGCCGTTCAGAATCTCACTTGCAGGAGCTCAGGAAAAAACTGCGTTACTGTGGCACGAGGGAGCTTGGTGTAGGCCAATTGGAGCAACACCCACGACACATATCTTCAAGCTTCCCTTAGGCAGGATAGGCACAATGCAAGCAGATATGGGGCAATCAATTGAAAATGAATGGATTTGTCTAAAACTCCTTGAAGCTTTTGGAATGGACGTCGCAAAAACTGATATCATGGACTTTGAAGATCAGAAGGTTCTCGTTGTTGAACGCTTTGACCGACAGCTTGCTTTTGATGGAACATGGTGGAAGAGGCTTCCTCAGGAAGACCTCTGCCAAGCCACAGCCACAAAGGCTAGTATGAAATATGAATCCGAAGGGGGGCCTGGGATTTCTTCCCTGATGAAACTCTTGCTCACTGCCAATAACCCTCAGAAGGACAGGAAAAAATTCCTCAAGGCGCAAATCCTATTCTGGTTGCTAGCAGCACCTGACGGTCATGCCAAAAACTTTAGTATTTTTCTTGAAAAGGAAGGACGATACACATTAACCCCTCTGTATGATGTAATGTCTGCCTATCCAGTATTGGGCCATGGTGTAGGAATGATACCACAGCAAAAATTGAAAATGGCAATGGCTGTCATGGGAAAAAATCGGCATTATGCATGGGCTCAAATCCAAAAGAGGCATTGGATTGAGACAGCAAAAGCAACAGGAGCTCCCCTGTTGCTGGATGATAGTATCTCGGAAATCTTACAGATGATCCCTTCAGCAATAGAAGAAGTAACAGCAAAACTTCCTCAAGGTTTTCCTGAGGAAATAGCCTTACCCATCTTACAAGGAATACAAAAGACAGCAAAAAAACTTCAGTAGTGTACCCGTCAGAGACCAAACACCTCAGAGAGCTTCTCTGAAGCACTTTGTCTGATCCCATCAGTGTACAGCAGACATTTCATCCCAAGATTAGCGGCTTGAACGATGTTCTCCTCGTAGTCGTCTATGAAGTAGGTCTTGCCTGCCTCTGCTTTCTCCTTGGTCAGGATATATTCGAAGAACTGTCTGGAGGGCTTTGAAATACCCATCTCATGCGATGCATAGACCCTCTCGAAGAGAGCAAGGGCGCCCATCCTCTCTAGGATATCCCAATGCGGGGCAAAGGTATTTGAAGCGCAGACTACGCGTTTGCCTTCAGAACGGAGAGCTTTGATAATATCCACTACCTCTTCATTGAAATGCGGGGTAAAATCCTTGGCAAAAGGATTTCCCTCCACCTTGATGCCAAATTTGGCACGGACATGCTCCCAATAGGCTTCTATCGGCAAGGTGCCATCCATCATGGCAAAATCATAGTTGTGGTAGTCTGTCCTGAACTCTTCTTTGTCGAGGCCCAGACGCCTGGAGATCTTACCAAGCATGTGGATGTTCTTTACCACCACGTTTCCCATATCAAAGATGAAAAGGTCACACCCATCTATAGAATCGTTGATGAAGGAGATATGGGGACGCAGGTGCTTGACATCTTTTGCAAGAATATCCGCCTTGAGCTCGGGATTAGGGCTGGCACTGGCTATGCCCATCTGCCGCGCCTTACCGATGCTCTCTTGGTTTTTAGAAACCAACAGATAGCGGCTATAGGGAAGATCCCCTAGGGGTGGGAACATCTCAAGCTCCGGGCAGATTGCCAACAAAGGAGCAAAGAGAGGATTACTACTGTGGATATCAGTGCAAATTCGATCAAACATACCTAACCCTTCCTTGACTCATATACAGCTGAGCCACCTATAAAGTACTTGGTAAGGGACATAAAAAGCAAGAACATAGGTATCGATGCCAGCAGAGCCGCTGCCATCATCGCACCTTCGTCAGTACTTCTCTCCAACGCAAAGTTGGAGATGTACTGGGGAATGGTCTTCATCTTGTCACTCTGGCTTACCAACAGAGGCCACAAGAGGTTGTCCCACTGCCCTCTGAAGGAGAGGATGGCCAATGTTGCAATGACAGGCTTACAGTTGGGAAATACAATCTTGACGAAGATGCCAAACTCACCCATGCCATCGACACGCGCTGCATCGAGGAACTCGCTGGGAAAGGTTGTCAGGTACTGCTTCATCTGGAAGATACCGAAGGCGCTTACCAAAAAGGGAAGAATAAGTCCTATATAGCTATTCTGGATGTGTAACACCATCACCACCATATACAAGGGGATCATGATGGCTTCGAAAGGAATCATCATGGTTGCCATGATCATCATGAAAACGGTGTTTCTTCCCTTGAACTTGAACTTTGCAAGCCCGTATCCGGTGAGGGCCGCAATCATGACAGTAGTTATGGCAACTGTGGTGCTGACGATCAGGGAGTTGGAAATATTGCGAAGGAAAATATAGGTCCCATCATTGCCCATGATCGCCTTGGCGAAGTTCTCCCAGTGCAACTCTTCGGGAATCCAGTTAAAGGGCATCCGAAGTATCTGGCGCGAACTCATAAGCGAGGATGTCATCATGAAGACGATGGGCATCAGGGTAAAGAGAAGCATAATAAATAAGAAGAGAACTATCAGGGCCTTGGGTAGGGTTATGGTTTTTGGTTTTTGCATCATCTTCTCCTAGTATTCCACATTCTCGCTCTTGATGGCCCTGAACTGGACCAAGGTCAGCGAGAGCATAAGGATGAATAGCACAACACTCATGGCACTGGCCCTGCTGAGGTACTGCTGTTGAATACCAGTTATGTAAATATTGAACGTGATGACATTGATGGGTGCCCTAGGCGCTCCGTTAGTGTATAGCATGTACTGCGTGCTGAAAGTCTTCAGACACTGCAGCATCGCCATGACAGAGACCAGCACCACTGTGGGTTTGAGAAGAGGAAGGGTTATCCTCCAGAAATTCTGCCATTTGTTTGCTCCGTCAATGGTCGATGCCTCATAGATGGTAGGGGGAATGGAGGCAAGGCCGGTAATGAACAGGATGACGAAGTACCCTATATACTTCCAGAAGTAGATGATCATGGTAGAGACCTGTTCCATAACAGGGTCAACAAGCCAACGATGGTCGGTTCCCGGAGTCCTAAAAAGGGTATTCATCCACTGGTTTCCCAAACCTCTTGGGTCGAAGATGAGCATCCAGATGGTTGCAGCTATTACAGAAGAGAGGATTGCAGGACAATAGTAGGCTACCTGCAAAAACTTCTTGCTCTTGTTACTGGAGAGATAGCTGATGAACACAGCTATGATGAGACTCAGGATTAAAAGTGGGATGAAGGTTCCCAAGGTGAATACCATGGTCGATTTCAACGAATTGAGAAAGGAGAGCTGATTACCAGCCGTTTCAGGATTGAACAGTCGTAGATAGTTGTCAAATCCGAGAAACTTGGGTGGGGCCTTACTCAGTGCTTTCCTGTTGAAGAAGCTCATGTAAAAAGCATTGAGGATAGGATAGAAATTGAAAACCGAGAAAAACACGAGAGAGGGCACCACAAAGGCAATTCCCCATCGTGCCTGTTTTTTCTCGATGCTGTAGCGTTTCTTGGAACCCATAGAGTCTCTCCTGGAGAGCGGGCAGAATTGCCCACAGTTTGTGTAATGCAGACTACATTGAGCCTAAAGCCCATGCAGATCGATCAAAAAAGGTATTAGTAACTATAAAGGGATACATAAAACAAAGAAGAAGAGGTCCTGCCGGACTAGCCGGTAGAACACTCGAACTACTTAATATTGCTCGTCAATAATCTCTTGAGCAGAAGCTCTGAGGGTAGCAAGCACCTTCTCGGGGCTCACGCCACCAAGCATCACTGATTCAACAGCGTTACGGATCAAGGACTGAATCTGTGCAGAGTTTGCACCATAGTAGGTCATGTTTGCACGGTTCATGTCATCGATGAAGACCTGGCTATAAGGCATGTTCTTCAATGTGTCGGAAGCAAACAGAGCCTTGGTAGGCTGAATGATGTTTCCACCACGGGTCAGATAATCCTCACCATGGCTTAGCAGGAAGCCGGAGAGTTTCCAGGCAGCCTTGCGAACAGCAGGATCAGAATCAGCATTGACCATGAAGAAGTGACCATAGTAGCAAGAGGCTACATCATTGACTGCATCTTCAAATACGGGGAAAGGAACGACCATCCACTCTCCACTGTTGAAGAATTCAGGGTTGTCCTGCTCGATGCGTCCTTCCTGATAAAGGCCGGTGTGAGCCATAGCAATGTCGTTGTCGTCATTGTTAAAGATCTTACGTCCATTCTTATAGGTAGGAGAGCCGAGGTTACGACCACTGGGTCCCCACTGCTGGAAATAGGTTAGTACCTTGATCCAAGCATCATCACCGATGATAGCCTTCTTGCCATCGGCACTGAAGAGATCACCACCAAGCTGCTGTACCATAGGAACAAAGAAGTTCAGATAGTAAGGATAGCGGAAATCAAATCCACGGCGAATGAGGATGTCACCATCGCGAATGATAAGCTTTTCAGAGACGTCAGCCATCTCTTCCCAAGTCTTGGGATAATCAGTCTCAGGGTTGAGACCTGCACTACGGAAAACCTTCTTGTTGAGGTAGATGGACCAGTTGGTCAGCTCAAGGGGAAGGCCGTAGACATCGCCATCGACAGTGACTGTGTTCAAAACGCCAGGGGTATACTTGTCAAGCAGGTCCTGCTTGCTCGCATAACCGGCAGCCTTGTAGTCGACAGGAGCTACACGGGCATTGGTGATGTACGCATACTGGTCTTCAATGGGAAGATTGAACATGTCAGGTCCCTGGTTTGCAGCAAAAGCTGTCTGGACCAGTTCAATCTGCTTCACAGAAGCCTGTGTGGAGCGAACTACGGTGATGTTGGGGTTCTTTTTCATGAACTCTGCGATCAACTCAGTCTCGAGCTGGGTTCTGGCAGGGTCTTCGTGGGTCCAATACTGGATAGTTACAGGAGCGTTCTCATCCACAACCGTTTCCTTTGCACCTGAGGCAAACATAAAGGTAGGGATAAGGAGCGCCAAAACAGCGAACAGCAGTAATGATTTTTTCATACTGACCTCCTAAAGTCCTTTATGCCTTAAGTATACATAGTGGACCAGTGCTACCACAAGGCAATGCTTTTGAGATTATTGTCGTGTTTTACGCACTAAAAAAGCCCCCTTATATATTAGGGGCAAATCTGTATCGCAAACAACATAGATATTAAGACATGGAATATAGATAAATGAGAATCAGTTCTTTTTCTCGTGCTTTTGCATGAAGAGGGCAAGCTTCTCC
>CAYXYD010000114.1:0-8629 GCA_964469205.1 uncultured Sphaerochaeta sp. | reverse complement strand
GTTTAGAGTCGAGTAAATAATTCTTCATCAACTAGCTATAGCAAAGCTTATGTAGTAGCCAGAGAGAAGGCTTCTGAGGGACCCTCCCCGGTATCAGACGATACCGGGGAGGGTCATTATTTTTCTCTCTTTCATGACTCTTTGCACTTTATACGAGGCTTATTCGAATAAGCCTTTTTCCTTTGCTCCAAGTCAATCATCTATATTCAGTTTTCACTTTCTAAAACTCTGCATGCAAGTATTTTTGTTATTTGCTCCTATACAAATGATTCTTTCTGTCATTCCATTGACAAATATAGGGAGGAGGTGTAGTACTGTTATAAGGACTTTAAAGGACAATTATGGACAATACAGATATTATAACCTTACAGGAAGTTGCCGACTATTTGAAGATCGTTCCCAAAACGGTGACTAGGATGATCGGGCGCAATGAGATTCCTTGTATGAAAGTTGCAGGACAGTGGCGATTCAAACGCAGTGTCATTGACATGTGGTTGAACACCAAAATGAACTTTTCAGAAGAACACCACTTTGCACAGCTCATGGACGTTCCAGGTACTGCACTGCAACTCTCTCGTTTGCTAAAAAGCCCCTACATGCTGTTGAATCTTCAAAGCAGTAGCGTAGAAGAGACCCTTTGGGAACTGACAGCACCCCTACAGGAACAGGGCTTGGTCTCTGACAGGAAAGACCTTGTGCAGCAATTGCTCTCTAGGGAAGAGATGGTTACCACTGCCTTTGGACAGGGGACAGCCTTTCCTCACCTACGGGAGGTTAAAGAGGTGCCTCCAAGCTTTCCCCCCATTGTTATGGGCATCAGCAAGAAAGGCATCAAATTTGGAAATCTTAATGGGGAGCCAACACACATCTTTTTCCTCTTGCTGGCCCCTAACGAAACAACGCACCTACGCATATTGTCACGACTTGCGAGATTCTCTCAGAAAAAGGGAATGAAAGAAACACTATTAGCAGCGGCTACCCCATCCGAGGTAAGCAGGCTACTGTTGGAGGATGACTATGAATCTATGGCACAACCTGCACGCTGAGTGTATTACACTACAAGCAGAAGTTACCGACAAGAAAACCCTACTGGCTTTGATCGCAGAGAATGCATCAAAAGCAAAACCCCTACAGGACATCGGCGAAAAAGCAATCTTAGAAGCCCTTACAAAACGGGAGAAACTGCGGTCTACCGGCCTTGCCAATGGTATTGCCATCCCCCATTGTAGTTTTGAACATCTTAAGGAGTTTGTCATTGGCGTCATAACCACTGCACAACCTTTTGATTTTACCGCACTGGACGAGAAGCCTTCCCAAATCTTCATCTTCCTGATCGGCCCTACTGACAAGAGAAACGAACATGTGCGCCTGCTTGCAGCCATCTCAAAGGCAGTTAGGGACAAAACCGTAAGGGCTAACATCCTGGAAGCAACTACAGCACAGGAGATAGTGGAGATTTTCAACTCCCAGATATCCGCACCTGATCTTGCTGAAGCTGGCAAGTTGAAGTCTCAGCTAACAGTATATATCCAGAAGGAAGAATATTTTGACGATATACTGGAAGCAGTCAGTTCTGAAGCTGATGGTTCTGTTGCTGTAATAGAGACTGAAAACGCAAACCAATACCTCTACCACATGCCTTTGTTTGCAGCATTTTGGAGTGATAGGAGTAAAAATTTTAGCCGTGTCCTTATCGCGGTAATCGACAGAGAGAGTGTTAACAGCGTACTGAGAAGGATCCGCACCATAACCAACGACATCGATCAGAGTCGTGGGGTTATGATAACGGTTCATGATTTGGCCTTCACCCTCGGATCTTTGGATTTCTAGGGAGAACCATATGACACTATTTTCACAATTCCCCCTGCTGCTAACAGCAGGGATAATGATGTTGCTTGCTTTCTACATGGGAAAACTCATGCGACTGGTCAAGCTCCCCTCCTTGATAGGCTATATGGTAGCCGGGGTACTGTTGGGACCTTCACTGGTGAATTTCATAAGCGAACCAGTCCAAGGAAGCTTATCCTTCATAACCGATATAGCCTTGAGCTTTGTTGCGGTAAGCATAGGTCTTGAACTGAGCCTGTCAGCCTTGAAGAGACAGGGATCCAGTATCATAACAATCATATTTGCAGAATCTTTCATGGCTTTCATTATTGTCATGGGTGCTGTATATGCTTTGACACGTGACCTTCCCCTTGCCTTGATATTTGGTGCTGTTGCACCTGCAAGTGCACCAGCAGGAACGGTTGCCATCATCCAGGAGTACAAGGCAAAAGGCAAGTTGACTGAAGCCCTCTACGCGGTAGTCGGCTTTGATGACGGACTGGGGATCATAATTTTTGGGTTTGCCTCAGCCATTGCACAATCGTTACTCCACTCGGAGATGGGAGGGACCATGAACATCGCCTTCGTCCTTCTTGAACCTTTGAAGGAGGTCCTCTTCTCCGTTTTGATAGGAACAGCGATGGGCTATCTGTTCGGAATCTTGGTTAAAAGGCTTCACCAAAAGGTTGATGTACTGATACTCTTGTTTGCCCAGATATTCATCATAGCCGGACTCTGCACATGGTTGGGTCTTTCAGAGATCCTGACAAACATGATATTTGGTATCATCATCGTCAATACCCAGAGCTCCAAGGTGATACACTCCCTCAAAAGCCAGTTGGAATCATTCATGCCTCTGATGTTTGTACTGTTCTTTACCCTTGCAGGTGCTAACCTGCATCTGAATGCCCTGCCCTCTCTTGGCTTGCTCGGTGGTGTCTATATCTCGGGACGAACAACAGGTTTGATAGGTGGTGCCTTTATCGGTTCAGCGCTAGGTAAGATGGAGAGCAACATCAGAAAATATCTTGGGATGGGAATTCTTTCCCAGGCTGGTGTGGCCATCGGACTTTCCCTGGTGGTTAAACAAGAGTTCACAGGCATTAGTGCACATGGTGCGAGCATTGGGGTGATGGTTATCACCACAGTTACTGCAACCTCCATCTTCTTTGAGATCATAGGCCCTATTCTGACAAAGATCGGGCTGACCAAAGCTGGCGAGATACGTCCTTCAGAGTTACACAAACAGCAAAGGTCGAAAGATTAAGCCACAACAAGATCAGAACAGAAAAAAGAAGAAAGAAAAGAAGAAAGAAGTGGGCGTTGTCCTTATCCATACATGAATAAGGTCGACGCTCTCTTTTTCTGCTTGGTTTTGCATGTATCGCAATAGAGCCCATTATTGTTCTGTTTCGGTAACTCCACAAAATGGACTCCCTTTTATGTACCTTCACCTTTCAGAATATAGCTATTTCCTGTTGTTTATTTGTTTCAAGGGTGTATAAACTTGATTTTATAAAAAACTCATATAATAATAGGGCATGAACAATACAGAAAACCAAGATATTCGGAGCCAACTCTTACGATGGTTACAGCCTTTTATCTTTGTGCTGCTCCTGATCGTGTTTGTCTTATCTCTACGAACAAACCCCGCAGGTTCCTATGAAAGAAGGGCTTATCTGTTATTGATAAGTCTTCTGCCATCATCGATGGAGTTGCTTTTCTAACTACCCTGAAACAAAACTATCATCTCTCATCGTTACTGACAGTAATCATTGCATTTATAGGCTCCTGGGATTCGATATTCATTGACTCAAGATTTGGTTTTACTGAGTTCTTCCCCCTGATTTATGTCACGGTAACCGTTCTTTTTTCAAGTGTGCTTCCACCCCTCTTTCTTACCATTATCATAGCCTTTGTACAGCTAGCAGTGCTTAATGTCCTAATTTTCAATTCACCCGCCCTCATGGCCAAGAACTGGCCTAGCTTCATCTCTTTTGTGCTCATTACCTCAGTACTGGGTATTGTTGCCAACTACATCAGTTCTTACCAGCTCAAGCGATTTAAGGAAAGCTCTATCAGGGACCATCTTACCGGCTTACTCAACAGGCGCTACTTTGATGCAACCCTGGAAGACAAGATACAACGTGGTGCTTCCAAAGGTTTCACCTATGGGGTCATGCTAATGGATATCGACAACTTCAAAGACTACAATGACCAGTACAGCCATGCAACAGGGGATATAATACTACAAAGGGTTGCCTCATTCCTTTCCGAAACATTAGAAAGACATGCCATTGTCTGCCGTCACGGCGGGGACGAATTTGCCATTATCATTCCCGATACAAGCCAAGCTCAGTTGTATGACGTTGCCCAAAACCTCCGAGCAGAAATAAAAGACGTCAATATTACCGACATATGCCAAGCAGGGAAGAACCTCTCCCTTTCCATAGGCTTGGCCCTGTTTCCTGAAAATGGGAATATAGCTGAGGACCTTATGGCCCATGCAGACAGAAACCTTATGTTGGCTAAGGAACTGGGAAAAAATCAGGTAATGCCGCGATAACCTACCGTTTTTCACAGTTGAAGAGGTTGCTTTTCGATCCTATAGAGGCTATCATTCAGCCGATTTCATACTATATTTATGGAGGTATCCAACATGGCTAAATCACAGGATGCAAAGAAGACGGACAAGAAAAAACCTCTGAAAACCGCTAAAGAGAAAAAGCAAGAGAAGATGGAGAAGAAGAAAAGCAGATAAACCCTGTTTTTCATCTTCATGTATACAGGGGCTTAGGCCCCTTTTTTTGTGCCCTTAGCTTTCTCATTCTTCTATACTCCTCTCCTCTAGAAACAACCTCCACCTACTTGCTATTGTACAGTATAAAAAATCCCGAGCTTTCAGATAAGGCGCCTTTGGCTTTGTGGTACATTCCTCCAACACACAAAATCCACCCCTTTTTTATTGATGATCCTCTCACTACAACGAAGGGTAACAATTTTCTTTTTGCCATACCCTATTGAATGAAGGTAACTGAACAAGATATACTATTTCAATTGGACACAACTGTATTTTAGACGATATGTATACAACTCTTTGAATAAATACACTTTATCACTCACTTCATTTTTCTTATTGTAATATTTCTGTACCTTTTCATGTTGAATTGCCACCATTTTGGTAGTATTGTTTTATTTAGGATAAAGAATTTAAACTTGATTAAATATTGTATCAATAAATACCAACTCACTATCGGAGGAAATGTATGAGTAAAAAGATTTTTCATGATCCAGACCCTGCAGAGACCAAAGATTGGCTGGAGTCACTTGAAGGAGTGATAGCAAAAGAGGGTGAGCAGAAAACTGACTATTTGCTTTCCGAACTTACCCAGACTGCCCGAAACAAAGGTGTCACTACCTCTCCTGGGATTATAAGTCCCTATATAAATACGACCATTCAAAATAAGACAGCGGTCATACCCCCTGAAGAGTCCCTCATAGCTCGCAACGTAGCGGCCTTTGTCCGCTGGAATGCCATGGTAATGGTAGCTAGGGCAAATGAAGACGGAAAAGGCTTGGGTGGGCATATAGCTAGTTACTCATCAGCCTCTGCAATGTATGAGGTTGGCTACAACTGGTTCTTCAAGGGACCTGAGGCCAAACATGGTGCTGATATGATCTTTTTCCAAGGCCACTCCTCGCCTGGCATGTATTCCAGGGCATTTGTGGAAGGAAGGCTGACCGAAGAACAGCTGGAGAATTTCAGGCAGGAGACAGGGGGAAAGGGCCTCTCTTCCTACCCCCACCCCTACCTGATGCCGGATTTCTGGCAGTTTCCCACGGTCTCGATGGGCCTAGGCCCTTCGATGGCCATCTATCAGGCACGCTTCATGAAATACATGGATGCAAGAGGCCTCAAGGATGAGGGAGACAGAAAAGTGTGGGTCTTCATGGGTGATGGCGAATCTGATGAGCCAGAATCCCTCGCTGCCCTCTCACTTGCTGCCCGAGAAAAATTAGATAACCTCATATTTGTTGTTAACTGTAACCTGCAACGTCTCGATGGACCCGTTCGTGGTAATGGGAAGATCATCCAGGAGCTTGAAGGGAAATTCAGGGGCGCAGGCTGGAATGTCATCAAGGTGATATGGGGAACTGAGTGGGACTCAATTCTTGAAAAGGATACCAAAGGCATCCTCTTGCAGAAACTTGCAAACATGGTTGATGGAGAGTTCCAGACCATACAGGCAAGAGGCCCCTCCTACCTCAAGGAAAAACTCTTCTCAGGCGATGAATACTTGGAATCCCTTATCGAAGGAAAGACAGAAAAGGAACTTTGGCAGCTGAGTCGAGGCGGTCATGACCCCAGAAAAATCTATCCTGCCTTCCATGAGGCTACAAACCACAAGGGAAGTCCAACAGTTATACTCTTCAAGACCGTCAAGGGTTTTGGTATGGGTAGCGGAGCAGGCTCGATGGGAGCCCATAACCTGAAGCATATGGAAGAGAAAGACCTACTCTCTTTCAGAGATCATTTCCATGTTCCCATTGATGATGAGCAGGCAATTAGACTTGATTTTATCAAGCCCGACCCAGAAAGCAAAGAGGGTAAATTCCTGGTCAGGCGCCGTGAGGCGATGGGAGGTCCTGTTCCTTTCCGCCATAAGGCAGGAGAGAAACTAGAGGTCCCCTCTGTAAAGGATTTTGAAGATATGTATGCCGCCTCTGGTGATAGGGAACTATCGACCACCATGGCATTCGTTCGTCTGCTGACCAAGCTGGTGAAGGACAAGAACTTAGGCGAAAGGGTCGTCCCCATCGTCCCCGATGAGGCACGAACCTTCGGCATGGAAGGCTTGTTCCGGCAAATTGGTATCTACGCACCTGATGGGCAGTTGTACGAGCCTGTCGATAAGGAGTCTTTCCTCTGGTATCGCGAAGATAAAAAGGGACAGATCCTTGAAGAGGGAATTACAGAAGCTGGTGCAATGTCCTCATGGATATCAGCGGCTACCTCCTATGCAAACCATCAGGTCTCAATGGTCCCCTTCTTCATCTTCTACTCGATGTTCGGATTCCAGAGAGTCGGTGACTTCGTCTGGGCAGCTGGAGACAGCAGGGCCAAGGGCTTCTTGATGGGAGCAACCGCTGGGCGGACAACCCTCAATGGAGAGGGTCTGCAGCATGAAGATGGACATGGCTTGCTCCTAGCAGCCACCCACCCCTCATGCCAGGCGTATGACCCTACCTTTGCCTATGAGATTGCGATCATCATCCAGGACGGATTGAAGCGCATGTATGCAGATGATGAGAACATCTTCTACTACATCACCCTGATGAATGAGAACTATACCCACCCTGAGATGCCTAAAGGCTCTGAGGAAGGGATCAAGAAGGGTGCGTACCTCTTCAAGAAAGCAAAGAAAAACAAGAAACCTGTTGTACAATTGATGGGCAGTGGAACCATTCTACGCGAGATCATTGCAGCTGCAGAGCTTTTGGAAAAGGACTTTGGTGTAGAGGCTGACATTTGGAGCATTCTTGGTGTCAACGAACTGCATCGTGATGGTGTCGAAGCCGAACGCTATAACCTCACTCACCCGGAAGGGAAGAAAAAGGTCCCCTTCCTCACCAAAGCCATGGAAAGCCATGAGGGTCCTGTCGTCATCAGTACTGACTACATACGAGCGTATCCTGAGCAGATCAGGCGGCTCATCCCCAACCAGAGCGTAACCATCCTGGGTACGGACGGATTTGGCAGATCGGACTTCAGGGATGCCTTGCGTAGGTTCTTTGAGGTCGACCGGTACTACATAGCCCTCGCAGCCCTTAAGGGGTTAGCTGACGAAGGAACTATTCCTGCCAAGAAAGTAACGGATGCGATCAAGCTGTATAAGATTGATGTAGACAAGCCCAATCCATTGTTGAGTTAAGGAGATATAGGACATGGCAACAAAACAAATACTGATCCCAGATATTGGGGATTTCCAAGAAGTGGCAATCATTGATATCTATATCAAAGTCGGTGACACAGTCGCCGCAGAAGACTCTGTGGTTGCGCTCGAAAGTGAGAAGGCTGTCATAGACATCCCCTCCCCATATGCCGGGAAGATCACCAAGGTTCTTATTAAGGAAGGAGACCTTGTTTCCAAGGACTCCCCTGTAGCAGAGATCGAGGTGGCCTCTGAAGGTGAGCCTGAGCAAGAGGAAGAAACAGCTCCTGAAAAGGAGAAAGCAGAGTCTAAAGATGCTCCTCCTGCGAAAGAGCAAGAAAAAGAACAGCCTAAGAAAATAGAAAAAGAAGACAAAAAGCCTGAAGAGGTAGCAAAGGCTCCTAAGCCAGAACAGAAAGAGAAACCCTCTTCTGACCTGATCAATGAACAGGCATCGGGCGCTGTGTTCCATGCTACCCCTTCCCTACGCAAATATGCTCGGGAACTTGGAGTAGAGTTGTCTAAGGTTGAGGGAACAGGACCTCATGGACGGATCCTTCATGAGGATGTGCAGGCTCTGGTAAAGAAGGCCTTAAGTGGCAAGGGAAGCACAGCTTCCTTTGGCAAGATCGAACTGGAGGACTTCTCCAAGTATGGAGAGGTCGAAAGGAAGAAGATCTCTCGAATCCAGAAGATATCCGGGCCGCACTTGCAGAAGAGCTGGCAGACAATCCCTCATGTTACCCAATTTGATGAGGCTGATGTCACGGACCTTGAGGTCTTGAGGAATACACTCAAAGCTGAAATGAAAAAGAAACAAGGCTCTGATGCAGTAAGCATCAGCATACTTTCCTTTATCGTTAAGGCAG
>CAYXYD010000113.1:0-8756 GCA_964469205.1 uncultured Sphaerochaeta sp. | reverse complement strand
GCCTTAGCGATCCAGGTAGTATCAGCTACCGTCATAGGAGCTTTGCTTCCCCTAGGGGCTGCAGCCTTGAAGCTGGACCCGGCTCTTGTAGCCAGTCCTGCTTTGACTACCATAGTAGACATCACAGGCCTGTTCATCTATTTTGGGACGGTTTCACTGATGCTGGGAATATGACTGTTCAAGAATCCGATAAGAGACTGTTATTCTGCAATTTGATGGAGTATCATAATGAAAACGACCTAGGCAGAGCTCAAATAAGGGCATAGACGGTCGAGGACCAGCGGCAGCTGAATAATGCAGAATGGCTTTTCATTCTGAAATTGTGCATGTCACTTGACGTGACCTACTTTAGAATTCTACCTAACCCATAGTGGAGTTATTATGCGCCTGACAGTTTTAGTTGACAACAATACCCAAGTTGGAACCAAGTTTCGTGGTGAACCGGGACTCAGTTACCTGCTTGAAGTTGATAGAAAAAAGATTTTATTCGACACCGGTGCTTCTGATCTATTCATCCACAATGCGATTGCAATGAACTTGGACTTGAGCGATATCGATGTTGTTGTCCTCTCTCATGGCCATGGCGACCATACAGGAGGGTTGGAATACCTTTTGGACGTACTAGGACCACACCAGACAAAGCTGGTGATGCATCCTTTTGCTGTAGTTGAAAAACAAAAGGATGGGCAACAATTCGGTATGACCGCACCCCTCGAAAAGTTGAAAAAAGCCTTTACCATGATTCCCTCTACTAAACCAGTGTGGATTAGTGAACATCTTGTCTTCTTGGGAGAAATTCCTCGGCGTCATGCCTTTGAGAACCAGGAACCATTAGGGGAACGGATAGAGGGGGATAGTCTTGTTCCAGACAATCTACTGGATGACAGTGCATTAGCGGTGCGAACCGAAAAAGGCTTGTTCATCATTAGCGGCTGCTCGCATGCCGGCATCTGTAACATTATCGATTATGCCCGTGAGGTTTGCCACGAGTCCCGTGTAACTGGGCTGATAGGAGGATTCCACGTATCCAAGGCTGATGAGCGGACTCAGAAAACAGCTGAGTTCCTCAGAGATAACCACATTACTAATCTGTACCCGTGCCATTGCACAGGTTTTGTGGCAAAAGCCGCAATCAATGCGATTATCCCTATTGGGGAGGTTGCAGTAGGAACCTGTTTGAACCTCAAGTAAGAGTGCGGTTGAATTGCTCCCAGAAAGCGACAAAACTCTCTTTGTTCAATGGTGGCTGATCGGATTGCTTTATACTCTGCGCCAGTTCTGCATGGTTATACAGCAAATCAATGACTGTCATAGCCATGACCTGAGCTGGTAAAATATAAGCCATCCGCTCATCAGATACCGCAAAGGATTTGCTGTGAGCCACTCCAGAGAATCCACCACCGGAGAGGTGGGCGAATGGGATAACATTACTCACATCCCCTGCATCCGTAGCTCCCATTAGCTCATAGCCATAAAGATTACATTTCGGACCTAATTGCAGTATTGCATTGTCGGCAAAAAGGCTATTAATTGCTTCATTCTGACGCAAAGAGAGATATCCCGGTATCTCTAAGATTTCACATTGGCATCCGATCGCAATAGAACTTCCTCTGATAGCTCTGTTTACTTTTTCTGAAGCATCTTCTATAGCTGAAATAGTGCGTCCGCGAACATAGGTTTCCATCCTCACATCGGCAGGGACAATATTTACCAGATCTCCGCCTTTGGTAATAATGGGATGGACTCTGATACGGTCGCTTTCCTTAAATGTTTCACGTTGTGCGTTTATTGCCATAAGCGCTAATGCAGCTGCATTGAGGGCATTTATTCCGTTATGCGGTTCAGCACCAGCATGGGCCTCTTTTCCCGAGAAGTGGATTACTTTCCCTATAAATCCAGAACTGTCACAGTTAATCAGGAATTTAGGCTCAGTTACTCCTGCATGCGAATGGACCAGCATGCCTGCACTGATATCATCGAATTCGCCAAGGTGTATCCATTCTTGTTTACCACCGAAAAACGTAATTTTTCCCTCGTCACGAAGACGTTTGCGCCATTCAAGTTCAACGTATTCTTCAGCCGGAACTGCTGCAAAGACCACATTACCATCGAGTTCATCCAGGAAGGGGACCAATCCCATCGCAGCACCGAGCACAGCTGTTATTTGTGCATGGTGACCACAGGAGTGGGCCGCTCCAGTTTGGCTATCAGCAAAAGGGTGCTGAGGAGAAATGACAGCATCGAGCTCTCCAAGTAGCATAACCGAAGCGTCTGCCGTACGACCATGTCCAACAGCTTTGACTCCGGTGATGGCAATTCCTTCTCGGCATTCAAGTTGGAGGGAACGTAAGGTATCGGCAAAAAGTTTGGAGGTCTTATACTCTTTAAACCCTAATTCGGGATGGGCATAAATATCACGTCCGATGCCAATAATCCTATCTACATTCTGTTCAATGCATGCACACACTTTTTGCTTTAACTCGTCTTTGGTCATGGCAGCTTTATCCTTTACATAGTTCACATTACTCTTCATAGTAGCCAAAAAGGAGTCCCTAGTACAAGGGACTCCTCTCGATATACAAACAAGGTTTACTGGACTGAAACTTCTCGCTGGAAGCGATTGATCCACTCAGCTTTTTTACTGCTGATGTAGCTCTCATCAAATGAACGCAAGGCGGAAACGGAGTCAGCACCGAAAGCGAGGAATTGTTTACTTTCTTCAGCCATCGTTGCGTTCTTGGAGGTTGGTGCCTCGGAAAGAACTGATGCCACCTGATTCTGGATCTCATCACTGAGCAAGTAGTTCACGTATAGTTGTGCAAGATCAAGATTAGGACAATTTTTAACTACATTGGCTGTAGCAGCAGCCGAGAAACTTCCTTCAGCAGCATCAACCCAAGCAACATTGAGGCCGGCTTTGGTCAGCATCGGCATATTCATATCCATGAATACCGATACAGCGATTTCGCCGGTAGTAAAAGCCGTTTGAACTTCTGAGCTGGTAGTATAGAACTGAGCAACTTTAGAATTGTTTTTTGCTAGGAAGGAAAACACAGGATCCACATCCTGTTCACTACCACTGAGAGAATCTGTCATGGCAACTAATAAGTAAGGCCCTGCAGTTGAGGACATGTCAGGCAGGGAAAGTAAACCATCATATGATCCATTGAATAAATCTACATACGATTTAGGGGCTGGAACAACATCCTTATCATAGATGATCCCATAACGTACCAATGAGTAACAGGGACCGTACCCATCTTTATTCTTGGCAAAATCGTAGAGGTTGTTCACGTTTGTTACTACCGCAGGATCAATTTTTGCGAACAAACCGTCGGCATTAGCGAGAGTGGAGTAGCTTTCTGACATGAGGACCACATCAATTTGTGGATTATCTCTCTGAGCTTTCACCTTGTTTAATCGGGCAGCATTCCCACTTGTCTCATCAATTAGGACTTTTACACCGTATTGTTCTTCGAAAGCGGCAGAAAGAACCTTTATGTTAGCTGCGGTCCAGCCCCAAGTGGCAACCACCAGCTCGGTGCCTTCATACACACTTTTCGCCCCAGAAGTCGGAACCTTTGTTTCAGTCTTGCCAGCGGCGGGGAGTATTGCAATCGCGATGATCACAATAAGGAGCAATGTCATCAGTTTTTTCACTTCTTCCTTTCCTTTACCATCCTATGTGGTTCTAAATATACGAATCTTTTCGGGAGGCAGGTATACACCAACTGTCTCACCGGAAAAACCTTTATAATCGCTTAGATGTGCATACAGTGGTTTGTCAAACACATCGCGAATCTCCAAACGGGTAATATTGCCCTTATAGGTGGCATTTCCTATCGTACCGCACAACGATCGTTGATCGTCAGGAGCAGCCAATTGTATTTGTTCGGGCCTGATAGCGAAAGTAATGTGTTCTCCTTCAGTAAAGGAGGAGTCCATGTGGGGAATCCTTAGCGTACGGTTGTTGGAGCAATGAAGTTCTGTTTCCCCATCTGTCCGCTTCCCAATAGTGGCATCAATAAAATTGACAAATCCCATGAAATCAGCAATAAACAGCGAAGCGGGGTTTTCAAACACCTCTTGTGGACGTCCGACTTGGATGATGGCACCCTTATCCATGAGCACAACACGATCAGCGAGGCTGATAGCCTCCTCTTGATCATGAGTAACTAAGATAGTGGTAATTCCAAGCAACCGTTGGATCCGTTTGATCTCTACTTGCATTTCGATGCGTAATTTAGCATCAAGGTTCGATAAGGGTTCATCCAACAACAATAGCGAGGGTTCCATGATTAAAGCACGTGCTAAGGCTACTCGCTGTTGCTGCCCACCAGATAATTCGCGGGGATAGCGTTTCTCGAGCCCTTCGAGTTTAACAATTTGGATGATATGTTCAACTTTATCTTTGATGGTCTTTTTAGGAAGGCTCTTGAGGTTAAGTCCAAAAGAAATATTATTATAGACGGTCAGGTGAGGAAAAAGGGCGTAATTCTGAAAGAAAATACCAACATTCCTTTTATACGCAGGTATTGGGTTCATCACCCTATTGTCGATAGTGACGGTTCCTGCATTCACTTCGGTGAAGCCAGCAATCATCCGAAGAGTAGTGGTTTTCCCACAACCGCTTTCACCGAGCAACGCAACCATCTCGCCGTCAGCTACCGTGAGGCTCAGATCGTCCACCGCGGTGAAATCGCCGAATTTTTTAGTCAGATGGCCTAGTTGTAGGATAGCCATAAATGCACGTCTCCTTGGGGTAGTAATCAGTTATTTTAAGAACATATCTAGTCCGATCAATCTCTCCATTAGGACAATGACCACTAAAGATATGATAATAAGCAGGGTAGAAATGGCTGCTAAGGTCGGATCAAATGAATATTCCATATAATTCATGATGCGTATAGGAAGGGTGATAAACGATGGTGAGCTGAGCATGTTTCCTAATACCGCTTCGTCAAAAGAGTAGAGGAATGAGAGCAAAGCTCCCGCCATGACTCCCGGCTTTATCAACGGCAGAGTAACTTTGATAAAAGTTTGGCGGGGACTCGCCCCAAGCGATGCCGCAGCATCCTCCAAAGACCAATTGAAGCCGGTCAGTACTGCTAACGTATTGCGAACGATGTAGGGAAGGATAATAACTATATGTCCAAGCAGGATACGAGTAAAGGCTGGAAGAACCAGTTGGGAACTGGTGATACGCAGGAGAACAAAGGCAAAGGCAATTGAAGGGACATACATAGGCGAGGTGAAAAAGGTAATCAACAACTCTTTAGCTTTGAAATTATATCGAGTGACAGCCAAAGCAGCACTTACCCCTAACAAGATATCGATGAACGTAGCAATTACCGCTACTTGTATACTGTTGGAAAATCCACTTACAAAATTAGCTGATGATGTGAAGATGTTACCATACCACTCCAAAGAAAACCCTTTTGGCGGAAATACCACAAGCACCGAGGGGCTGAAGGAGGCTAAGACAATCACCACAAGGGGAGCCATTAGAAATAGTAATACCCCAATGGTAATAATTTTAGGAATGCTTCCTACTCTATCCTCACGCATTCTTTTGCCCTCCAACCCGTTTGTTTAAATCACTAGTGGCACAGGTGAAGACGAACAAGAATAGCAAAATAGTGAATAGGAGGATGTAGCTGATGGCTGAAGCGAGACCCCAATTGAAATTCACATTCACCTCCTGAAAAACCATAGTGCTCATCATTCTGAATCGTGCACCACCTAAGAGCCGTGGGGTTACGTAGGCGATCATGCTCAGCGTAAACACCAGAGTACACCCTGAGATGATCCCTGGCAGCGAAAGCGGCAAGAGAACTTTATAAAATGTCTTCAGTGGATGGCATCCTAAACTGGCAGCAGCATATTCCAAATTCCGATCAATGCCCTGAATTACCCCCGTAATAGAAAGGATCATGTAGGGTAATAAGAGGTGCACCAGTCCTATGATCACGGCATTAGAGGTATAGAGTATCTTTAAGGGAGTTTCAATAATGCCGATGGCAAGAAGAAACTGGTTGAGCAGCCCCTTGGTTCCCAAGATAACCATCCAACCATATGAGCGGACTACCGCACTGACCAGAAATGGGAACAGAAGCATAATCATCATCGTATTTTTTAACCGTGAAGTGGTGCGGGCTAGGAAATAGGCCACGGGGTATCCGAAAAGCAAGACTATAAGTGTGGTTTTGAGTGAGATGCTAATTGTGGTAATAAGGATATCCAGGTAGAAGCTGTCGGTAAAGAATTTGAAGTAATTAGCGAATCCATCTTCATGCAAAGTAGCTAAAAGGATATAGAGCATCGGAGCAACAAATAACACCAAAAGGGCCAAAATTGTGGGAAAGGAAAGGAAAAAGATGTTCCGTTTTCTACCCATGTCTCACACCTCTCCTTGCATAAGTGACTTGGTACAAGCCACTTCATTGCCGTCTTTGTTGATATACGATTCGATTAAGGGGATAAACCGTTTATTAATCACATCAAGCAAACCTTTGTCAGTAAGTTTAATTTCAGGTGAGACTGCCAATGGCATGAGGGTAATAAAGGTCAACGTCTCTTCATGGTTGAGGTGTAACTGTTCTTGAGCCGCACGATCGATGATCGCAAATGTGCCAGCTACTTTGTCTATCTCGTCTTCACACAAAAGACCAGCAATAGGAAGAGCAATTGAACCCAATACGACTCCATCTAAGACTGCAGCAACACCGCCTTGCGTGGAAATAACGGTATTAGCCGCTAGAACTGCATCAGCATCGTTTGCACTGTAGACAATCAGATTGTGGCAGTCATGCGCATAAGAGGTTGCAATCGCACCCTTGAACTCCTCCATATTTCCAATAAGTCCATGCGAACACGGGCCACGGCCAGAATGTCGTTCAAATATGCTCATTTTCATGAGGTTTTCCTGTTGAAGGAGACCATCAATGACCGGCAACTTCACCTGACTTTTCGTAGTGCGGCTGGTCCGCCCGTCTTGCATAATTATATTTACCAAGGCGAGCCTTCCCTGAGCTTTAATCTTGAAAGCTGAGGCACTGACAGGGTCGAGATGCATGGTATGGAAAGCATCAGAGGGAAAAGGTTTTGCTTCTGAAGGAACTACCATAGAGGTATCTTTCGCAACTAAACGACCGTCACTAAAAACTAAAAGGGCTTTGAACTTAGAGAGATCTTCAATCAGAACAAGGTCAGCTCCATACCCCGGAGCAATAGCTCCTGTATGATAGAGGCGAAGCCGATTAGCTGCATTGATCGTTACGTACCTGACGGCTTTGATCGGATCGAGGCCTAAAGCAACTGCATGTCGTAATAAAGCATCAACATGTCCTTGTTGTGCTAGCCGACTGATGGGCACATCGTCGGTCACTAACATGATCCGATCTTGCACTGGAGCTTGATTGAGATAGGCCATGAGCTCACTGGTAAAAAATCTTTCTTGAATTTGGACAGCCATGCCGTTTTGCAATTTCTCTTCAACGATGCTAGGGTCCATGTACGTATGATCTGCATCGATTCCAGAGGCAATAAATGCTTGTAATTGATTTCCTCTCAGTGTGGGAACGTGTCCGTCGAGAAGGACTCCTTGCTGTTTTGCCGCTTCGATGATGGCTAGCATTTTGGGGTCTCCAGAAATAACACCGTTAAAATCCATCACTTCTCCCAGCCCTAAGACACCGGGATAGGAAAGCATACGAGTCACTTCATCTGGTCCGATACTTGCCCCTGAAGTTTCAAAGCCAGGAGCTGATGGAATAGTTGAAGGAGCCATGATATGGATATGTAGAGGTAGGTCACGAGAGCGGTCAGCCAACAACTGAACCCCTCGTTCACCAAGGACATTGGCAATTTCATGTGGATCGGCGGCAACTGTAGTTGTTCCCAGTGGGACAACTGCACGGGCGAAGTTTGCAGGAGTCATCATACTGCTTTCAATGTGCATATGACTGTCGATATAACCGGGAACAGCAAAAGCTCCTTCTGCATCAAAATATGTGTCAGCACTATGAATGGCAAGCGCTTTACCTATATAGGCAAATTCACCATCAACAATTGCGATATCTGCAGAGTAGATTTTGGCAGTAAGAACATTCACTACCTGTACGTTGAGAATTAATGTATCAAAGGGAATACACCCCATAGTTGCTTGAACTGTTCGGATGCTCAATGATTGCTCCTCGGTTATTGCACTATTTTTGCAATACTAGCACAAACATCTCCTCTTGCCTATTATTTTTGCAAAAATACAATACAAATGCATCAATCAGTATAGCAATGCCATGAATCAGATGATAACCGGATAGCTCTTTGCTTGGAATATATCAAGAGACCCTGCATGAAAAGCAACAGAGAAAAACCGAGAAGTCAGCGACCCAAAAGTCAGTGATCCGATGCATGTAATAATTATTTGGACGAAAAAATAATTCCATTTTCAAGGGTCAATCGGTATTGACGCGTATCACAAGTACCAATGCAAAAAGCGTACCCCTGAGGAGTGCGCCACCATATTGAAGCTAAATAGTTTGGATTACTACTATCTCTGATTTTCTTGAAATGCTAAGCACGTATTGTTATTACTCTACATCATTGTGCAAGTATCTTGAAGGACTAACTTTTGCATTGATAACAGGTTAGAGAATCTATTCCACCTTACTACTGTAGAATAAAGATCAGGTCTGAAGATAAAAAAAGGCCCGGCGGCTACCTACTCTCCCACGGAAAACCGTAGTACCATCGGC
>CAYXYD010000112.1:6208-8866 GCA_964469205.1 uncultured Sphaerochaeta sp. | reverse complement strand
AGAAGAATGTTTTTGGGCTGACTATTCTATTGAGTGGTAAAAACTACAGGAAGTTAACAATATAAGATACAGATGATATCCTATATCTTGTATACGCATAGATTATGGAAAGTATTATACATATACTTGCTGTCCATAATAGTGACAAGAAAAGGAAACAATCTTTCCCTGCCATGGTTGAATTACATGTAGAGGTTATAATGCATAAATACCATTAGAGACCATTGTATTAGCGAATAGTTCTATGTTACAAACACGTAAGGAGACATAAAGCAATGCCTGAAACCAAGATTCCAAAACCAGCTTTGTATTGGAAACTATTCAGCACCACTTTTATTTTAAGTGCTTTCACGGTAGGGGGCGGGTATGTTATTGTCCCCCTCATGCGTAAAACCTTTGTTGAAAAATTGCATTGGATTGAAGAAAATGAAATGATGGACTTCATCGCTATTGCCCAAAGTGCACCCGGGCCAATCGCTGCAAAGACATCAGCTTTAGTGGGATATAAAATAGCACGTTTTCCAGGGGCCTTGGTTGCGGTATTAGGAACAATCTTACCTCCGCTTATTATCCTTACCTTCTTTTCCTATGTTTACAGTGCTATAAAAGATAATTATATTGTACAAACTCTATTTTTTGGCATGAGTATTGGTGTTGCAGTGGTAATCCTTGATGCAGTAATCTCGATGGCAAGAACAATATTTGATACTAAACGGGTATTGCCGATTATTCTTATGATAGTAGCTTTTATTGCAACATACATACTAAAATGGAATATTGTAGTTATAATAATTAGCTGTGCTGTGATTGGGATTATCTCTACAATATTTCCAATCGGCCACAAGAAAGAATCTCCAACAAACGGAGGTAACGCATGATTTATTTGGAACTATTATGGAGTTTTATCCAAATTGGCTTATTTAGCTTTGGGGGTGGTTATGCTGCTCTTCCTTTAATCCAAGAACAGGTAGTCGCTATCCATGGATGGTTAACAGTACAAGAGTTCACCGACGTAGTGACAATCTCACAAATGACTCCTGGGCCAATCGCCTTAAATGCAGCATCCTTTATAGGTACACGAGTGGGTGGGCTCCTAGGAGCTATAGTTGCAACCTTCGGCAATGTTCTCCCCTCTTTGATCATTGTCGTAATATTAGCCTGGTTTTATTTTCGTTACCGTAGCTTAAAGGTGATGCAGGGAGCCTTATATGGCCTTCGCTCAGCAGTTGTAGCCCTAATTGCTTCGGCTGGATTATCAATACTCTTTCTGGCGTTGTTTGGAAAGTCAGCACTACCAATAACTTCAGAAGACATCTCATGGTTTGCCGTAATCATGTTTGTTTTAGCCTTTATTTATGTGAGGTTTAAAAAACCAAATCCCATTATTATTATTGTATTGTCAGGGGGGGTTACGGTTCTTTTTGGACTCATTGGTATCCCACTTTAACATTTTCCAGACGTCAGGCAATTCCCCTATAAAAAAAGAAGGCCCCGGGCCCGTAGGCAACCGGAGCTCAATTACTTACCCTTTTACTATAATTGGTATACTTTCCTGTCAACGAGGAACTCCTCAATGAATCCACGAATCTGCTACCATACGCTCTTAATGTACAGATTGTGAATTTTAGCTATATGATTCTCAGTTAGGACAAATAAGAAAAACACTTATGGACCTTGCTATCAAGACTAGGATAAGGGGAGCTTAACCTAGTGGTCACAACAACAAAGGTTGCCTAAAAGACAACCTTCTGAATCTCCTACGCAATTCTCATAATGACAGGGTTTGTTCGAGAAGATACGATAAGAACAATGCCGACAACCTCTGCGAAGGCAAGGCTCTCAACAATGAATTTGACCAGGCCAACCAGTTCAAGAGCTTGGTAGGACTCCTTCTTGAGGCTTAGTCTTACGATTCATCCGGTAGCGGAAGTGCTCCATCATCGAATAGGTTTTCCAACGGAAGAAATGTAGGACATAGTCAGTTGTCGGCGTACGATAATAACTCTGCCCACCAAAGGAGAGTTTGAAAAGCTCCAAGCTGGCAAGATGCTCTCCCCTGCCCCTAGCACCGGGAACCCCATGCATATCATAAAACTGACAACCACTGTCACAGGCAAGGCGGATAGCATAGTCCTGTAGGACATACGCACACGAGACGCCATCCTGACGGAGGGTGGAACCATACAGGTATACAGCCTCATCCTTGCTGATCAAAAATAGCAGACCCCCAACAATGGCCTTGCCTTCCCATGCCAGGATAAGCTTGCACGATACATCACCATTCACCTTGCCATCGAGGGAGAGCAAAGCCTTCAGGTATTTCTCCGAGCGTGGGGTAAACCCATCACGACGGGCAGTCTCAAGGTATGTCTCATACCACCGCTTGAAGAAGGCAACCTTCCCATCCCAGATCGCCACCTGATATATCGGAGTACTCTTACGAAGGGCACGCTTGGCACGATCCCGATAGCCAAGGGTCACCGCATGATAGCCCCACTGCAAAGCGATGCGTACTGTCCCATCGGGCTGTACGCTCTCTTTTGCCGTATGGAATCGCCCACCAGTGAGATACATGACATTAGGGTCGTTCACCTCGTCCCATGGCAGGTCATACCGGATGGAAAATACGCTTTTGGGGAGGACTTTCTTCAGTTCCTT
>CAYXYD010000112.1:0-6198 GCA_964469205.1 uncultured Sphaerochaeta sp. | reverse complement strand
TCCTTTGACAGGCTGACCAAAAAATCAGATACGGAATGCAGGGGATTGTGAAACACATCGGGTCCGAAAGGAACATATGCAAGACAAGAAAACAGGAACAGGCGCTTCACCAGCACGAGCACAGAGGAGGTCCACCCCTCCATCTCAATGGTGAAGGCGTAGGGTTTCCATCCTGAGCCATGCTTCACAGCAGCCCAATAGCTGCTCTGCAAAGGGGAGCTCATACTGGGCATTTTCTTGTAATCTATAGGAACCAGTTTCATAGTGCCTCCATCCTACCATGACTTGTAACGAAATAGGGGCCAAATGGTCCCTATTTATAAAGTTTTTTTCCGCTTTGGAATTAGCCTACGGGACCGTTCAGATATTTTTTAGAGGTGAGGCTCTTGCCATCGGCCCCCAGTACTTTGCCATCGATCTTGACTATGCCATCTTCCGCTACGATGGGCATTGCAAAGAAATGGTCGGCTTTCACATAGGAAAGCGCTTCTCCAGGGGTCTCAAACCCTTCGGGTTGCAAGATGGTACCCACTTCAAACTGTGGGGCAAAGAGCACTTCACAGGTAGCATGGTTCTCATCCCCCGGTTCGCTAGCTGCAAGCAGCATCCCCCGACTTTTTACACCACGGAAATTGGCTGGCTTTAGGTTGCTGACCAACACGATGTTCTGGTCCTGCAACTCTTCTGCACTATAGAAGGGAACGATGGAACTGACGATGGTACGACTTTCCTCTTCCTTACAATCGAGGGTGAGAATGAACAGCTTGTCCCCATTGGGGTGTTTTTCCACATCGGTGATGCGGGCAACCTTGAGGATGACCCTTCGGTTGAACTGTTCTGCGATGCTCTCTTCTGTTTCTTTGCTATCCATTTTTTTCTCCGATATTTTGGTTTTCTTATTCTTAGAAGCTGCTTGCTCCTTCTCTAGGCGCTCTTCTTGTGAGCCTGCAAAACGGGTACGCAAGTCTGCTATCAGGCTATCTTCAAGTTTGCTGAACAGCAAGGTGGTCTCCCCTACCTCCTCAACTCCGCTGAAGGAGCCAAGGTCGCCCCAGCGTGAACCCTCGTTTCCTAGGAAGGAAAGGATTTTTTCACTGGTACTGGGCATGTACGGCTCTACCATGATGCCGAGGTCGCGAATGAGATAGACCAAGGTCCTCAACAAGGATGCGGCCTTCTCGGGGTTCTCATTTCTCATCTTCCAAGGCTCTCCATCCTGGAAAGCCTTGTTTCCGACCGAGGAGAGGGCGATGATCTGCCTGAGGGCATCGCGCTCTTCAGCGCGTTCCAGATAAGCATCTATAGCCTTCTCCTTCTCCAGGATTTGTTCTTTAAGGGTGGTGTCTATCTCGCCTTCGGGGAGCTTGCCATCATAGAACCTCCTGATGAAGGTAAGGGTACGGTTGACCAGGTTGGAGAGGTTTCCGATGAGTTCGCCGTTAATCTTCTCCTGGAAATCTGACCAGGTAAAGGTGACGTCGCTCTTTTCAGGACGATTGTAGAACATGTAGAAGCGCCAGGCATCGACAGGGATGCCGGTATCCTGCACATCGTTTCCAAAGATTCCTATTCCCAGGCTCTTGCTGAACTTGCCCCCCTCATAGTTGAGGTACTCGGTGCTACTCATATGGTGGAGCATGGTCCACTTGTCCCCGGTAGCCAGCTGGCATGAGGGGAAAATAACCGTATGGAAGGGAATATTGTCCTTTCCGATAAATTGGAAAAGCTCGGTACTTTCAGGCTCGTGCCACCACCTTTGCCAATCGGCAGTCCCGTTGGCGGTAATGGAGACATACCCGATGGGTGCATCGAACCAGACATAGAAGACCTTGTTTTCAAAGCCGGGCTTCGGTACGGGGATGCCCCACTTCAAGTCTCGGGTGATGCATCTTTCCTTCAAGCCGTCCCTGATCCAGGACTTGGTGACCTGGATGGCATTGTTTGCCCAGAAACCCTCCACACTAGCCTCTTGCATCCAAGCTTCAAGCAGGGGAAGTGCCTTGGGAAGGTCCACATAGAGATGGCGTGTCTTCTTGACATTGGGCTTTGTCCCACAGACGCCACAGCGGCTATCAATAAGTTCTATCGGATCGAGAAGGGTCTGACATGCATCACACTGGTCCCCTCGTGCACCGGTGCTTCCACAATGGGGGCAGGTACCTTCGACAAAGCGGTCTGCAAGGAAACGCTCGCAATTAGGGCAGTACAGCTGTTCGTTCTCGTGCTCGTTGATATATCCGGCTGCATCGACCTTGGTAAAAATTTCCTGCACGATACGAGTCTGCTCGGGAGTGCTTGTCCTGCCAAAATAGTCGAACTTGATGTCAAACCACTGGTAGATGTCCCTGTGGATCGCATTATAATGGTCACAAAGCTCTTGGGGGGTCACCCCTTCCTTGAGCGCCTTTGTCTCAGTGGCAGTGCCATACTCATCGGTGCCACATATATAGAGGGTCTCATACCCCTTGGAGCGGCAGAACCGGGCAAAAACGTCGGCCGAAAGCACTTGGGTGAGATTGCCCAGATGCGGAATGTTGTTTACATACGGCAAAGCGGATGTTACGAGTCTCTTTTTCATAAGGGACATAATAGACCGCTTACAACATAATTTCAATGCCAAACTACGCGATAGAAACCAAATTCCGAGCAATAGAAACCCTATTCCGACCTTGACGATACCCGTTTGAGTAAGTACATTAGAGGTGTGTCTATACCGACACATCAAGGAGAAATCATGGATAACATGCAGCAGCCACAGCAACCTGCACGAAAAACGAACAATATCAGCCCTAAACTGGTTATTTGGATTATCGTTGCCATCGTGTTGGTCATGCTGGTTCTCAGCAGCTTTTTTGTTGTTGACCAGACCGAACAAGCGGTTGTACTTCGCTTAGGCAAGTTTAGCCGTACCGTAGGACCTGGACTTCAGACTAAGATTCCCTTGGGAATTGAGGCCAGTTACAATGTGCCGACCCAAGTAGTCCAGACAATGACTTTCGGCTATCGATCAAGTCCTTCCAAAGGCTCCTTGTATGCAAACCCAGACTATGCTAGTGAGTCTGTCATGCTCACAGGGGATCTCAACATCATCGATGTCGAGTGGATCGTACAGTACAAGATTGAAGATCCTGTAAAGTGGATGTTTAATGTCGAATCGAGGGAGACGACCATCAGGGATATCAGCCAGAGCGTCATGAACAAGCTTGTGGGAGACCTTCCCATACTTTCTGTCATGACCAGTGAGCGTACCAAAATTGAGGTCGAGGCCCAGGAAGAGATGCAGAAAGTATTTGACAACTATGGCCTAGGGGTCAGGGTTGTTACCGTCAAGCTGCAGAACATCGTCCCACCAGTGGGTGCCGTACAAGATGCCTTTGAAGACGTCAACAAGGCCATTCAGGACATGAACCGCCTCATCAATGAAGGCAAGCAGAACTACAACAAGATCATACCCTCCGCAAAGGGTGAAGCGAACAAGGTTATCCAGATTGCACAGGGATACGCAGCAGAACGCGTAAACCAGGCAGATGGTGACGTTGCACGTTTTAACAGTGTCCTTGAAGTATACAAGCAGAACGAGGAGATTACCCGCACAAGACTCTACATAGAGGCCATGGAAGCGATTATCAATCCTACTGTAGGTGGCTCGGTCACCTTGGTGGACAAAAACCTATCCAACTTCCTGCCTATACAGATGTTTGGGGGTGAAAAATGAAAACCAATAAAAAACTTATAACAACACTGGTGATAGTCGCAATATTTCTGGTCGTATTCATCCTGCTCGGACCTTTCTACATCCTGTATGAAGGCCAGCAGTCAGTAGTCACACGCTTTGGTAAGATAGTCAATACTGAACAGGATGCAGGTCTGAAGTTCAAGATGCCGATTGTCGACAATGTAGTCATTTACCCTAAGAAGATTATCTCCTGGGATGGTGCTGCACAGCGTATCCCTACCAAAGAGAACCAGTTCATCTGGGTCGATACCACTGCCCGTTGGAAGATAGCAGACCCTGCCAAGTACTATGAGACCGTCAACACGGTCAGCAATGGTATTGCTAGGTTGAATGACGTGCTTGACTCCTCGATCAGGACCATCATCAGTGAGAACTTTCTCAATGAGTCGGTCAGGAATACCAACAAGATCAACAATATCAAGGTAGAGGAACAGGTGCAGGCTCTTGACAGCCCTGAGGATGCAGAGACCTTGCGCAACCTCACCGTTACCTACACTAAGCAGGATACCATCTACATTGGTCGTGACGGCTTGAGCCAGATGATGTTTGACCAGGCTAAGATGTTTACCGATGCCTTTGGCATCGAACTCATCGATATCGTCGTCCGACAGATTCGCTACAGTGATGACCTCACCGAAAGCGTCTACCAGAGGATGATCAAGGAGAGGAATCAGATCGCTGAAGCCTACCGCTCATACGGTCGTGGTCAGCTTGCCCAGTGGCAAGGTAAGACCGAGAACGAAGAGAAGGTAATCCTTTCTGAAGCGTACTCCAAGAGTGAGACCATCAAGGGTATCGCCGATGCTAAGGCAGCAATTATCTATGCTGAATCCTATGAGGTTGATCCTGAGTTCTTCGACCTATGGAGAACCCTGGAGTCCTACAGGAAGACCATTCCTTCCCTGGATAAGATTCTCAGTACTGACATGCAGTACTTCAATCGAATCTACGGTGAGAAAATGGGCAAGTAACATTTCTAAATTTCTTGAAAGGAAGGGATTATCAAATAGTCCCTTCCTTTTTTTTCAAAACCATCTTGCACATAGGTGGTAGCAAACGGAAAGTAAATCTTTCATTTGAGCATTAGCCTCTATATTTCAGTAAGATAGGGTTTTAGAAAACCCCGCAGAGGATGACCTTGATCTTTTGTATGAATCTGTGTATGGATTGGCGATGAAGTCAAAGAGATTGGTAATCTGGAAGAATAGCCCTATCGTAGCAGGAATGAGCGTTCAGGAACTATTTGAGTTGTGCATGTACCTTATCACTCCCTTTGATCTTATTCCTATCGTTTACCAACTCTGTGCAAGCGATGGTTCAGTCAGAAAAGTTGCATAGTATTACTTCTGAATGTGGGCTATAATGAAGTATATGAAAGCTTTAGCCCTTCAAGTAAAACAACTAGCCCTCGAGCAGGGAGCCGATCTTGCGGGTATCACATCCGTAGTACGATTGGCCGATTCGCCTCCCTCCGGAAATGCGACGGCTCTTATGCCTGGTGCCCGCTCGGTCATCTCCTTTGCTCTTGCCTTAGATGCGAATAAGACAGCCGATTTTCTTGGGAAGAGAAATTGGGAACCACATTGTAAAGATAGAAAAGAAACTGTACAAAAATTATATACCATCGGAGACTCGCTGGTTCAGACCCTTGAGTGTCTAGGATTCCGTGCGCTGAATGTGGACATCAATAATAACTTCCTTCCCGAAGAAGGAGTTGCCGACATCACGGAGATGACCGAATTTCATCCCGAATTTTCCCACAGGTATGCAGGGGTAGCTGCCGGTCTGGGCCGACTTGGATGGAGCGGCAATCTCATGACTCCCGAATATGGAGCTCTTGTGGAACTGGGCAGCGTGATTACCGACGCGGTATTGGAAGAAGATCCTTTGTGTGAACAAAATCCCTGCGACGGCTGTAAAATGTGCTCAATAGTATGTCCGGTAGGCATGATACATCCTCATGAATCATATACGGTAACGGTCGCCGGAATCACGGAAACTATAGGCAGGAAGCAACCCAATACCTGCTGCTGGATTGGCTGCACCGGGTATGAGGGGCTGTCTCCCCGTGGAGTCTGGTCAAACTGGAGCCCCTATAGGCTGGCAACCCCTCTGCCGGAAAAGAAACAGGCCATTGATGCGCTCTGTATCTCACTTCAGAAATCTGATCCTCAAATGCAGGACGATGACAACTCTTTTGCGGATTATAGAAAAGCTGTCTTTAATCCGGAATGGGTATACTATACCGTCTGCGGATTCTGTAGAAGTGTGTGCATGAAGGATAGGACACAAAGGCTGGGAAACAGAAAATTGATTCACGATTCTGGAACCGCAGCCCTTGGCCCGGATGGACAGCACGTTAAAGCAGGTGAAAACAGTATCAGAGTTCCTACCTCCTTCGGCCTGCAGGTTGTCATCAATCCTTCCGATTTTACGGATATCAGCCGGATACTCCCCTCTCA
>CAYXYD010000111.1:0-8866 GCA_964469205.1 uncultured Sphaerochaeta sp. | reverse complement strand
CTTCCATCTTTGTTGGCAGCAATGTCGAGTATGAACTGACTTTACCTTCTAAGGAAATAGTAAAGGCCTTTATCCCCTACACCAACAATATGCGAATATTCCAAGAGGAGGAGCAGGTCTCCTTCAATATCGATCCTGTGAATGCCTTGTTCTTGCCCAGGAAGAAGAAAAAGAGCACATGATCACAGAAATTAGCTAATTGTACCAAATATCCTTTTTTTCAATATACATTTAAAGTTTGAATAGTAAGTGCTATGGGCGTATCTTTTCTTATGAGAAAATACGCCGTTTTTCTGTGTATTTATACCATTCAAATATTCTCCTATGTCTTACAGACATAATTAATAACTCATTTTATCTATTAGAATTAAAATTAAAAAAAATATTTACCACTGTTTTTTTATTGACTTGTATACAAACTTGTATATACTATTTGTATGTGTTCTTTTCCATGGGTGTGGCAAGGAGTACTGCAATGAAACGTGTTACCATTAAGAGGGACATGTACGTTGACTCTGTCATGTTGATGCTAGCCAGCAGAGACTTAGAGAACCATCCATCAGTACAAGAAGCCACAGTTGCCATGGGCACTGCCATGAATGTGCAGCTTCTGCTTGACCAGGGCTTTCCCGAGAGTGATCTCTCCTCTGTCACGCCATCAGATCTTGTGATGGCCATCTCTTGCAAAGAGAGTGACTACGACGAGGTCGTAGCCTTTGCCAATGAGCTGTTGGCAGGCAAGAAAGGAGCCAAGGGCGAACAGGCTTCCAATGAAGAGATGCATAGCATTGACGATGCACTGGAAATTTATCCTGATCTCAATCTGGCCATCATTTCTGTCCCTGGCATCTATGCAGCGCACCAAGCACGCAAAGCTTTGCATAAGGGCCTGCATGTCATGCTTTTCTCTGACAATGTATCCCTAGAAGATGAAATCTCACTTAAGAGACTCGGTCAGGAAAAGGGGCTTCTGGTCATGGGTCCTGATTGTGGCACAGCCATCATCGCAGGCAAGCCCCTGTGCTTTGCCAATGTCGTCAAGGGCGGTCCTATCGGTGTAGTAGCAGCTTCCGGGACAGGCCTGCAGGAGGTCACCTCCCTCATTGACCGCTACGGTGGGGGCATCAGAGTAGCCATCGGTACCGGTGGACGGGACCTGAAGAACAAACAGGTGGGAGGAGCAATGATGAGCCTGGGCATAGCTGCCCTTGCCTCTGACAGCGAGACGTGTGTCATTGTCGTTGTTTCCAAACCCCCAGCTGCTGAGGTTGTCCAGCCCATACTTTCTGCATTGTCCAAGTGTGGAAAACCCTCAGTGGTGCATTTTATTGGATCAGACCCAACACAGTATCCTGCCTACGAATCCATACACTGGACAAGCAACCTGGAAGAGACAGCGCGAGTTGCCCTCTCCTTGTCTGGCAGCAAATTGCCTCCTCGAGAACATCATGACTCTTGGCCCTTTGATCTCGACCATAAGACCATCGATACATTGGTGAGGAAGGAATCAGGTTCCTTCCTTCCCGAACAGAAGAACTTACGGGGCTATTATACCGGAGGGACCCTTGCAGACGAAGCCTGGCTTGCCCTGTCTGATATCCCTGGTGGCGTATGGTCAAACAACCACACCGATCCTGCCTTTGTACCAAAAGATCCTCAGGTCTCTGAGGGAAATACCATCATTGACCTTGGTGATGATGTCTTCACCGTAGGACGACCCCATCCCATGATCGATCCCTCAACCCGAGTTGACCGTATTCTCGAAGAGAGCGCCGACCCCTCCATAGCCGTCATGCTGTTGGATTGCGTGCTTGGCTATGGGTCCTGTGATGATCCCGCCGGTTCTATGATCCCTGTCTTGCTTAAGGCGAAAGAGACAGCGGTGAAGAGGGGAGGTTACCTCTCTATAATCGCTTCGGTAACCGGTACCACAACGGATCCCCAAGGTTTTGCCTCTCAGGTAGCAAAGCTCGAACAATCTGGGGTGGTGGTGATGAGTTCCAACTACCAGGCGGTACAGCTAGCGAGGCGTATCATCGTACAGGAGTATGGTCCTGGAAAAGAGAAGAGTATCAAAGCATCTGTTGCAAAGCCTTCTTCGAAAGGAGCAAAAGACAGTAAAACCCCATCTTTGGAAGTTGGACCCATACTCTCGCTTTTCAAGGAAGTGAACGTGGTCAATTTGGGTTTACAAAGCTTTGCTGATAATCTTGGCTCTTCCGCTATTCACCTCGACTGGAGACCTCCTGCCGGAGGCGACCTTGCTCTGATAGGCTCTCTCTCCTCTATAGATGGCTTGGCCTTGGTCGAATCTGCCAATGCAACTGCCATTGAGAAGGTCCTACAAGGAAAGCCGCAACTCCTGGGTATCGGAGAGGCACTCGATGTCATCCCAGGCATGCGTGAGAATCTTGTCCTGCATGCTGGCCCTCCTGTCAGCTGGAATCGGATGTGCGGTCCCATGAAGGGTGCAGTCATCGGAGCTTTGATCTACGAAGGTATGGTAAAAAATCCAGAGGAGGCTATTACTTTGGCCTCATCAGGAGCAATTGATTTCGAACCCTGTCACCACCATAGCTGTGTAGGGCCGATGGCAGGTATCATCACAGCCAGCATGCCTGTCTGGATCTTGGAGAATGCAACATTTGGGAACAGGGCCTATGCAACCCTCAACGAGGGGCTGGGCAAGGTTTTGCGCTATGGTGCCTACTCTGAGGAGGTCATTGATCGCCTCAAATGGATAGAAAAGAGTTTGGCACCCATTCTTAACAAGGCCCTTTTGGCTCACGGTCCTGTGGACATGCGAAGCATCATAGTGCAGGCCCTGCAGATGGGGGACGAGTGTCATAACCGCAATAGGGCAGGCACCTCCCTAATGATACGCGAGCTTGCACCTTTCTTGGTGATGCTCTCAGAGAAGAAGGAAGAGTTGGCAAAGGTCTTCTCTTTCATGCATGCAAACGACCACTTCTTTCTCAACCTCTCCATGCCGTCAGCAAAGTGCACGATGGATGCAGCCTCTAATATCAGAGGAAGCACCCTTATAACTGCCATGGCTAGGAATGGCACTGACTTTGGCATACGCATCTCTGGCCTTGGCGACCGCTGGTTTACCGCACCTGCTTCCATGGTAGAAGGGCTCTATCTGCCTGGTTTCAAGGCAGAGGATGCCGCCCCCGACATAGGGGACTCGGTCATCACCGAGACCTCAGGCTTTGGAGCATTTGCGATGGCAGCATCGCCGGCGATTGTGAAGTTTGTGGGTGGCTCTCCCTCCGATGCCATACTCTACACCAAGCGGATGTACAGCATAACCATGGCAGAGAACAGGGAATACAGAATTCCTGTCCTGGATTTCCGCGGAACTCCTACAGGCATCGATGTGCGAAAGGTGGTTGAGAGTGGCATCCTGCCAGTCATCAACACGGGCATCGCCCACAAGGAACCTGGGATAGGGATGGTAGGAGCCGGGTTGGTCAAACCCCCTACCTCGTGCTTCAAGGACGCTCTTATGGCTTTTGCCGACGAATATTGCGCCGGTTGATCATATCGAAAAAAGGAGATTGTGATGAAAGTAATAGATCTGACCATTCCTTTGGGTATTGGCACCCCACCGTGGCCAACATACATCCCCCTGCAGGTCCAGTATTTCAAGAGACTTGCACCCAACGGCGCCAATGGGCAAGTGGTGACGCACTCCAATCATGTGGGAACCCACCTTGATGGGGAGATTCACTTCTACACCCCAGGCAAGGACATCGCCCAGCTGGACATGGACTTTCTGGTGCATGAGGGAGCCATCGTAGACCTCTCTGACGTCTGCTCCGACTATGACGTCTATACCTCCAAGATGGTGGAAGACCGAGTCGAGGTGAAGGAAGGGGACATCCTTTTGATCCATACCGGTTATCACCATTACGGATGGGATCAGCCGACCGGAGATGAGATCAGGTACATGGTCAAGCATCCCGGTCCTGACCGTGAGTTTGCCGAGTGGGCAAAGAAGAAGAAACTGCGCTGGATCGGTGTTGACTGCGGAAGCGCTGACCATCCTATGAACACCAAGATCCGTGACTGGATGCCACGAGAGGCAAAGCAGTGTGACGAGCACTTCAAGAAGAAGTATGGCAAGAGCCTTGATGAGATTTTCAGCGAGGACAAGTACCAGCTGATGCACCTTGAGATGTTCAACCATGGCATCATCCACGCCGAGTGCGTAGGCGGCGATATTGATTTGCTGTTGAACCAGAGGGCAGTCATAGGCTGTTACCCCTGGAGGTTTGTCGACGGGGAGTCCTCCATAGCAAGAATAGTTGCTCATGTTGAGGATGACCGCTATGAGGCTCTGATGAAGAAGAAGGCCAAGGCCGAGCTGACCCGCTTCGGTGATGTTGCTGGTGGCAAGAATGCTTGGTTGCACGAAGAGGCAAAAAAAAGATAGTTCTCAAAAGGAGATAAGTATGGCGTTGGATGCAATGGAAAAGACCTTAAGACCGCCGGAACTTCCACTCAAGCCCTATCCTGCCAAAGTGATAACATTGGCTTCAGGTGAGAAGATGGTGGTTCGTGAGGCCAAGCGTGAGGAAGTCGGGGCCCTGTTGGGTACTCTCTATCCTCTGTTCGGGGTTGCCAAGGATTTCTACGATATCGTTGCTGTGCGCATGTATTCGGAGATCTTGGGCTGGTATCGCTACCGGGTTGCCAATGAGTTCGTGCTGGTGGGCACAGTCAATGGCGTCATCGCAGGGATTGTCACCAGTCGGCATGTGACTCCCAAGCTGGGCATGAGCCTGCATACCCTTACCATCAAGCGTGGCTTTAGGGTGGGGGCGCAGTTGTTTGCTGCCAAGATGGAACAGCACCTTGAAATCCTCGGTGAGGATGAGGTGTACATCGTTGCAGAGAGTCCCAATGGGTTCAAGAGGTGGATGATCGAGTACCAGCTTGAGGACCGCTCCTCGCTCTTTCCTGAAGTGAGGCATGAGTTGGGAGGGGTGCCGACCTATGTGCTGACACGTCCTCTCTGGGACGCTGTTCGAGATGTGAAATGCACTGGGGTGCGACCGGTTTCTGCAGAAGACCTCAAGTCTTCAGAAAAGCTGATCATGCCCAGCGAATATCCCCAAATCCCGGGGTTCAAGAGGTAGGCCATGGCAAATGTAGGAATTGTTGGAATCGGACATACAAAATTCGGTAATTCTTCTGAGTATGATCTCTCGGATGTGTTGGCATACGCCGCAACCGATGCCTTGGAGGATGCTGGATTCCTCGCACGGAGAAAGGAAATAGACCAGGTCATTGTAGGGAACATGGCCAGTGGCCTGTTCTGTCACCAGAGCGCTGTAGCTTCGGCTTTGGTCTCTCGCATGGATATGGAGCCGGTCCCTGCCGAACTGGTGGAGAACGGCCCTGCATCGGGAGCGAGTGCCATCAAGCTGGGATATATGGCAGTAGCCAGTGGCATGGCTGACATCGTGTTGGTCGTAGGAGGGGAGGTGATGCGCAAGGTCACCGGCTGGGTCGGTACCGACTATGTGGCAACCATGCTTCATACCGATGCCGAGTACAATATGGGCCTTACTCTGCCTGCCTTTGGAGGGATGTTCACCCGCATGTACATGGAGCGCTATGGCTTGACCGAGCGCGACCTAGCACTTCTTGCGGTGAAGAACCATGCCAATGGGGCAAAGAACAAGTATGCCCACATACAGGCTCCCTGTACGATAGAGGCCATCGCAGACGGTCCTGATGCATCGGTGGTAAACACTTACGTGGCAGAACCGCTACGCATGTACTCCACCTGTCCGGTCAGTGATGGGGCGGCTGCCCTGTTACTGGTGAATATGGACTCGCCCAAGGCTAAGGATTTCACCAAGAAACCCATTAGGATCGCAGGCATCGCTAGTGCCACCGATACCCATTGCGTACACAACCGTAAGGATCCTCTGATGCTCAATGCAGTGAGGATAGCGGCGGAGAAGGCCTATAAGATGGCCTCTCTCAAACCTTCGGACATCTCGTTTGCCGAGTTGCATGATGCATTCTCCATCCTGGAGTTTGCCATCAGTGAGGAGGTGGGATTCTTCGATCGGGGGGCGAGCTTCCTTGCTGTGCGCAAGGGTGAGACAAACATCGACGGAAGGCTTCCCATCAACACCTCAGGAGGGCTGAAGTCCAAAGGCCACCCTGTCGGGGGTACTGGAGTCTCCCAAGCGGTGGAATTGGTCAGGCAGTTGCGTGGAGAAGCCGAGAAGGGCAGACAAGTAGCCAATCCCAAGTATGGCATGTCGGTCAATTTTGGTGGCTTTGGCAACAATGTTGTCGCACTTATCTGCGCAAAGGAGTAGGGGGTAATCCATGATTGATTTCAGCATGTACGACAAGAAGGAACCGAAGATCAGCGCATACAAATGCCTGAAGTGTAATAAGATTTATTATCCTGCACCCATGATTTGTAGTGAGTGTGATGCAAGGCGGGACCCGATGACCGGAAAAGGGTGGGAGACCTTCGATCTCGAAGGTCCTTGCATCCTGCTCTCCTGGACACGGCTTTGGAACTTGCCGGAAGGGTATACAAAAAAGAATATGCTTTTTGGCATTGTTGAGTTCGAAAACGGTTTGCGTGCTTCAGGACAGCTGGAGGTGGACGATCCCAAGACGGGGATGGCCTTACACTCCACTGTCATTGAAAGCGATGAGAGACCAGGCGATCCGGTGAATGTATTCGTGTTCACAGAGTAGGATCCTAGGGGAGATTTGCCATGGGCGAACGTTCACGCAGTGTCACTATCTACAATACTCTTGCTGACCGTATCATTACGTGGACATATTCGCCTGGGCATAGGTTTACTGAGGAGGAACTCTGTACTGAGTTCGGGGTAAGCCGCTCCCCTGTACGTGAAGCCCTCAACAGTCTTGTCTCTGCGCGCCTCATAGAAAAAGAGGCGCATAAGGGGTACTCAGTGAGGCAGATTGACATCAGGGAGGTCAACGAACTCTATGATGTTCGCTTGGTTTTGGAAATGGAAGTCGTCAGCCTCTTATGCAATAGAGGCATTGATCCAGCGCTCCTCAAAAAGTTGAGGACGCGCTGGCAAGCCATCGTTGACCGCCTTCCAGAGGTTGTCGGCGTCTCCGCTTTCGAAGATGAGCTGTTCCATGAAATTCTTGCCCAGGAGGCAGGAAACGAGGTTTTGGAGCAGTTTCTCAATGAAATCTCCAAGAAGATACATTTTGTCAGGCTCAGTGATATCACCGATCCCCAGCGACTTGAAAGGACGAGTCATGACCATCTGAAGTTGCTCGATGCATTGGAAAAACAGGATTACAAGGCTGCACAGCAAATAATGAGGCTGAATATTCTCTGGGGAAAGGAGAAGGTTGATTCTGCCATCAAGGAGGCACTCTTCTATGCACACCACATGGCCTAGTGGACATGTCCAGCTGATGGGTTCCCATTTCTCCCTAGAACCTAGGGCTGTTAAGGTGCACTCTGTTTTTCACTCTGCCTTGAATCTCATTGATGGGAGCAATTCTCTCTATACGCTCTGTTTGCATAAGGAGCAACTGCACCCATCTAGTGCTTTGGTAAGCTTCTCTGATCATGTATCTAGCTTTGATGAGTTTGCTTTCACCAAAGCAGAGCAGGGAATGTTCACAGAAGGGTCTCTCTATTTCGATTGTGGTATCTGGGTCTCATTGCAGGGGGCCAAACGAACCCACCCCTCAGAAGAGATTGCTCCCAAGCTTGTTAGCCTTGAAGCGTCTTACCTTCATAAGCAGATGATGTTCCTCTCAGGCATACAACAGAAAAAACAGACTTCTTTGACCGTGGAATCATTGTTTGCAACTGTCTCAGAGCCAAATACCCTCTCTTCATTGGTTTCTTTCCATGCAAAACTCTTGAAAGAGAGCATACAGACTGCTGATATTGCTTTGGCAAAGCGGGGCATAGAAGGCTTGTTGGGCCTTGGCCCGGGATCTACCCCGAGTGGGGATGACTTCATTTGTGGCTTTTTCCTGGCTTTGCATATGGGCATGTCTTTATCCTTCATGCAGGATGTGCACAGTTTTTATAGGGATCTCTCCGAGGTTCTCTCTTCTTTAGTTCATAGGCCTCGGCCTATCACCACAGACATTTCATTGCAATTGTTGGGCCTTGCTTCTGAAGGGTTGTTTTCACAACCTCTCATCGCAATGGCAAAGAGCTTTTCCTCCCTTGATGCAGATAGATCAACATGGGAAGCTCTTGCTTCGTATGGACACAGTTCTGGCCTTGATGCAGGTCTGGGCTTCTTGTTTGCTCTCTCAATCCTGCTGCCGGATTTCGAATACAAGGGGGAAGTATGTTAGTGAAATTTGTTTACAAGGCTCCAAAGTCAAAGGAGCAGCTCTTGGATATGCTTGCAACAGAAAGCTCAGGCCTGAAGCTTCTGGCCGGAGGGACCGACTTGCTGGTCAATATCCGTAATGGTGTCTATCGGCCCCAGTTGGTGGTTGACCTGAAGAAGATACCAGGCTTCGATACCATAACCTGGGACAAGAAGGCTGGCTTGGCGATAGGACCTGCTGTGACGATCAATGCGGTCCTTACTGATGCGAAGGTAAGAGAGCAGTATCCTTTGCTCAGTGCATGTGCCAAAGACCTTGCATCCTATCAGATTCGTAACCGTGCAACGGTGGTGGGCAACATCGTCAACGCTTCACCTTGCTCGGATATGGCACCGGCCCTGCTCTGCCTGGATGCCACTGTGGTGATCGAGTCAAAACAAGGGAAAAGGGAGATTGCCATCGCTGATTTCTTCACTGGTGTCAAGCGCACAGTGTTGCAAAAAGATGAGATGGTCACCTCTATCCATATTCCTGC